>NZ_JBIATA010000046.1:0-53695 GCF_042891295.1 Streptomyces sp. NPDC001902 | reverse complement strand
ACCTCACGCAGACCCTCCGGCGCGGCCTGCGACACATCCAGCTCCGGCCCGGCCTCATCAACGGCTGCCTTGCCGGAACCAGCCTGACCATCACCCCACCGACCCCGACCTGAAAACCTCAGTAACCGCCAATCCGGATCCGGCTGCGCTCCCCGACTCCCACCGCGACTGCACAGTACGGATCACGGTGGTGGTGTCTGAGCCAGCGGCACACCGGTGGCACTCCTGGGGCGAGAGGATGCTGCCGAGTGCTGCCGCCGGCGTGCTGACGGCAACCATGTTCGGCGGCGGTCGGCCCGACGAATGATTCGTTTTCGAGCGAGCGATCCCCGCAACCGAATGTGTGTCGATCATCAACCTGGCGGTGCGGCTTCCCCACTGGCCGCAAGCGGTGTAGCCGCCAGAGCGGGGGTAGCCGCCCTTTAGGGTCCCCTGCCCGGCCCCAAGTGATCCCAATTACCGGGTCAGGCAGGGAACTCACCATATTGTCGGGCCTGCGCTGTGCCAGTCGAACAGCTCGTCGTCCAGATAGATCGAGTCGGGATCGAGGCCCGCACGCCGCAGGAACTCCATCAGGTCCCGAAGGTCGAACGCGATGCCAAGGTCCTGGCAGTCCAGGCACACGCGCCGACCACCACCCTCAGAAGGCGGCGGATACACGACCACCCGATGCCGCTCCATACGCTCAGGATGCCTCCCCCGGAGGAGACGGCGCATCTTGCATGTGCATCCATGTCCTCCCCGACGCGTGCACCGGGAAGGCGTCGCAACCCGCCACCGGATCAGGCGTTGACGTACACCCGGGTCACGAATTCCGCGATCTGGGTGTCCGTCAGATTGCGCGCAAGGTCGGCTTCGCTGATCATGCCGACCAGTTGGTGCCCCTGCTCCGTGTCGATGACTGGCAGGCGTTTGATCTGATGCTGTTCCATCATCCGCAATGCCTCGTCGGCGCCGGCGCTCGCGTCGATCCATCGCAGGTCACCGGCAAGGGTTCCTGCCTGGACCGTTGCAGGGTCGATACCCTCTGCGTCGCACTGGATGACGATGTCGCGGTCGGTGATCAGGCCCGTGAGTTTGTTGTCGTCCCCGCAGATGGGAAGGCATCCGACGTTCAGGTCGCGCATCATCCTTGCCGCTTCCTGGAGCGACTGATGCGCGCCGACACACTGGACTCCGCCGGACATGATGTCCCTGGCCGTGAGCTGGTCGTTGCCCGTCATGCTTTTCTCCTTCGCCCGCGCAGGGAGCCTGTGTTCCAGGGCTGCACGTGCTGCGATCCTGGCTGTCGGGTGCGGTTGACAGCGGACGCTCGGGAGGCTGGTCAGAGCCATCTCGTCGATCGTTTTCGTGCGCCCTGCCGCGGTTCCAAGCCCCTGCTGCAACCTGCCGTTCAACGGGAGGCGCGCTGTACGAAGGCACCCCTCTCTCTCCAGGATCGGCTTCGTCCCTACGGCTCGCATCTGCAGGGAGATCGCCAGGGATGAGACCGTCAGCGGCACCGGATGCACCAACCTGCTGGGCGACAGCCGATCGATGGCAACGGTTCCGGGCCCGTACCGGCAGCCCTTTGCGAGACGTGCGCACGCCTACCTCGACGAGTGCATCAGGTGATGCCAGTCCGGGGTAGCGGGCAAGTGAGGAGCAATCGATAGGGCCCTTTGCCACATGCCCTGGACCTGCTGGGAGGGGCGCTGCTGTTCGTTGTGGACTGCGTTGAGGATGAGCAGCCCTCCCGTCAGAGCCGGTACCGCCCACTGCATGACGGCCAGATGTCGCTGTGCCTTGTCGGTTTCGATCGGGTGCTTGGCCGCCTTCTCCGCATCTTCGGAACGAGTGGAGGAGGCGAGTTCCAGTTTCTTGCCCAGGACGCGGCTGTAGGCCGTGGCAGCCAGTGCCGCTCCGGTCAGAACGGTTTTGGCCAGGGTGGAGGCGGCGACGCCCTGCTGGGCTACGACCCGCGCGGCATTGACCGCAAGCAAACCACTGCTGCCTACGAGGTGGGCGCCGATCGCCGAGGCATTCACCGGGGTCCACTTTGACCAGCCGGAGGCAGCGATCCGGGTGGTGGACTCCCATGTCCCACCCTCGGTCCTAGCTGCGCCGTTCAGCCCGACCGCGCCCATCAGCGAACCGCCGAACCATGCTGCCAGTCCTATGTCGTGCAAGCTGCGCAGCACGGTATTGCGTTCGGACATCGCTCGCTCCCAGGTAGCACGGGGCATCGACAGGCCTGCCGATGCCTTCCACCGTGGCCCCCAGCGATGTCGCTTGCCATTCCAGGTAGTACGAACGGGCCATCCAAGCGCGCTCGCCCCGCGTGTTGGTAGTTGCCTGCGAAACAGGACGACCTTCCGTTGTGTATGTGCCGAGCACCACCCGAGAGCCTCAGCCAGCCCCGCGGGACGCCTTGAGGGGAGGTACGACGGGGTGCCTTGTTTTCGGCTTGCCGGCCCTCGACCGCACGTGTTGGGCGGTCCCGCCGCGGCAGGCAGGGAAAGAGGGACTGGCGGGACCGCGTCTGCGCCCGCCCGGCCGCAGCGTAGGCCCCGCACAACCGGACGGGCAGCTTGGATTGTGGGCGCGAGCACGGGCGCCTCAGGCGGCTACCTTCTCCTGCACCTTGTCCTTGAGGTGATGGATGTCGCTTTCCTGGAGCGTGCCGTCCGCCTGCTCATATTGGCTGAGGGCCAGGCCCAGGCCGAAGAAGGTGGGGGCCCACTCGCCGACGTAGATTCCCCAGCGGTCGGCTCGGGCCAGGCCGACTCCGGGTTCTGCGGTGATGCTGGTGGCCCAGGCAGCGATGGACAGGCCGATGGATGCCAGGCCGGCCAGGTAGGCATGCTCGCTGCGTATGCCCATGCCGTGCATCTTTTGGATGATCATGACGGGCTCCCTCGTTGAAACGACTCCCCCCAAGGGCCCGACTTGCCTTGAATTGTCGTAATAAACATGCTTTGTACGTCCACCGCTGTCACCGTGCCGGAGCATTCCCCGCGCGCAGGCTGCCGCGGGCTGGACGTCGGTATGCGCGCGATCTGGACCGGCTACGTGTCGTTCGGGCTGGTCACCATCCCTGTCCACCTCTATTCGGGGACCGAGGAGCACGGCGCGGGGTTCCATCAAGTTCATGCGCGTGATGGCTCCAGGATCTGGCATCGGAGGGTCTGTGAGAGCGAGGGCGTCAAGGTCCCGCAATCAGAGATCGCGCACGGCCTGGAGTTCCCTGACGGCCGCACCGTCGTGCTCCGCGATGAGGACCTGGCCAAGCTCGCCCTTCCCACGAAGCGAGCCGTCGACGTCCTCGGCTTCGTCGATGAGCGCGGCGTCGACCCGGTGCTCTACTCCCGCGCGTACTGGGTTGGGGCCGACGAGCAGGACCAGCGGCCGTATGCGCTGCTGGTGGAGGCGCTGGCCCGGCACGGTCGGGTTGTGGTAGCCAATGTCACCTTACGCACCCGGGAGCGGCTGGCGGTCCTGAGGCCGAGGCACGGGATACTCGTGCTGCACACACTGCTGTGGCTGGAGGAGATCCGCGAGCCGGACGCGCGCGATCCATTGACCGAGAGCCTGTGCCAGCCTTCGCACCGCCCAGTATCCGCCCAGCTGATCGCACCCCGAGCGGCTCCTTACCCCGGAACACTCGACGACGGTCACCCCAGCGCCAGAACCCGAGTTCCTTCCTCAGCGTTGCCATGACCACCGGACCTCGCTCACAGCGCGCGCCAGCACGCCAGAAACGCGCATGATGGGGATACGGACGTTGCCATGGAACGTGCCCAGCTTGGAGGTGCGGGCCGTGCTGGAACCGCCCGCAGGTCCTGAGCGGCGCCGGTTGAGATGTCCAGCCCGCCCAAAGTGCCGTGCCCAGGCTCTCCGACGGAGCCCTCACAGCCAGCAAGCCGGTGACGGCGATGTCCCAATGTGACCCAGGGGCCACGTGGCTGCTGCGCAGCATCGAGGCGACACCTTGCACACCGAATCGCTCGTCGCCTGATCATCAACCTGTAAGAAGGAAACGCTATGACCGCCTACGGATACTTCCTGTCTTCGGAGGAGTTCGCCCCTGCGGAACTGCTCGACCAGGCACGCATGGCCGAGCAGGCCGGTTTCCAGGCGCTGGCCATCTCCGACCACTTCCATCCTTGGAACGACGAGCAGGGCGAGAGTTCGTTCGTCTGGTCCATGATCGGTGCGTTGTCACAGGTGACGTCGCTGCCGATCACCACTTTGGTTACCTGTCCCACGGTGCGTCTTCATCCGGCGATCAACGCCCAGGCCGCCGCGACAGCGGCCGTGCTCACCGAGGGCCGATTCCGCTTCGGTCTGGGAAGCGGTGAAGCACTCAACGAGCACATTCTCGGCGACGCTTGGCCCGAGGCCGCCGAGCGCCTGCAGATGCTCGAAGAGGCCGTGCAGATCATCAGGAAACTCTCCACCGGAGAACGCGTCACGCACCACGGCACCCACTACACCGTGCAGAACGCCCGCCTCTACACCATTCCCGCCGAACCGGCTCCGCTGTACATCTCCGGCTTCGGGCCCGAAGCCGCCGCGCTGGCCGGCCGCATCGGGGACGGTTTCGTCACGATGACACCCGATACGGCGTTGGTGGAGCAGTTCCGGCGGGCCGGGGGCGGGAGCAAGCCGGTCATCGGCGGGCTGAAGGTCTGCTGGGACACCGACCGAGCGCGCGCGGTGAAAACCGTGCACCGGCTGTGGCCCAACGAGCAGCTTCCGGGCGAGCTGGCTCAGATCCTCCCCACCCCGGAGCACTTCGAGCAGGCCGCCACCCTCGTCACCGAGGACATGATCGCCGACGCCATCGTCTGCGGCGACACCACCAACGACCACGTCGAAGCGATCAGCGCCTACTCTCAGGCCGGCTTCGACGAGGTCTACGTGAACCAGATCGGACCCGATCAAAAGCAGTTCTTCGATTTCTACCGCGCCGAGGTCCTTCCCAGGCTGCACGCTGGCACGTCCACCGGTTGAGTTCTCCGCAGGGCGCGTGCCCTACTTTGCTTCGTCGCAGGCGCGACATGTTCGCTTCGCTGACCGATGGACGAATTGGTGCACTTCCGAGCTCGACAGGGCGTTGTAGGTCGGATCTGCCGCCAGATCTCGCGGGTGGAGGGCAATGTAGGCAAGCAGACGGTGCTGGCCGTACCCAGATGCTCCGGTGCCTTGGAAAATTTCGTTCCTGGGCACCAGGGCGTGCTGAATCTGGACGGCGTCGGCATCGGGCTGCTCGAAGACCGTCCGAGTAGCGCGGCTACCCACCCAGTCATGCGGCATCAACAAACGGTTAGCGCGGGGCGACCGCGGAGCGGGATGGCCTCCGTTGCCGTTACACGTCGCCCGCTGTCAGGCCGAGCAGCCGCCTCAGCCTCGCGTACTTCTCCTCGAGCTGGCGCCGGGCGGGTTCGTCGATCAGGGCGAGCCGGGCGGGGTCAGCGTTATGCGCGAGGTCGGCTTCCTTGATGAGGCGAGCGCCCGGCACGGCAAGGATTCGCCGCACGTATGATTCGTCGCTTTCCCCCGGTCGCTTGGTCATGGCGTCGACCAAGTCCTTCACGTGCTGGGAAAGCTCCGCGAGGATAAGCCACTCTCTCGAGAGCTTCTCGTCTTCGATCGTGTCATGCAGCCAAGCGGCGGCAATCTGCTCGTCCGAGCCGCCCCGCTCCCTGACGCCGTCAACCACGGCCTGGACGTGCTCCAAATAGGGACGTCCCGACTTGTCCATCTGGTGCGCGTGGGCTTCGCGGACAATCCCCTCGATTTGCACGAGCGTAAGGTCCGGCATAAGTACAAATCTACGAGCACCGGCCCAGGGGTGTCCGGAGGAGAACGCACCCGTCTGATCTACCGGCCCAACGGGCGGGTGGATCCGGCGCCAAGGGCCGGGGCGGACTGTCACCGTAGTTCGCCACCCCGCGGCCAGCTCCCGGAGCCGGGAAGACGCTAGCCGCCGCCCAGGCATTGGGCTGCACCGCAGCCGACATCCTGCTCGATCCCGTGGTCTCCGCGGCGGCCTCGACAGAGCATCGTCGTCCGAATGGCTGACAAAGGGGGCGTGCCCGCCTAGGGGCCGGGAAGCTGCCTCCAAGAGGAAGTCGACCGGACACCTACCTGGAAGGGAGTCACTGATGGGTCACGGCGGAAATGTCATCGCAGAGCTCACGGCCGACCACCGCGAGGTGGAGGAGTACCTCGCCCGTCTGGGGGCCCTGCCCGCGGGCGACAAGGAACGCCGGAAGGTGCTCGACGAGGTCACCATCGAGCTGGTACGGCACTCGGTGGCCGAGGAGATGTACCTGTACCCGGCCGTCCGCAAGCACCTGCCCGGCGGGAACGCCCTGGCCGACAAGGAGATCCAGGAACACGCCGAGGTCGAACAGGTCCTCAAGGACCTGGAGGACGTCGACATCGACGACCCCCGCTTCGACCGGATGGTGCAGAAGCTGGTCACCGACGTCACCGAGCACGTCCGGGAGGAGGAGCAGCAACTCTTCCCGAGTCTGGCGCAGGCCTGCACGCCCGAGCAGCTCAACGAGCTCGGCGACCAGGTCCGCCGGGCCAAGAAGGTCGCCCCGACCCGCCCGCACCCCAGCGCCCCGGACACCCCGCCCGGCAACAAGCTCCTGGCACCGGGGACCGGGCTGGTGGACCGGGCACGCGACTTCATCACCGGCCGCGGCCGCTCCTGACATGCGTAGGCCGTTCCGGCGGTCGCCCGCCGGAACGGCCCACTGGTCTGTCGCTTCCCGCAGTCGTTCGATGGCGGCCCGATGGCCCCTGCGACAGCCACGGGGAATCGGAGCGCGGTGATCGCTAGCTCCCATGATTGGCGTCGTCCTGCGGAGGGGGCAAGGCCTTGCATCACGCCCACCCGCCGAACCCGCACCACCTGCGCAGCCTGCACCCGGGGGGACATCCGCCGCGAACGGCGGATGTCCCACGCGGCGCCGTTTGTCCGCGAGCGGCACCGGTTACCCGCAGGCGACAGGGTTTCCGAGGACGAGCAGGAGAGCTCCATGGCCAACGAGCCGGGCCCGGTGAAGAAGATCGTCGACAAGGTCATGGACATGGGCGCGGAGCTCACCCCCGCGGGACGGGCGGACATCCCCGGCGTGCCCGCGAGCATGCCCCCCACGGTGGAGGAACCGGTCGAGCCGCACGCACCGCTGCCCGCCAAGCCCGACCAGGGCGTTCCCACACCGCTCAGCGCGACGGGCCGCACGGACGGCCCGTCCAAGACGGTCCGGGCGCAGGACGGCCCCTTCCTCACCAACGCGCAGGGCGCACGCCTGCCCGACACCGATCACTCGCTCAAGGCCGGACCGCGCGGTCCGGTGCTGTTGCAGGACCACCACCTGCGCGAGAAGGTCATGCACTTCGACCACGAGCGGATCCCGGAGCGCGTGGTGCATGCCCGGGGCGCTGCGGCGCACGGTGTCTTCCGCGGCTACGGCACGGCCGCCGAGGTCTGCAAGGCGGCCTTCCTCGCCAAGGACGTCGACACGCCGGTCTTCGTGCGGTTCTCCACCGTCCTGGGCTCGCGCGGTTCGGCCGACACCGTCCGCGACACCCGTGGGTTCGCCACCAAGTTCTACACGTCCGAGGGCGTCTTCGACCTGGTCGGCAACAACATCCCGGTGTTCTTCATCCAGGACGCGATCAAGTTCCCGGACGTCATCCACGCCGGCAAACCGCATCCGGACCGGGAGATCCCGCAGGCGCAGAGCGCCCACGACACCTTCTGGGACTTCGTGTCCCTGCACACCGAGGCCACGCACCACACCATGTGGAACATGTCCGACCGCGGCATCCCGCGCTCCTTCCGCACCATGGAGGGATTCGGCGTCCACACCTTCCGCCTGGTCAGCGCCACCGGCGCCACCACCCTGGTGAAGTTCCACTGGAAGCCGAAGGCCGGCGTGCACTCTTTGGTGTGGGAGGAGGCGCAGATGATCAGCGGCATGGACCCGGACTTCCATCGCCGCGACCTGGCCGACGCCATCGAGGCGGGTGCCCACCCCCAGTGGGAGCTGGGCATCCAGACCTTCCCCGACACGCCGGAGCAGACCTTCCAGGGGATCGACCTGCTGGACCCGACGAAGATCGTCCCCGAGGAACTGGCGCCGGTGCAGCCCGTCGGGCTGCTCACCCTGAACGCCAACCCCACCAACTTCTTCGCCGAGACCGAACAGGTCGCCTTCCACGTCGGCCACCTGGTGCCCGGCATCGACATCACCGACGACGCCCTGCTGGCCGGACGCCTCTTCTCCTACCTCGACACCCAGATCACCCGGCTGGGCGGCCCCAACTTCCCTCAGATCCCGATCAACCGGCCCCACGCCCCGGTCAACGACATGCTGCGGGACGGGTTCCACCAGGACGCGGTGCACACCGGCGTGGCTCCGTACAAGCCCAACTCCCTGGACGGCGGCTGCCCGTTCTTCGCCGGCGCCGAGGACCACGCCTACATCGAGCACCCCACCCCGATGGCCGCCGCCGCGAAGGTACGGGAGGCACCGGCCTCGTTCGACGACCACTTCAGCCAGCCCCGCCTGTTCTGGCTCAGCATGAGCCCGGCCGAACGGGAACACATCGTCGCCGCCTACACCTTCGAGCTCAGTAAGTGCTACGAGCAGGCCATCAAGGAACGCACCCTGATGGTCCTGGCCAACATCGACCCCTACCTCTGCCGACAGGTCGCCCAGGGCCTGGGCCTGCCCGCTCCGGAGGGCTCCGAGCCGCTCGCCGACGTACAGCCCAGTCCCGCGCTGTCGCAGATCGGCCGCACCTGGCCGACCGCCGGGCGCGTCATCGGCATCGTCACCGACGGCACCGGCGACCTGGGCGCCGTGGACGTCGTCCGACGCTCCGTGCTGGCAGGCGGCATGGTCCCGCTGATCATCGGGCCCACCGGCGGCACTCTCACAGGTGAGGGCGCCGATCCCGTGACCGTGCAGCGCAGCTTCGCCACCGCGCGCTCCGTGGAATTCGACGCCTTGCTGCTCGCCGGGCCCCCGGGACCGGCCGCCGACGCCCACGGTGGGCGCGACGCCAAAGCCGGCGCCCCGGCTCTCGCCGCCACGCCCGTGGACCCGCGCATCGTGCTGATGCTCCAGGAGGCGTACCGCCACGCGAAGCCCATCGGGGGCTGGGACGACCCGGGCCCCGCCCTGCAGGCGGCCGGCATCGCCGCCGATGCACTCGGCGTCGTCACCGGCTCCGACGGCGAGGCCGTACTGCGCGAGGTCACCGCACTGCTGGGGGCCCACCGCGTATGGGACCGGTTCCCGGCCCCGGCAGAGAACGGCGTGGTCTGAGCGGTCGCGAACAGCCGTGGCGACGTCTCTCTCAGTCTCTCTCAGACGGCTCCGTCCCGGCTGAGGGAGGCGCGTCGCCGACTCGGCGTCCCGGTCACTTCAGTGGATCGTGGCCCCAGTTCAGCAGGGAGTAGCGCCACCGCGTGTCGGTGACGTCGCCGCCGGGGCGCTGCTTGAGGTGACGGTGGACATAGCCGACGACCTTGCGCATGTGCGCCAGGTCGTCGTCGCTGAGGGCGCCCTTGTCGGTGCGCAGGAGGGTGACGATGCGCCGACCGGAGGCGTGGCCCACGCTCTCGCCACCGTCGCTTTGGCCGACGCTCTTCGACTCCTCGGTGTCGAGCCACTTCTCGAGCTGGGCTGCCGTCATGTTGACCGCTTCTTCGAAGGCGTCCACGGCGTCGTTCCGGTCGCCCCGGCTCTGGAGCTTCCCGGCCATGTGTCACCCCTCCTTGCCCAGGACCCGGGCTTGTGCACCGCGGAGCGCCCGGTCTTGTCGCTCTCCACCTCGTACGGCGGTTCCTCGCTCGAGGCGTCGACGGTGCGGCCCGGCGCCCGGGTTCGTCTGGTGATCTACACCGGCAGTGCCCTTCTCGAGTGCCCTCGCCCCGTACGGGTGCTGCAGGCCCACGCCCCACGGCAATGGGCTGGTTCCCGCCACACCACCACGGACGGAAACCAGCTCATCGGGGTTGAGGGCCGCGAGAGGCCAGCGGCCCTCAGACGGTGCTCTCACTGGTAACAGCGTGCGCCCAGCACGGCGATCTGGCATCTCGCACCCCAGCGGAACGAGGCATGGTCAGTGCGTCTGCTGAGCCTGTGCCCGGGACCCGCCCCAGGAAACGGAATCGGATCATCCGAGGGCGTCGGCCACCGCGCGCAGGTCCGCCACCAGTCCGGCGTACGTCTCCTCGCGGTTCTCGCCGGCGCGCAGTACGGCGGAGGGGTGGACGGTGGCGAGGACGTGCGCCCCGTCGAGGGGCACGCCCGGCGTCAGGAGCTTCCCGCGCTGCCGGGTGACCCGGAACTCCGGGCCCATCAGGGCCTTGGCGGCGGTCGCGCCGAGGGCGACCACGATGCGCGGGGCGATCCGCTCCAGCTCGGCCTCCAGCCAGGGCTTGCACGCTGCGACCTCGCGGAGCGTGGGCTGCTTGGGGGTCTACGGGCTACGCTCCGCGCGGGCGGGGATCATGAGGTTCCAGCCGTGCGGTTACCCGAATATCACTATGACGCCGTTGCCGTAGCCGGGTCCGTAGCCATAGCCGTAGCCGGGTCCGTACCCGAATCCGGGTCCGTAGCCATAGCCGCCGTATCCGTATCCGCCGTAGCCGCAGCCGTAACCCCAGCAGCCACCGTGGTCGACGACGGACTGGTGGGTGGCAGTGGCGGTGGCGGTCTGCTGTGGCGCGGCAGCGGCCGTGCCGACCCCGACGAGCGCCAGGATAGGTGCCGCGAGGGCGGCGGCTGCGACCCGGCGGGCGGTGATGCTGTTGATGCGCATGGTCGTTCCTAAGGGTGGCGGTCCTGCCGCGGCAGGCGGGTCAGCGTTTGACGGGACCGCTTCTGAGGCCCGCCTTGACCGCTTGTCTTGGCCCCGCACGGCCAGGCGGGCGCATCGGCTGTCTTATGGGCTGCGCTCCGCGCGGGCGGGCATCAGCAGGTTCCAGCCGACTCCGGAGCAGTTTTCCGGTACCGGCGGGAAGGTGTGGCCCTGCACGTTTGTGCTGGTGATGGTGAAGCGGTGGCCCTGACCGCAGGTGCATTCGTAGATGCCGCTGGCGGGGACCTTCTCGCCGGGGCGGTGCATGCGGGTCGTCTCGTCCATGTGACCTCCTCGCCGGCCGGGGCCTGAGTGGAGCAGGCCCCGGCCTGCAAGGCGTGACCGCCGAGAGGGGGGAGCCTCTCGGGGAACCGCCCGAACGGGGGGCGAAACGGGCGGCTCCGGCTGGTCGCCTTACCTCGCAGACCTCTACGAAACCCCAGCAGCGCCTGCACCCTCATCTGCTATCGCAGACTCACCAAATGAGACGACTCTAAAGCTGGTGAAGCCAGGCTGTGACCAGCAGTACCGTCAGTACCCCCAGTGCCCCGGCCAGCAGGACCGGCCACCACGGAACTCGTTCACCGGAGGCACTCCGGTCAAGCGCCCGGTCGGCAACCGTGACACCGCGCAGTGCACCGAGCGCGACCAGCACCACCGGAATCGCGAGAGCTGCATGCGCTGCCCAAGCCCCCACTAGCGTGGGTCCACCCCACGAGTGCTGGTAATCATGGTCATCGATGAGGGGGTATAACAGCCCGTTTCCCGTTGCCTGGCCGGCCAACAACGCCACCGCCGCACCGAACAGTCCAAGTACCACACCGCAGCCCCCGCGCAGGATGAGTAGCCCCCGATGCGTCCTGAGGCCCAGGACGAGTCTTGCCAGGGCAACCGGGAGCAGCACCGACCCCTTCGCCGCATCACGCCACACCGAGGCTCCTACGAGACTGGTCACCAAGGGGAGTCGATCGAGAAGAAGCGCCGTGGGACGCTGATTGTCTGCCATACCAACAAGGGAACCAACCAATGAACGTCGTCTCCATGGTGGTAGCCCGAGTGGAGGAACTCAGGGCTTCCCCCCTTCCGGTGCTTCGTTCGGCCGCTACTCACACGCCGCAACCAGCCCTGCAGAGTACCCGGCCGACAGCGCGTCTTGGCTCGCACCCTGCTCGGCCCGCTGCCCGCTCGGCTGCCCAAGCCGCCGCCTGGGGACTGTAAAAAAGCCGTGTAACTCCCGATCAAGGAAGAACACTGATGAGCGACGTGACTGCCTCTGTCGAGGCGGTGAAGAGGTCCGCCCGGTCGAGCGGTCGGCGGATCTGCTGAACGATCAGTTGATCGGGCAGCTGGTCGATCGGGCCCGCGCGAGCGGCCTCCAGTTGACCGGTGAGGGCGGCCTCTTGCAGCAGCTGACCTGCAGTACTGGGAGCTGTCCGGCCGATCATGTGACTACTTGATGTCCGGGTCGTTGATGGACATCGGGCGGGGCGATCTGACAGACGCAGAGTGGGAACGGCTGTCGAAGCGAGCGTCGCTGGAGTACCAGTGGGAGCTGTCCGTCGCGCCCGGCTGGAAGGCGGGCGGCTGGCCGGCGGAGTTCACCTTCCGGGACCCGGCGATGAGCTGTGCTGCGGCGAGTGCGGCGGCCCGGTGGAGGCGCTGCTGACGGTCGACGGCGGCGAGCGCGGTTCGGGTGGCGGAAGCTGGACCGCGGTGGAGCTCCGAGAACTTGTCGAGGCGGACCCGGGCGCGTATCTGCTCGCTTACGAGCCCACACAGATCCAGATTGGGCGCGGCTGCGCCCTCCAGTTCTACTACTGCCTGGCCGACCCGAGGCACCGGCCACGCATGCAGTAATCGGGGCCCCACCGTCTCGCATCGGCTCGAGGCAGGGCGCGAGGAGAACCGGGCCCGCGCGCCCAGCTTGCTGAACGCGTCCAGCTTCTCGCCCGCCCGGCCTCTGCACCGCATCGCGCAGTCGTCGCGCAGGTTCCGGGAAGCTGGAGACCTTTGTCGCCGATGACGTGCGGGGGCCGGTTCCGAGGCTGCCCGGGTCCGATCCGTACCACGTGGAGGGGCCGGCATGACGGCGGTGAACCGTGTGCAGACGCTGCGGTGGTGAGCAGATCGCTCACCACCAGCCCCGCACGTGGAACAGCCTGGCGCCCGTCGCCGGACCGCCCTGACGGTCAGGGCCGGCGGACGGCCGCCTTCAGGGCTGCGAGGGTGGCGGCTGTCAGTGTTTCGAGGTAGTCGTCGTCGCTGTGCTCGTCGATGAGCACCATGCGGAAGACGAGAGGCGCGATGAGCAGGTCGGTGGCGAGTTCCATGTCCAGCGTGGGCGGGAGTTCGCCGTGGTCGATCGCGTCTTGCAGGATCGCGCGTGCCGCGAGCCTCCGCGGCGCGGCCACTTCCGTGTGAAGCATGGTCGCCAGGGTGCTGTCGCGGCGGGATTCGGCGAGCAGTTCGGCCCCGATCAGGGCGAGCAGCGGATTGGCCAGTTGGCTGCGGTAAGCCGCGAGCAGTTCGCGCAGGTCGGTGTGCAGGTCGCCGGTAGCCGGAGTGCGGGGGAGCGTTTCGGTGACCTTGCTGCGGATCAACTCTGTGATCATTGCCTGCTTCGAGGGCCAGCGTCGGTAGAGCGCGGCCTTGCCCACACCGGCACGCCGGGCCACCGCCACCATCGACAACCGTGCATACCCGGCATCGGCGAGTTCGCCGAAGGCCGCTTCGGTGATCGCCTCGGTCACCCGCTCGCGCAGGACCGCCCCGCCGGACACCGGCCGGCCCTTCTTCTGCTGCACTGCCACGCACACGAGCATAGCGAACGGAACGGCACCGTTCCATGTGCTATGGTCGGAGATAAACGGAACGGTGCTGTTCCGTTCCCTCAGTGGAAGGGAGCCGGAGATGAAGTTCCTCTACGACGACGAGTCGTTTTCCTTCGAGGCGCTGCGGGCCGCAGGGTATGCCGCCTACGGCGGCGCCGACCTGGGTGAGGTGCTGGTCACCTGCCGGGAGATTCCCGAGGGAGACGAGGAAGCCTGGTCGGCCCGGTGGGGCGCGACGGCGGCGCGTGTCGAGCGCATCGGCCGGGACGCGCTGGCCGCCGGTCACCGGGTCAGCGCCCGCGAAGCCCTGCTGCGCGCGTCCAACTACTACCGGGCCGCTGACTTCTACCGTCGCGAGGATCCCGCGGCCGACGCCGAGTCGGCGCGGCTGGCCAAAGCATCGCAGCAGACGTTCGCCGACGCGGCCGCCCTGCTCGACACCCCGGCACGCGCCGTGCGCATCCCCTACGAGGACACCACGCTGCCCGGCTATCTGTTCTTCGCCGACGACTCGGGGACTGCGCGTCCGACGGTGGTCTACCACGGCGGGTACGACTCCACCCTGGAGGAGAACTACCTGGCGCTGGCCGCGGGCGCACTGCGCCGCGGCTACAACGTCCTCACCTTCGACGGCCCCGGCCAGGGCAGCACCGTCCGCGACCAGGGCCTGCACTTCAGGCCCGACTGGGAGGCCGTGGTCACCCCGGCCGTCGACTTCGCGCTCACCGTGCCCGAGCTGGACCCCGACAAGCTCGTACTGGTCGGCACGAGCCTCGGCGGCTACCTCGCCGCCCGGGCCGCCGCCTTCGAGCACCGCATCGCAGCGTGCGTGCTGCACGACGGGGTCTGCGACTTCCACACCGTCGTCAAGACCCTGGCCGCCCGCGCCGCCGAGACGCCCGGCGGCATCGAGGCAATGATGGCGCGGGACACCCAGGTCCGCTGGGTGGTGCGCAACGGCCGCTGGACCTTGGGTGTGTCCGGTTTCGACGAGCTCGTCAAGACGACCGAGCCGTACACCATGGCCGGCATCGCCGACCGCATCACCTGCCCGACACTCGTCCTCGACGCCGAGAACGACCAGTTCTTCAAAGGCCAGCCCCAGCGCCTGGTCGACGAGATGACCTGCCAGAAGGAACTGATCCTCTTCCGCGAGGACGAAGGCGCAGGCGAACACTGCCACGAAGGCGCCATCTCCCTCTTCCACCAGCGCACCTTCGACTGGCTCGACACCCTGCTCGCCCACTGACCCCGGAGTGCGGGCCGCAGATCAGGTCGAGTGCTGCCGGAGCGGCTGCGGATCGCCGCTCCGGCAGGCGGGCACCGAGCACTGCCGAACCCGGAACGTTCAGTTGGAGGAGTTCGAGAGGCCGATCGAGAAGCAGCCGACCGAGGTCCGTGCGGTCCGAGGGGACCCTCAGGCCGCCATCAGGGCCGCCAGGGCGCGGTCCATTGCGGCGTTGAACTCCTCGGGCGTCAGGGGCAGACGGGACTTGACGTCCCGACTCCACTGGTCGGCGAGGACCTCGGCGGAGCCCGCCTCGACTCCGTCGAGCGCCGCGTCGGCCAGGTCCGACGGCGCGATCTTGTCCACGGGCCAGCCCGCGGCCATGTCGGTGTCGGCCAAGCCGAGGTGTACCGCTGTGACGAGCGTGCCCTGCTCGGCGAGCTCCAGGCGGACGCCGTTGGTCATGGCCCAGGCGGCGGCCTTGGTCAGGTGGTAGGCATTGGCGCCCTTGCCCCCGAACCACGACATGGCGGAGAGGACGTTGACGATCGCGCCCCCGCCGTTCCCGGCGAGCGCCGGCGCGAACTCCCGGATCATTCCCAGGTGGCCGAACATGTTGGTCTCGAGCTCGTGCCGCACCGCGTCCAACGAACCGGTCACCAGGTCGGTCCCCGTGGAGATTCCCGCGTTGTTGATGAGCAGCGAGACGTCTGGGGCGGCCTCGGCGGCGGCCCTCACGGATGCGGGATCGGCGATGTCAAGGGTCAGCACCTCGACCCCGGACAGGTCCACGGTCTCCGGTCGGCGGGCCGTCGCGTAGACCTTGCGGGCGCCGCGTTCGAGCAGGCGCTGGGCGAAGGCGCGGCCCAGGCCGCGGTTGGCTCCGGTGACAAGGGCGACGGAGTTGTTGATATCCATGTCCGGTACGCTAAAACCTGACGTTGACGTCAGAGGCAAGTGCTGGTCGTCAGGGCCAGGGGTGAGAGGAATCACCATGACCGTTACAGCGGCCGCGGCCGAGCGGTTGATCCGCATCGGCGAGGTGGCACGGGGGGCCGGCGTCTCGGTACGCGCCGTGCGCTACTACGAGCAGCAGGGGCTGCTCATCGCGGAGCGTAGCCCGTCCGGTCAGCGCCTGTACCGGCAGGACGCCATCCTCCTGGTCCGCTTCTTCCAGCAGATGTTCGCCGCCGGCCTGACCAGCCGAAGGATCAGCGAACTCCTTCCGTGCTGGGTCTCCGGGCACACCGACGCCGAGCAACGAGCCATGCTGCGCGCCGAGCGTGAGCGCATCCAGGGCAAGATCGACGACCTGCAGGCCGCCCTGGACCGCCTCGACGAGGTCATCGCGATCACGGACACGCACCCGTAGGCACGGTCGGCCAGACGTCTCACCAGCGACTACGGTAACTGCCGCTGCGGAGCTTGGGGATGGCCAGCTCGACCGTGCCGACCCTGGTGTCCCACTCGCGCGGGCGATACCCGTTGCGGTGGTTGACGCGTTCGTCACGGACCTGCCCGCATCACGCATTGCACAGGGCATCGGCCTCCGCGGACATCAGCGCGTCGGCGAACGTCTTGACCATCGCGCGCAGCAGATCGGGACTCGCCGCTGCGCGGTTCTCCTCGGTCAGGGCGTGCAGGGGCAGACTCTCCGGTGCGGTCATCGTGCTGATCTCCTTCGAAACTTAGACATCTCGAAGATCAGCCGGTGGCCATCTCTATATCCGGACCCTCACCTAGATGCCGGGGCAAACACCCGGATCAGGTAGGAACCCGTACACCCCTTCCAGGGACCCAACCTTTCGAAGGGCGGCATCGCCCGATGCTGAAGTTCGGGGCCGCTTCCTTCGGTGCTGGATTGGGCGGCTGTGCCGGGCACCGACCGGCGCGCTGATCAGGACTGGACGGACGGCTTCAAGATGCCCTGGCACCACTGGCGGAAATCGGTGGCGGTGGCGGAGGCGGGGTCGCAGGGTTCGGCGTCGTAGATTCCGTTGTTCTGCGCGTTGACCATGTCGGCCATGTCCTGGGCCAGCGCCGGGCTCGCGCCGTACTGCACCATGCGGGCCTGAAAGTCCGCGAGCGGGACCTGCTGGTAGCGCACCGTGCGGCCCAAGGTCTCGGAGATGATCTCGGCCATGGCGGCGGGGGTCAGGCTGTCGGGGCTGACCAGTGGAACGCGGGCCTGTCCGCTCCAGGCGGTGTCCAGCAGGAGCGCTGCCGCCGTGGCAGCCACGTCCCGGGTGGCGACGGTCAACAGCGGCTGGTCCGCGGCGTTCGCCATGGAGAACACCCCCTGCTCTGTGATCGTCTGGGCCTGACGGAGCAGGTTCTCCATGAAGAACGGCAGTGCCAGGGCCCGGTACTGCACGCCGGTGCTCGCGATCAGCTCGTCCATGTCGAGCGCGGCCGACAGGAGTCCGGCTTCGTCCTGGTAGCCGTGGCCCAGGGAGGTGACGTGCACCATCCGTACGTTCCGGCTCGCGGCCTCCTGGGCTACTGGCCGAGCGAAGTCCAGGTAGTAGCGCCTGGCGGGGCCGGCGTCACGGAAACCGGCCGGGGGCACGAGCCAGAACAGCCGCTCAGCGCCCTGCAGTGCCTTCGCGATCGTGTCCGCGTCGGCGTGGGAGCCCTCCACCACGTCAACCTGCATGCGCACGTGCTCCGGGAGGCGGGAGGGGTCGCGGACGATCACCCGGACCGGCTCACCGCTGTCCAGGACGCGGTCCAGGACCTGTCGGCCGATGTCACCGGTCGGCGTAGTAATGACGATCATGAATTGCCTCCATGCGTGGTGGTCGACGGCGAACCCCAAGGGCGCCGGGCAGGTGCTCTCGAGTGAACCCGGCGCAACGTTGCAGGTGAAGGACCAACCTGGTCGCGATTGATACCCTGGGGATATGAATGATCTGGAGGTACGGCAGCTCCGGTACTTCGTCGCGGTCGCGGAGGAACTGCACTTCGGGCGCGCCGCCGCCCGGCTGGGCATGGCGCAGCCCCCGCTGTCCCGCACGATCCGGGACCTGGAACAGCAGCTCGATGTGACGCTGTTCGAGCGGACCACCCGGCATGTGAAGCTCACTGTCGCCGGGGAGGTTCTGCTGCGCGACGCCAGAACCGCCCTGGAGGCGATCACCGCCGCCGCTCACCGTGCTCGGCACGCAGGCAGTACCTCGCCCCGGCTGCGCATCGCACTCAAGGCCGACATCGACGGTGGCCTGCTGCCACAGATCCTGGACGCCTACAGCACCGACCCCGCCGCCCTGCCCCCCGAACTGATCCTCGGAGGGTTCGGCGATCAGCCCAAGGCACTGCGCGATGGCCTGGCCGACGTGGCACTCGTGCTCTGCCCCATGGACGACCGCGGGCTGGACAGCGAGCCGCTGATCACCGAGCCGGTCCTGGTCGCCATGGCCGCCACCGACCCGCTGGCCGCCAAGACCCAGCTGTGCCTGGCGGACCTGGCCGGCCGGAAACTCCCCAGCGGTGCGCCAGCCGAGGCCGGCCGCGCCGAGCCGCGCCAGCCCGGGGCGACAAGGCCGGCCTCCAACTTGTCGGAGATCTTCAACCTCGTCGAAACGGGCAGCATCGTGTTCTTCGCACCTGCCTCGGTCGCCCAACGCAACCCGCGACCTGGGGTCGCCTACCGGCCGGTCAGCGACCTACCGAACTGCACACTGGCCATCGCGTGGCCCCAGGACGCCCGCTCCCCGGCCGTTGCCGCCCTCGTACGCGTCGCATGCACGATCGCAGCCACCCAGCGCGCACAAGCCGAGCCCCAGATGCAGAGCACGACCGCCTGAGGTCCACCGCCACTAAGACCGTGTCCTATGTGGTGAGGCGGACGAGCCGTTTGTAGCAGCACAGGGCAGCGGCGAGGCCGAGAAAGGCCAGGTAGTTGCGGGGATCGCGTTCGTATCGGTGGTTGAGTCGGCGGTAGCCGGTGAGCCAGGACATGGTGCGCTCAATGACCCACCTGCGGCGGCCGAGTCGATGGCTGAATCAGGCAGGCCTCCTCCCGTTGCCGGGCGTCCCTGCGCTTCGTGACGGCGATGACCGGTGACGGACGGCGATCGGACCGGCCCAGGATGGCGGGTACGGCGTTGGGCAGGGCACTGTCGTCACTGTAAGGCGCCCACCGATAACACGGTGCGATGGGTCCTGATGCCGCCATCGCCGGATTGTGGCGGCCGCCCCCAGGAGGCAGGGTGGTCTCGGGACAGGCGCACGGCGTCTCACGGATGCGGCCCCGTCCTCATCGTGAAGCACGAGGTGTGAGCCCGGAACCCGGCGAGGTCGCTCGCCGCCGAACGGGTGGCTCAGTAGTACACAGGCCCGGAAGGCGTGGCCGACGCAAGATCGTCCACTCCGGGCGGGCTTACGGAGGTGTCGTACATGTCAGAGGAGAACCCGGTACACGCGCCCGCTGCCGAGAGGCACGAGGTCTCGCTGCCACCCGAAGTCAAGATGCTCCAGGAAGTCACTCCGCCCTTCTTCCCCGAAGGCGGTTCGGGAATGACCATCCTCGTCGAATGGCCTCCCGGCCACCCCGGGCTCCCTCCGCACCGCCACTCGGGGCCGTCATTCGGCTACGTGATGGAGGGCGCGATCCGGTTCGAACTCGAGGGTGAGCCGGAGCGTGTGATCGAGGCCGGCGGGACGTTCTGGGAGCCAGGTGGTGATGTGATCCACTACCAGGACGGTAACGCCTTGGCGGACGCACCGACCAAATTCGTAGTGATCATGGTGTGCGCGCCGGGTCAGCCGATGCTCACGCTGGTCGACGAAGAGGAGCTGAAGGGACGGGCACATCTGCGGGCTCCGCGCCCTTCCGCGGACTGACCCGCGAGGCGACAAATCTCAAGGCGCCCGCGAAGTGGTGCGTGGCGGCCGCTTCGGTCACCCGGCGGACGTCGGTCGGGTGACCGTGCCTGGCGGGGCAACGGAGTGCCGCCACGCCACTCGAGTGTTTCCTCCTGTCGGGATCGGTCACTCAGGAGCCGACCTTCCTTCATGGATGTCGCGGCCGCGGGCTTCGACATCCCTACCCGAAGGTGCCCGGCGGCCTGTGTCCTCGCGCCACCGTCTCCGCTCGTCGAGGAGCGCGAACGCCATGCCGGAAAAGGGTTCCCACGGCATACGGAAGGTGACTTCCTTGGGCTGGACGGTCACGGTTCCCCCAGTGGCCGGCCGGAACATCCCCGTGAGCGCCGACACGGCGGACACCGATTCCGGAGCGTTCCCGCGCACAGGAAGGCGCTCCATGATGCCGGCGCGCCGCGGGCTTCGGGAGAACAACCTGTCAGCGCGCGACGGTCTCCCCGGCAGGGCGCCCCTACCGGCGCCCACGCGGATCGTCCCGCAGGGCGGTCCGCACAACGCCTCCGGGCCGACCGTGGGTGTTCGGATGTGTCCTTCGGGCCGGCCTTCCCTCACCTGCGGATCGTCGGCGTGAAAACGGTTCGGCGCAGATGCGGGAGTCCTCCACGTGCGTGTGGCGGGCGCATCCGTCAGCCCATGCCTGCTCCGCCGCGAACGCCGCTTTGCATGCCCACCCGGGTGGCAGGCAGGGGCGGTCGGCGCACTCGCGCCGGGTTTGTACGCTGGATGGCGCCGCGCCGCAGATGCTACTCATGGGTAGGTGTGGCGCGGGACTGTTGTCGTGGGTCAAGGAACGGTGCGGGCGTGCTGGTGGCGGGGCGGTATCGGCTGGAGGAGTCACTGGGGCGCGGGGGCATGGGAGAGGTATGGCGGGCCGCCGATCAGGTACTCGGAAGAGCGGTGGCGGTGAAACTGATGCTCGGCGACGCTGATGCCGAGGCCGCCGGTCGGTTCCGCCTGGAAGCCCGGACAGCGGCCCGTCTCAACCATCCCCACGTCGTCAGCGTGTACGACTTCGGCTCGCATGACGGCCAGTTGTACCTCGTGATGGAGCTCGTCAACGGGCGCAGCCTTGCTCAAGAACTCGCTGCGCATAGCCCGGTGGACTCCGTGCGGGCGTCGGACATAGGTGCTCAGGCTGCGGCGGGGCTGGCTGCGGCGCACCGGCAGGCCGTCATCCACCGCGACATCAAACCGGCCAATGTGATGGTGACCGTTGACGGCACCGTGAAGATCGCCGACTTCGGGATCGCCCGCTTCGCCGACGAGGCGTCCCGGGCGCTCACCGCCACCGGCCGGGTGATGGGCTCGAGCGGCTATCTGGCCCCCGAGCGGGCGCTGGGTCGCCCGGCCGAACCCGCCTCGGACGTCTATGCCCTCGGCTGCGTCCTGTACGAGCTGGCAACCGGCCGGCCCCCGTTCGTCGGCGAGACCCCGCTGGAGGTGATCCACCAGCACGTCGACGCGGCGCCGGTACCCGTCAGGCAGCTCAACCCGGCGGTGTCGGGCGCGCTGGCGGACTACATCCTGTCCCTCCTGGCCAAGGACCCGGGCCAGCGTCCCACCGCCGACCAGATAGCCGACTGGCTTGCCGCCTCGGCAGGCCAGCACCCCGAGCGGCGGTCAGCGACGCCGGCCGGCATCGAGCCGACACCCACGGCGACCCTCCCCGACGCGGCCGCGTCCCGCCTGTACGGGCGAGGTGCCGCGCAGCCGCGGCGCACTCGCATCCTGGTCGGTGTCGCCGGACTTGCCGTGTTCGGGGCTGCGGCCGCCGTCGGTGCGGCCTGGAGCTCCGACGACGACGGCGCTTCGTCACCCGGGCCGGCGTCGTCTCCTTCCCCTGCTGTCACTGTGCCCCCCGTACCCTCCGCCGAAGTCTCACCGCCGGCCGGCGGCACGTCGCCGACCTCCCGGACTCCGCCAGGCCCTCGCGGCAAGGGTGAGGAGCACAAAGGCAAGGACCGCAAGAAGCACGGTCACGACGACTGACGGGCGCGACGCCACTCCCCAAGTGCCCTTGGCGCGGTGCACTGATGCCTCGGCTTGACGGAGTGACGTTGGGCGTCGAGGGTCAGGCCCGTGCCGGGCGTGAAGGCGCCCAGGGTGCCGGGCCGGTACAACAGAAGCAGGGCACGGATGCGGTGGGAGGTGCGCGGGTCGCGTCGGCCACCAGGGCCTGGTCGAAACCGGCCAGGACGGTCAGCTCGGCAGGGCCCTCGTCGGTCAGCGCCCCAGCGAGCGCCGGGTGTGTGTGCGGCATGACGCGTGCGAAATCCCGATGACGGCGGCATCACCGGCATCCGCCGGGCCCGGTGAGACCCCCTGCCTCATTCCGAGACCGGGACCCGGCCCACCACCCCGGCGGCACCCCGCACGACCTCAACCCCACCACACCACACCTTTCGCCGACGACCTCCTGGTCACTTCCGCCGACACGCGGTAAGCGCTGCGGCCGGCCCCTGAGGGTCCGCTCACGTAGTGGGACAGCACAATCGGTGGGGCACCGGGTGCACTACGACGTCACCACCGGCACCCGGCCCACACAGGGCCGGGGTCCTCCGACGCCTGCGAGCGCGACCGCCTACGCCGCCACCCATCCCCGGATGGCCTCTGCGACCGCCCGCACGTCCAACGCGTCCCGGTCGATCCGCGTCGCGAGTTCCGCCGCTTCCTTCGCGCCCACGGTCACGATGGCCCCGCTCGCCGTCAGGTAGGCCGCCGCCACCACCGCCCCGAACAACTCGTTGGCGTACTCCAGCGCCGGTACCCGGATGAGCTGGTGCATCAACGCGGCCGCTCGGTGGTGCACCTCCGTGTAGACGGGGGTGCCCATCACCTTGTCCGCGTGGCGCGCCACAGCGGCCGCCATCGACCCGAAGTCGGTGATGTCGGGGTCACCGGGCATGTTGCGGTGCGCGAGGTCCAGCAGCCACGCCCGGTCAATGTGGACGATCACGCAGCGGCCCCGGCGCTGCCATCGGCCCTGGGGTGCCCGAACTGCTCGGCGAAGGTGTCGCCCCAGGCGTCCGCGAAGTGAGCGCCCGCGCCGAGGAACCGGTGCCGCAGGTCGTTCGCCTCGTCCGCGAGGACCTGACGCGCGTAGTCGGGCACGCTCATACCCGCCGCTTTGGCCCGCGCCTCGATCCCGGCGGCCGTCGCCTCGTCCACCCGTACGTTGATCTGCTTCTGACTGCTCATGCCCTTCATGGTAGCGCCCCGTACGAGCCGCTACACCGGTCTTCGGGGGCGCGCCGTGGCACCACGCCCCGCGCGAGTCCACCTGATCGATGCTGCCGTCGGCCCCTGTCGCGCCACGCCCCGACTGGGCACGGGCGTGTCAGCTCGTCGGCGCGCTCCCCTCGGACGTCACCTCGCCGTTGCCCTCGGGCAGCCTGGCCCCGCGGCACCCGTGCCCGGCTCTCGTTCGGGTGATCTGTCGGCACACTGGGGCGACTGGACAGGGCCCTTTGACGGAGGGCGGGGTTCGCGGCACATGAGGCACAGGGTGCCGGCCCTGCGCCGCCGACGCCGGACAGGCAGGGCGGGCTTCTTCGCGCTTGGGCACACCAGAGACGATCAGCCGAGGGGACCGCGGGCACGGTCGCCGCAGTGGCCCACCGGAACACGGCGCGACCGGGTTCTCTCGTGACCGTCATGGCACCGCCTTTCCGATCGCCATCTCCGGACCGGCCACACCGACCTCGGCCGCGAGGGGGCCCGTGCCCTGCGGCCGGTCATCGGGGAGGGATCAGGTGGGGAAACGTGGTTGATCGGCTGGCGCCCCTGGTATAGCAATGCCCCGTGATACGTGGCGAAAGGATCGGGCTGCGTGCCCGGCACGAGAACGACGTCCCAGTCCTCCACTCCGAGCTGTACGACGACGTGCCCACGCGGTCACGCGCCGACTCCCGCCCGTGGCGACCCATCCCACCGGGTCTGGGCCACTCGCCCTTCGCCGTGACCGGGCCATCGGACGAGGCGGCGTGCTTCTCCGTCGTCGAGCTGGAGTCGCATGAGCTGGCCGGCGAGGCCCTCCTCTGGGGCATCGACACGCACAACCGGACGGCTCACGTCGGGATCGCCCTGCGCCCCGCGTTCCGCGGTCGCGGGCTCGGCGTGGATGCCCTGCGCGCACTGTGCGAGTACGGATTCGCCGTACGCGGACTACAACGCCTGCAGATCGAGACCCTCACGGACAACGGCCCCATGCTCGCGGCGGCAAGCAGGGTCGGGTTCACCCGGGAGGGAACACTGCGGCGCTCCGCATGGGTGTACGGCACATACGCCGACGAAGCCGTCCTCGGCCTCCTCGCGAACGATTGGACACCCCGGGGCTGAACAGCAGCACGAGCGGCAGGGGGGAACGTTGACGAAGCCCTGCCCACACGCCCGGTCAGGGCCAAGTGGCTCGTGAAAGCCCTCGTGAAGTAGCCGTCCAGGTCCCGACTGCCTCCCGGACCCGCGCGTATCGGCCGGCTCGCCGTGGCGCCGGCCAGCCGGACAACTCATCTGCCCCAACGCCGCCACTACGGTGGCCGGCGGTGCCCAGCATGTCCTTGCGACGGTTCAGGCCCCAGGAGCCGGTCCACCATGCCGCATAGCGACTGCATGCCCTTGACGCACCACGGGGCGGCGAAGCCTGACCAGCAGAGACAAGCGCCGACCGCGACGGGGGGACACGGTCGGCACCTGCTGCCACAGCATAACTCCTTGACGCGTCAATGATGCCACGCGCACCAAGGACGACGATCCCGAGCGTGAAGCCAACCTCGCTTCGCGATGACCCATGAACACCCAAAGTTGCTTGACGTGTCAAGTAATGCTTTCATGGCGCACGAAGGGTTCGACCCCCGAAGTGTGTCGCTCTGCCACCCGCCCGAGGTTGAAGAGTCCGGGCGCGGCGTCAACAGCCCGGCCGGTCACGCCGAACCCGGGCCGGGCAGGACCGAACGCCTCCGGATGACTCGCTCCCCATCGTCGATCGCCGAAAGGCGCAGGAGGGCGGGTTCAACGGAGTCGCTACCGCCAGGCCTGCCTCGCCGACGAGTGAAGGCCACTCGCCGGCCGAGCCAAAACTCACCGGGGCGCATCGCGAGGACTCTTCGCGCCAACCCACTGCTCTTCTTCGACTAGGAACCATCGTGTACATAGCCGCTGTCATCCTCAGCATCCTGCTCGCCCTCGTCTTCCTCGCCGCCGGCGCTCCCAAGGTGCAACTCAAGGGCGCCGTCCCGGACGGCCTCATCCAGAAGGGGCTCAGCTCCGGCCTGGTCCGCTTCGTGGGACTCACCGAGGTTGCCGCGGCCGCCGGGCTGGGTGTCGGCATCTGGTGGCAGCCGCTGGGCATAGCAGCCGCGGCCGGCACGGTGGTGGTACTCGTCGGCGCAATCTGCTTCCACGTCAAGAAGGGCGAGTACAGCGACAGCGCCACCCGCAATGCCGCAATCACCCCCATCGCGCTGCTCCCCGTGGCCGCGGCCGCGGCCATCACGCTGGCCGCGTCCCTGTAGGAGCCCGCCCGGCCGCGCCGCGAGCTTTTCGGCCGCGGTAGTCGCCGCGACGGCTCCCCTCCCCGCCCTTGCCGTGGACGTCGACGGGAGGCGGTAGGGCCGCCTCAGGCGCGGTCGCCGTCCGCGCAGGCCGGCCGTTCTCGCGGCACCCGAGGTCGCCGGTCGGATGCACACCCGACCCCGGGCACCTCACCGCGGCGCACGGTCATGACTCGCATGCCATCCGGATCACCTTCCGTGCCAGGCCAGGTCTCCGAATCACCTCGGGGACCTGGTCTTCCGGCCGCTCTCGACCCACCGCCACAGCGCCGCCCGGCCCGACCTGTGCCGGGCTCGCGGCGAACCCCGGGGCGCTTCGCCGATCCGCGAGTGTGACCGCGGTCTCTTCGCAAGCCGCCGTAGCCCCCTTACCCTTGCTATAGAAATTAAAGTCAGAAGCTACGACCGGCACGAACCCCACAGGACCGTGCCTCGACCTCCGACACCATCAGCAAGGAACGGGTACGAGTTCATGAGCGCACATCAGCAGTTCCAGGTCCAGGAAGTCAGCCCGTCCTACTGGAGGGTGACCTTCTCCAACGGTGCGATCAACCTGATCGACCCCGACACCATCGAGCAGCTCGCGGAACTGATCACCCGCATCGAACAGGCTCCCGACCTCACCGCCGTCGTCTTCCGCAGCGCGAACCCCGACTTCTTCATGGCGCATTGGGACATGCTGGCCGACCGCTCCCGCGTGGCCGCGATGAAGCCGGCCCCCTCCGGTCTCCACCCCTTCGCCGACAACCTCCACCGGCTGGCCATGGTGCCCGCCGTCACCATCAGCGAGATCGACGGACGCGCCCGCGGCGCAGGCAGCGAGTTCGTCCTGGCCACCGACATCCGCTTCGCCGGGCCGGGCGCCATACTCGGTCAGTTCGAGGTCGGTATCGGGTCGGTCCCGGGAGGCAACCCCAGCGGCCGTCTGCCGCGCATCCTGGGCCGGGGCCGCGCCCTGGAGATCCTCCTGGGCGCCGACGACTTCCCCGCCGATCTGGCAGCGGCATACGGCTACGTCAACCGCGTCGTGCCGCAGGACGATCTGGACCGGTTCGTCGACGCCTTCGCCCGCCGGGTCGCCGGGTTCGACAAGGTGGCCGTACAGGAGACCAAGGCACTTGTCGACGCAGTCACCGAGCCGCCGGCACAGGAGGCCGGCGCGGCCCTGGCGGCCTTCTTCCGGACCTCCGGCAGGCCCGAGAACGCCCACCGCATCAAGCGCCTCTTCGACGGCGGCCTCCAGCAGCCTGACGGCGTCGAACTCGACCTCGGCCGAGAAGTAGGTCTCCCCTCCTGACCCGCCCGCGAGCACTCCCAGGCAAGCCCCGGCCCCAGCATCGAGCTCATCCCCCGAGGCGCCTGGCCACCCCTCCCCCAGGATCGGTGGACGACGCCCGGACCTGACTTTACTTCCTATATTCATAGCTGCTAGCCTGCGATGGCGCGCGCGGAACAGGCCACGCCTATAGATGACCGGTCACTTTGTTCCCTAGTGGCCTGGTCGAAGCCGTCACCCCTTGCGGCTACTGGCGGCCTGTTCCGCCGCTCGGCAAAGCCGCCGGCGCCGACAGATCCCGGGACGGCGGAAGACGGCGGGATTCCACGAGCCCAGCGGGCCGAGCCCCACTTCCGAAAAGCCGAGAACATCACGGGCTGCCCGCCAACTCGACCCACCAGCGACAACGGGGTGGCACACGGCCTACGGCCGTAGCCGAGGGAGCGGTCGCACGGTGACGCCGGAGGCGAGCACCGGGACGGGCTCCTCGTGGCCGAGGGCATTGCGCAGAAGCCGCACAGTCGCGGTGGCCGGGTCGGAAGCGCACCACCAGTTCCCGTCGTCGGCTCCTACGGCCACAAAGGCGACCTCCACCCACATCGCGGCCCGGCCACAACGCAACTGACGCCGTGTGCCACCACGCCGGGCACACCAACCGGACATCCGGGACCGGCCGGCACTGTCCACCCGCCGGCCCCGACCCGCCAACCAGACCAGCACAGCCGCCAGGACGAACCAGCCCGACTCCTGACAGGACACCGAGACCAGCAGCCGCAACCTCACGCCACAGACCGCCGGCGCGCCGCCTCACCCGAGCTGACGCACACCACGACAACGCCCACCACACCCCTGACGACCGACAAGGAAGCCCACGACCCAGGCCCGCCGCACCCACGCCACACCGCAAGGCTGAGCACAGCAGCACGGGGGGCAGCGGCACAGGCGCCGGCCAACCCCACGGCACCGCAGACCCCCGGCAAATCCAGCCGCCAGCACACCGCCCACAACACGCAAGCCCGAACAGCAACAAGCCGCCCCAGCAGCACCCCACAAGCGCCCCAGACCACCAAAACGCATCCCGGTACCCCTCACTCCCCCGGTTGAAGGGCGTCTCGCGGCAATCGCTCGGAGCCTCGGACTACGCCTCGATCCAGTCCGGATTTCAGACCGTCCTCTGCGCGTTCACGCGGGCCTGGAACCGAACGCTTGGCGATGGGGCCGCGGCGACTCCTGAAGCCCCGACGGGCACAGCCGGTTCCGGGCCGCTCCGCGGAGGTGATCCGGCAGCGGTGCCGCAGGGCCGCGTTCTTGCGCGGTTCCGGAACCGACTGCCGGATCTCCCCACCCGGGGTGGCCCGGTGGACGTCCGCGGATCGAACGGACGTCACCAGTCCGAGTTGGTCGCCCCCAGACTCAGCAGGACCTGGTCGAAGGTGTTGCCGTCGTTGTCATCGGTGTACGACATGGAGAGTGTGCCGAACGGGGAGGAAGCCAGCGAGAGCTGCTCCTGCCGACCGGTCGTGACCTGGCTGACGGACTGGGCCGGCAACCGGCCGGTGAAGGTACCGTCGGGGTTGAGGCCCCGGGCCCAGACCGCCGGCTCGGTGCCGGCGACGCTCCAGCCGACCACGGCGTCGCGCTGGTCGTCGATGCCGACGGTGGGGTTGCCCGCTCCGGCTCCGCTGGAGACCTCGACCTCGGCCGAGCCGGCGGTACCGGTCGCGGTGAACGATCGGGCCCAGACGCCACGGGTCCCGGTGTGATCGGATTCCCACGCCACGGCGAAGTCGCCGTTGAAGTCGGCAGCCACGGCCGGGCGCTGCTGCTGCCCGTCGCCGAGGCTGTTGGCACTGCGGCGGCTGAGCGTGACCGCCCCGTTCGCCTTGGCCAGCTTCAGCAGACCGATCTGGTAGACGCCGTCGTTGTCGGTGTCCTCGTCCCAGACGACGACGGCGTCGCCCGAGGCGGAGGTCGCGACGTCCGGGTTGTGGTGCGCGCCGCCGGCCGCGTTGACCGTCACCTCGTAGGCCTTGGTGGTGGTCCCGGTGAACCCGGCTGCCTTCACCGTCGCCGCCGCTGTGCCCTGGACGTCCTCCCACACCACGGAGAACGCGACCGCCGTGCTGCTGTTGGGCGCGCCGTCCGGATCGACCGCGACGCGCGGATGGATCTGCTGGCCGTCGGCGCTCGCGTTCGCCTGGCCGGAGCCGAGGAGCGCGCCGGCCGGGGAGAGCACACGGTAGGTGATGTTGTAGAACCCGTTGCCGTCCGGGTCCTCCGCCCACACGACGACGGCGTTGCCCCGGTCGTCGAGTCCCACGTCGGGTTGGAGATGCCGCCAGGCCACGCCCGCGGTCCCGCCGGCCGAGAGCTTCTTCTCGTAGGCCGAGGCGCCGTTGCGGTACATCCGCACCCACACGTCGCTGTGGGCGTTGTCGCCCGGGCTGGTCGAGTCGCGGTCGTCCTCCCACACCACCGCGACGTCGCCGAGGCGGTCGGCCGCGAGCGAGGCGGTGTCCTGGTCACCGGCGGAGTCGCTGTTCGCGGTCGTCCAGGACGAGGGACCCGCCGCCGAGGCCGGGGCGACCATGGCGAGGACGGCGACCAGGCCGGCTACGGCTGCGCCGATTACGGAGAGCTTACGCATCGGCCAACCCCGGCTTTCCGTCGTGGATGACAAAGGCCCGGGCGGTGGTCGCCGACGCGCCGTGTTCGGTCACCGTCGCCACCGACCGGAAGTCGGCTGTGAGCTGCGACGGCGTGATGCGCGTGCGGACGTAGCCGCGCCGTTCGGAGTAGAAGCGCAGATGCGGGTTGAGCGATCCGTTGGGGATCGTCGTGGTGGCGCTTCCGTTGCCGGTGCTGGTGATGGAGGTGCAGACGAGCTCGGAGCCGATCGTCGCCGACGACGGATTGGCGTAGTCGGCCTTGAGGTCGTTGGCCCATGCCGTGTGCACGTCACCGGTGAGGACGACCGGGTTGCGCACGCCGCGGTCGATGATGCCCTGCTGGATCCGCGCCCGGCTGGCCCGGTACCCGTCCCAGGCATCCATGTTCATCGCACCCGCCGAGTTGACGTTGCGGGCGAAGAAGACCTGCTGGCCTATGAGGTCCCAGGTGCTCAGGTGCTGGCCGAGTCCGTCGAGCAACCATGCCTCCTGGTTCGCGCCGGTGATCGAACGGGCCGGCAGGTCGGCGTCGGCGCAGACCTTCATCCCGTCGCCGCAGGCCTGGTCGTCGCGGAACTGGCGGGTGTCGAGCATGTGGAATGTGGCGAGGGTGCCCCAGCGGACCCGGCGGTAGAGCTGGATGGTGTTGCCGGAGGGCGCCGCGGCGGCCCGCAGCGGCATGTTCTCGAAGTAGGCCTGGTACGCGGCGGTGCGACGCGCGGTCCACTGGGCCGCCGTCAGCACCGGACTGCTGTCGGCGCGGACCATGTTGGCGTAGTTGTTCTCCACCTCGTGGTCGTCCGGCACGACCAGCCACGGCGCGATCGCGTGCGCGGCCTGCAGGTCGGGGTCGCTGCGGTAGAGCGCGTAGCGGCGGCGGTAGTCGGCCAGCGACACGATCTCGCTGCCGAGGTGCTGACGCACGGCGCCGGCGGTGGCGCCACTCTCGTAGATGTAGTCGCCCAGGTGCAGGATCAGGTCGGGGCGGTCGTCGGCCATGCGTCGGTAGGCGGTGTAGTAGCCCTGCTCGTAGTGGGCGCACGAGGCAAAGGCCATCGTGAAGTCTCGCCCGACCGTGTTCGGAGCCGGCGCGGTGCGGGTCCGGCCCACCGGGGAGATGAATCCCTGCGCCCGGAACCGGTAGTAGTACTCCGAGTCCGGGGCGAGTCCACCGGCCAGCACGTGCACCGCATGGGCCTGTGCGTAGCGCGCGGTGAACGTGCCGGAGCTGATGAGGGTGGTGAAGTTCTGGTTGGCCGACACCTGCCAGTCGACGGCGACGTCGGCGTTGGGCATGCCGCCCTGACCGTCCGCGTTGGTCGGTGTGGGAGCCAGACGCGTCCAGAGAACCACGCTGTTGTCGTCCGGTTCGCCGGAGGCGACACCGAGCGTGAAGGGGAAGGGGGTAGAGGCGGCGGCTGGCTGGGCCATCGCCCCGAGCTGGAGCGCTGCGACGCTCGCGGTGGTGAGCCCGCCTAGGATGAAGATGCGGCGACTGAGGTTGCTCATGGCCGCAGATGCTCGCGAACGCAGGTGAACTTCCCGCCCTGCGATGAGGACGGTCAAGTGACATGAGCGAAGCGCGAGTTGGGGGGCTTTTATACGGCTATCGCGGGTGCCGGAGCTGGAACTCAGCCCCTGACCAGCCGTTGCGGTTCAGCCGCACTGTTCACATCCTCGGCGTCCGTTAACCACCCGTCCAATGACGGCGCTGACACGCAACCCGTCCTTCATCTGCTGACATGCCTCGACCAACCAGCGACACGTCCTGACGAGCCGTCATGTCGCCCACCGGGAGCCCAGCCGGTCCCCCCTCCACCAATGTGTCGCGGCAGTGATCGCTCGTTTCCCGTTTTACGGGGAGGACGAAGAAGAGAGGCGACAGGAAGCGGCGGACGAGATTCGCGAGCTCATCTCCGTTCTCGACGAGCCCGCATCCGTACACGACAGGTTCTGCGAGGCGTGCTGCGACGACGTGGCGATGGGTGGCTACCCCCATGGGGACGTGTGAGTCTGGTTCGCCCTCAACCAAGCCGATCTTCAGCAAGCCGGGAGCCCGGTCGGCAAGCGGGTCGGTGACGGCGGTGACGTAGGCGAGCGGGGGGCGGCACGGGCGTGCCGCCCCCCGCGGTGGCTGCGGGTCAGCCGGCGTCGAGCATCTTGCGCATCTGGGTGATCTCCGCGGTCTGGGCGGTGACGATGTCGCCTGCCAGAGCCTTGGCGGGGGCGTGAGCGCCTTGGTCCTTCTCGGTCTTGGCCATGTCGATCGCGCCCTGGTGGTGCTCGATCATCATGGTCAGGAACATGGTGTCGAAGACCTTGCCGGAGGCGCCGTCCAGGTCGCCCATCTGATCGCTGCCCATCATGCCGGGCATGGACGAGGCGTCGCCGTGGTCCATGCCGGGCATCTCGTGGTCCATGCCGCCCATGTCCTGCGGGACGTCCTTGCCCCAGGCCGTCAGCCAGCCGGACATGGTGTTGATCTCCGGGTCCTGCGCCTGCTTGATCTTGTCCGCGAGGGACTTGACCTCACTGGAGGAGGCGCGGGTCGCAGCCATCTCGGCCATGGCGACGGCCTGGCGGTGGTGCGGGATCATCTGCTGCGCGAAGGTGACGTCGGCCTGGTTGTGCTGGCCCGCCGAGGCCGAGGTCGAGGCCGATGCGGAGGCGGTGGCAGCAGCGTGGGTGGGGTGGGTCCCTCCGGCGTGGTCGGTGCCGCTGCAGGCGGCAAGGACGAGCGTGGCGGCAGCAGCGACAGCGGCCAGGGCAGCACGGCGGGAAAGGGAACGGCTCAGTGTCATGACTGGGGAACTCCAGGAGTGGAGGGGATCAGGGCATGGCTGTGCACGGCGGCACGCCGGTGGGGAAAGGCGCGCGCCGCGGGAGTTTGCCTAGATCCGCAGGAGTTGGAGTTCGGCGAGCGAGGGCGGGCCACGTCCCCCGGCAGGCTCGTGGGGCACCCGGGTGACGGGGTGCGATGTCGTGACGGGATCGCCGGTCACCGAAACGGTCAGCGCCGGGACGGCGGCCGAGCCGGGAAGGGACCCGGAGGAACACATCTGGTGGACGTGGGCGCCATGGCCGTCCATGCCGCCGCCGTCGTGGCATGCATGCGGCCCGCCGGTCTCGGCCGGCGCCATGTGCGAGGTGTGGGTCCCGGTGTGCCCTCCCGGCACAGGGTTGGCAAGAGCCAGGCCGTGCATGCCCAGCAGCCCGATCAGCACGGTGAGCACCAGCAGTACCGGCGTCCGCCGCTGCCTGCGACGGGGCCGTGCAGACGGCGTCGGCTTGATCGGGCTCACGGCGTCATCCTAAGCGGAGCCGACCGGCTCCTGGCGGGTGAGATCCGCAACGCGCCCCGCCGGTCCAGCGGGCGCCGACGCGCCGTCCGGCGCGTCCTTAACGCTTCTTCGCCGGTGGGCGCTCCGCAACCCTGCGGTGTCCGTGGGCTACGGCACTCATCCTGTGCTGATGGGTGGCCGCGTCGATCCGGCCGTGCGGCCACAGGCCGGTGCACCATCCCTGGGCGGCCTCCAGCGCCGCGCGGTGCCCCCGCAGCCGGAACAGCTCCGGGCATCGGCTTTCCCCGGTGGTGATCAGCCGTGCCGTGTCGTAGATCATGGCCGTCACGACCAGCACGCCGACCACGATCGGCACCCATGCCGCGCCCATGCCCTTCGTCCGCCTGTCACCGGTGCCGGGCCTGTGGCTGAGAGCGCGGTGGCCCGGCGCGGCCGCCCTCGGGGCTGTGCGGGTCGTCGTCGGAGCCGCGCAGCGTGGCCAGGCGGCGCCGGTACTCCTCCTCGTCCATCTCACCGCGGGCGAACCGGTCGGCCAGGACCTGCGTGGGGGCGGGGGCGGCGGGCCCCTGCGGTGGGTTGGGGGCAGCGGGTCCCTGCGGCAGGTCGGGGCGGGTGAAGGCCCGGATCAGCAGCACGGCAAGGGTGATGATCACTGCCCAGAACACGATCATGCCAACCGCCATCGCGAACCAGCCCCAGCCGCCGATGCCGTGGCCGTACCAGAACATCGCCCTCACCTCTCCGGTTCACCAGGGACCGTCTGCGGTGGTCCGTTGCTTACGGCCACCTTCTCGCCTGGGGCCGCGGGGCGCAGGAGGCCGATGTTCCCCGGTGTTGGGCCGGGCAGCCCATACCGGGTGGGGCAGGCCGGAGGCACAGTGGACGGGGGAGGTATCCAAGAAGGCGAACGTGCCATGGGTGTTCTCGATGTGATCGTGATCGTCGTCGCCATCGTGCTGATCGCTGCGCTGGGCTGGTTCTTCTTCGGGCCGCGTCGCGCCCGTAACGCCCGGCTCGAGGACGGCGTGCAGCGGGTGGAGGTAACGGTGCGGGGCGGCTACAGCCCCAATGTCATCCGCGTGCGCCAGGGAACGCCGGTGGAGGTCGTCTTCGACCGGCAGGAGTCCGGGGAGTGCACCTCCCGCGTGGTCTTCCCGGACTTCAAGATCGGTGCAGGACTGCCCGCGCACACGCGTACCGCGGTACGGCTCAGCCCCGACCGGGCCGGCTCGTACAGCTTCAACTGCGGGATGCACATGATCCACGGCACGCTCCTGGTCGAGCCCGCCGAGGGCCTTGAAGCCACCCTCCCCTCCCCCGGCGGCGGCAGCACCACGGCGCCGCCGGGTCCGGTCCCGGCGGGCCCCGCCGGGGCAGAACCTGCTGCGGGTGGCGGCCCGCCCGATCAGGGCAGGGCGGCGGCTGAGGCAGAGGCCGCGGATGCCGCCGAGCGGCAGGCGGAGATCGCGGACCTCACGCGTCGGGTCGCCGTCGGAACCGTGCTGACCCTTCCGGTGCTCTTCGCGGTGATGGCACACGAGTTGTTCGGCGCCCAGTGGGTGCCGGGCTGGCTGCTGAACCACTGGCTGCAACTGGTGCTGATCACGCCGGTGATGTTCTACACCGGGTGGCCGATCCACTCCATCGGCTGGCTGACCTTGCGTCATCGCGGCGCCGACATGAACTCGCTGATCACGCTGGGCACGACCGCCGCGTACGGCTACAGCCTGCTGGTGACGGTCGCTCCCGGCCAGCTGCCCAGCGACCTGCGCGAGGTCTACTACGAAGCGGTCGGTGTCATCCTCACCTTGATCCTGCTCGGCCGGCTGCTGGAGGCACGGGCCAAGGCCGGCACCGGTGAGGCCATCCGCGCGCTCCTGGGCCTGCAGGCGCGTACCGCCCGGGTGGTCCGCAACGGCTCCGAGGCGGAGATACCGGTGGAGGAGGTGGCCGTCGGTGACGAGGTCGTGATCCGGCCCGGGGAGAAGGTCCCGGTGGACGCCGAGGTCCTGTCCGGAACCTCGGCGGTGGACGAGTCGATGGTCACCGGGGAGCCGATGCCGGTCACCAAGCACGCTGGGGACACGGTGATCGGCGCGACCGTCAACGGCACCGGTTCCCTGCGGGTTCGTGCCGCCAAGGTGGGCGCCGACACGATGCTCGCGCAGATCATCCGCCTGGTGCAGGCCGCCCAGGCGTCCAAGGCGCCCATCCAGCGGTTGGCCGACGCGGTCTCGGGCTATTTCGTGCCCGTCGTCATCGCGATCGCCGTCGCCACGTTCGCCGTGTGGTTCACCCTCGGGCCGCCGCCGACGCTGACACTCGCACTGGTGTCCGCCGTGGCGGTGCTGATCATCGCCTGTCCCTGCGCGCTGGGGCTCGCCACACCGCTGTCGGTCGTGGTCGGCACCGGCAAGGGCGCACAGGCGGGAATCCTGATCCGCTCCGCCGAGGCCCTGGAGACCGCGCACAAGTTGGACACCATCGTGCTGGACAAGACCGGCACCGTCACCGCGGGCAAACCCGTCCTGACCGACGTGCACACCGCCGACGGGTTCGGCGAGGGTGAACTGCTGCGCCTGGTGGCGGCAGCAGAGGCGGACAGTGAGCACCCGCTCGCGCAGGCCGTCGTCAACGGCGCCCGCGAACGCGGTGTGTCCTGGCCCGCGGCGACCGGGTTCGACTCGGTGACCGGCAAGGGGGTGCAGGCCACCGTCGAGGGCCGGCCCGTGCTGGTCGGGACCGCCCGGCTGCTCGGCGACGTCGGCATCGACACCTCCGGCCTCACTGCCCTCGCGGCCGCTTTCTCTGCCGAGGGCAAGACCCCGGTGCTGGCTGCCGTCGACGGCCGTCCGGCGGGCGTGCTGGCCGTCGCCGACACCGTCAAGGACGACTCCGCCGCCGCGATCGCCGCCCTGCGCCGGCTGGGCATCGAGGTCGTCATCATCACCGGCGACAACGCCCGCACCGCCGCCGCCATCGCCGAGCAGGTCGGCGTGAGCCGGGTGCTGGCCGAGGTCCTGCCCGAGCACAAGGCCGACGAGATCCGCCGCCTGCAGGGGGAAGGCAGGACGGCGGGCATGGTCGGCGACGGCATCAACGACGCCCCGGCGCTGGCCGCCGCCGATGTGGGCCTGGCCATCGGCACCGGCACCGACGTGGCCATCGAGGCCGCCGACGTCACCCTCATCTCCGGCTCCCTGACCGGCGTCGTCACCGCGATCCGGCTGTCGCGGGCCACCATGCGCAACATCCGCCAGAACCTGTTCTGCGCGCTGATCTACAACGCTGTCGGGGTGCCCGTCGCCGCGGGCGTCCTGTACCCGTTGTGGGGCATCCGTCTCAGCCCGATCATCGCCGCCGCCGCCATGGCCCTGTCCTCCCTGTCGGTGGTCACCAACGCCTCCCGCCTGCGCCGCTGGCACCCGCCCGCCCTGCCGCCCGCCCCGCGGCCGACGGGCGTTCAGCCGCAGGTCGAATCCGCTGCCGGCCGGTCACCGGAGGGGCCCGGACAACCCGGCCAGGCGACCGTGGTGGACCCGGTGTGCGGGATGCGCATCGACCCGGCAGCCGCCACCGACCGCCGCGAAAGCGCTGAGGAAAGCAACTGGTTCTGCTCCCCCGAGTGCGCGGCCGCCTTCGACGCCGAACCGGGCCGCTACGGTCCCCCGTCAGGCGGCCGGCAATAGGAGGGAAACCACCCGCGGTGAGCAACGCAGCAGCGCCGGCGAAACCGCGTGCAGCGGTCACCGCGGTGAAGTCCGTCCCCCGACTCCAGCCGCCAATCAGAAACACCACTCTTGTCCTGCAAGAAGTTCCTCGCCGGCCCATCCACCTGATCACCCGAGCCTTCGTCCGCCCGGATCCGGCCGCAGGCCATTGGCCTTGCCACGCGGCTTGTACACCGACAGCGCCACGGCCACGAGCAGCACCGCCAGGGCAGCCCCCCGTCAACCACCAGCTGCACCCGCATCCGCTCCTGATCGGACCCGGACAGCGCAGACGTTGCTGCCGCGCCCGCCACACGGTCGACAACCTGCATGTGCGCATGTGCACCAGCAGCAAAACGGTGGCAAGGACGGTCATCACGAGCTTTGTCAAGACCCGGTAATGCCGGAACAGACCCCAGCGGTGCCCCATGACTGGACCAGCCCGGTCAGCAGCGATGCGATGACGTCGAACACCTTCACCGCGGCATACCGCCCTCGGTGACGTCGACCGCGGAGCCATCGGGGTCGGTGTTGGGCGGCAGGTCAGCCATGACTGGTCTCCTCGGTCTCGGCACGCACGGACAACGCGGAGGTTCCGCTCTTGGGGGCCCGGTTGTGGGGGAGCCTGGCCAAGAGAGCAGCCATGCCGCAGGTGTTGGTCACTCCCGAGAAGACCAGTCCGGCACCGACAGCGCCGGAGATCCAATGCGCGGGCAACCAGGCCAGTCCGGTCAGAAAACCGATGACCACCAGGGACCCTGCGGCCAGTCGGACCTGGCGGTCCATGGGCCAGGTTGCGCGGGCTCCGGCGGCCCGCTCGACGTCGTGGCCGGCCGCCCGCCAGGCGCTCGTGCCGCCGTCCAAGGTAACGGCCTCGATGCCCAGGCGGGCCAGCTGGGCGCAGGCCTTGGCCGAGCGGTTCCCGGAGGCGCACACCATCAGCAGGGGAGTGCGGGCCGCGACGGTCTTCAGCCCGTCGGCGGCCTCCTCCAGGCGATCCAGAGGAATGTTGTGGGCGCCGGGCAGGTGGCCGGTGGCGTATTCGCCGGGGGTGCGCACGTCGATGACGGTGAACTCGCCGTAGCGGACGGTGGCCTGGCCTGGGGAGAGTGCGGTGGGGGCGGTCACGGAACCATGCCTTTCAGTGAGCGTTAAGATACGGGCGGGGGTATTTGGGAGGTTGCGTGGAACTCAACATGAGTGCCGACGAGCTGAAGTCGGCGCTGAACCGGTTGCGGCGGGCTCAGGGCCAGCTCGCAGGGGTCATCAAGATGATCGAGGAGGGCCGGGACTGCGAGGACGTCATCACGCAGCTGGCTGCCGTCTCGCGTGCTCTGGACCGTGCCGGTTTCTCGCTCATCGCGACGGGCCTGCAGCAGTGCATGACCAGTGAGGACCCGGCGGTGCGGGACTCCGCGCAGATGCGGGCCCGCCTGGAGAAGCTCTTCTTGTCGCTGGCCTGAGCCCCCGGCCTGCCGTGGCCCGGGGTTCCTGGCGGCTGCGGCGGGCCGCGTACGGCGGTCATCGCAGTGCTCCGATCCCCATGGCCACGGCCACGGTCATCAGCAGGGCGCCGAAGGCGCGTTGCAGTGTGGCCGGTGAGACCTTGGCGCTGAGCCTCTTGCCGTCCCAGGCGCCCAGGACTGCGGCTGCGACGAACGGCATCACCAGGGCCCAGTCCAAGGTGGCGGCGGTGGCCGCCCGGGCCAGCAGGGACGCCAGCGCGTTGGTGATGATGACCAGCAAGCTGGTGCCCACGGCCGCGTTCATCGGTACCGCCAGGACGGTCACCAGGGCCGGGACGGCGAGGAACCCACCGCCCACGCCGAGAAATCCGGTCACCGCGCCCAGCCCGGCCCCGGCCGTCGCCGCGCGGCGTGCCGACACCGCCACGTTCACCGGTGGCGTCCGGCGGCGCAGCATGCGCAGCGCGGCCAGCACAGCAAGCACGGCGAAAGCCAGCGTCAGCACGGGGGCGGGAACACGCGCGGACACCGCCCCGGCGGCTGCCGCGGGCAGCAGACCGGCCGCCGCGAACAGCAAGCCCGCCCGCCAGCGCACCGCCCCTGCGCGGGCATGAGCCAGCAGTGCGGTGAGCGAGGTGACGACCACGATGATCAAACTGGCGGTGGTCGCCGCAGCAGGGGTGAAGCCCAGCAGATAGATCAGCGCCGGGACGGTGAGGATGCTGCCGCCCGCGCCAAGCGAGCCCATCGCCAGGCCGACGGTGGCGCCGGCTGTCAGGGCGAGGATCAGCGCGGTCATGTGGCGCTGCCCGCCGCCGGGCATGCGCGGGACATGTGCGGGGCCGGCGCGGGGAGAATGCGGCCGGGACTGCGTCGGGGGAAGAGCATGGCATTGGTCCTTGGGTGCTCCTGCTCTGCCGGCCACTCGGGGCGGCGGCAGGCAGGCGGTGCGGTCAGATCCGGGCAGGGGTGACGAGCGGGAGGTCAGCGTCGGCGGCGGCTGCGTAGCCGTCGTCGACGGCCACCACGGACCGGCCGGCGGCGTCGAGAACGGACGCGGCGATCGCCGCGCGCATCCCGCCCGCGCAGTGCACCCACACCGTGCCCGCGGGCACCTCGTTCAGGCGCTGGTGGACCTGGTGGATGGGGATGTGCACGCTGCCCTTGATCCATCCACCGGCCCGCTCGCTGTCCCGGCGCACGTCCAGAACCACGGTGTCCTCGGCGTGCTCGCGTGCAGCGGCCAGGTCGGCGAACCGCGCCCGCGGGAACGACACGAGCTGGTCGTGTGCGGTGACCCAGTCGGCCGGTGAGCCGACGGCGGCCGCGGCCGGGCGGTCGATGCCCACGCGTGCCAGTTCCCGCTGGGCGCGGGCGAGGGCCTCGGCGCTGCCGGCCAGGAGCGTCACCGGCTTGCCCCACGGGATCATCCACGCCAGATAGGTCGCCAGCTGCCCTTCGACCTCAAAGTTGTACGACCCGGCCAGGTGACCGGCGGCAAAGGCCACCCGGCTGCGGAGGTCGACGACCCACTCCCCCGCCGCGAGGCGCCGCGCGATCTCGCCGGCCTCGGCATGCTGCGGCGCGGTCAGGTCCAGCGGTACGGGACCGGCGGCGTTGGCCGGACCCATGTGCGCGTAGTAGGCCGGCACATCATCCAGTGAGGCCAGCAGCCCAACCACGAACGTCTGCACGTCCTGGACCAGCGCCGGGTTGGAGGCCTTCTCTGCGCCGATGGTGCTGTGCTCGCCCCCGGACTGGGTGGAGGAGCAGAAACTGCCGAACCCGTGCGTGGGCATCACCGGCACCTCATCGTCCAGTTCTGCGGCGAGCCGGTGCACCGAGGCGTGCTGGGCCGGGGCCAGCTGTCCGGTCAGGCGCGGCTCCACCAGGTCGGGCCGTCCCACGCTGCCGATCAGCAGCGACCCGCCGGTGAAGGCGGCCACCGCTCGCCCGTTCTCCTCCAGCACGTAGGAGGTGTGGTGCGGGGTGTGGCCCGGGGTGGCCACGGCACGCAGCACAAGCCCGTCGTCGATGTGCTCCACGTCCCCGTCGCTCACCGGGATCCGCGCGTAGGCCACCGACGCCCCGGCGGGCACCAGGTAACGGGCGCCGGTCAGCCGGGCCAGTTCCAGGCCGCCGGTGATGTAGTCGTTGTGCAGGTGCGTCTCGGCGACTGCCGTGATCCGCACCCCGTGCCGGGCGGCCGCGGCCATCACCCGGTCGATGTCCCGCGGCGGGTCCACCACGACCGCGCGGCGGGCTCCGCCCACCAGGTAGCTGCGGTTTCCCAGTCCTTCGGTCTCCAGGGTGTCGGCAAAGAACACGGTCCTCTCCCTCCTCACGTCTTTACCCCCGGGGGTATCTACTGACCACCGTAACAGATACCCCGGGGGGTATTTTCGGGGGTGTGGTGGCCGCCGTCTCAGCAGCAGGAACACACGGTCAGTGCAGGGCTTGGGCGGCGTAGAGGGCACCGATAGCCGCGGCCAGGGTTCCCAGCGTCATACGCAGTGCGGTCTCGGGCAATCAGGGCTGAAGCCGGGCGCCGAGGTGACCGCCGATGAGGCCGCCGAGTCCGCAGGCCAGCCCGAGGTACCAGTTCGGAGCAGTGGTGTCGGAGCCGGCCAGCGACGGCAACGCGAAGGTGCCGGCACCTGCCCGTGAGGTGACGAAGGTCTAGGCGAGCGCGGCCGGGGTGACCTGCGCGACGGGCATGCCACGCGCCACGAGAAGCGGGCCGAGTATGGAGCCGCCGCCGATGCCGTAGATCCCGCCGCGGTTCCGACCACGAAGGCTAGGCGGGTCACGGCGCGGGCGGAAAGCCGCCCGGCCGCCCGCCGGGCGGGCCGTAGCGTGCGAACGCAACCACGTGCCCAGGGGAAGCAGCAGGGCTGCCGCCAGGAGGCGGAAGACGGCGGGGCCGGGAACGGCGATGACGCGGATGACCGCACCGACGACGACGCCCGGCAGTGTTCCGCGGACCAGCCGGCGGGTCAGCGGTCCGTGCACCAGACCGTCACGGTGGTAGCGGGCCAGTGCTCCGGGACCGGCCACGACGTTGAACGCAAATTGGTCGGGGTGGCCGCCGGGCTGGGCACGCCGAGCACGCTCAACTGCACCGGCAGCAGGAGGATCACCCCCGAGACCCCGACCGGTGCAGTCACCGGTGCGATCAGCAGGCCGGCGGCCAGCCGGGCCAGACCGGACAGCATCAATGAGGTCAGACGCCAGATGCCGTCACACATCAACAGGCGCATGCGGGGCCCTGTCCTCCCTCCATCAGGGCCCCGCCCTGCAGTCGTCCGGCGGATGGGCGCTCCAGGACACTGGCGCCAGAACCTGCCCGATCCGCCAAGCGAGCCGCCCACTTCCGGGAATGCCACCGAGACCGCCCCGCGGAAGTCGGGTCCGAAGCCGCAGGAGACGGCGTATGACCGCGTTGCGCGTCCCACCGCCGACGCCCGGTTGAGGGCGTGCTGGCCGGGTGCGAGTCCCCGCCGGGGCCGGGGAAGGCGTGGTAGGCGGCGCCCCAGCCGGCGATCTACGTGAGGCAGAGTGCGGGCAGGGCGGCGCGCGGCCTGGACCGGCCCCCTTCTCCGGTCCAGGCCGCGCGTGATGGGAGGTTGGTCACGTGGTCAGCAGCAGCCGCCGAGTGCGGTGGCCTGGGGTTCGGCCGGGGTGGCGTCGGTGCTGCAGCAGGTGCCGGCCGGTTGCTCACGTCTACGGCGTCGGCCTTGACGACGTAGACCTCCCAGGGCTCCTTGCCGGGGCCGTGGACCCAGACCTTGTCCTGCAGGGCGTAGCAGCAGGTGGTGTCGGTCTCTTCGGTGGTGGCCAGGCCTGCTTGGTCGAGTCGGCGGGTGGCGGCGGTGACGTCGTCGGTGGAGGCGACTTCGACGCCGAGGTGGTCCATGCGGGTGTCCTCGCCGGGCTCGCCTTGGAACAGGACGAGCTTGAGCGGGGGTTCGGCGATGGCGAAGTTGGCGTAGCCGTCGCGGAGCTTGGCCGGTTCGGTGCCGAAGAGCTTGGTGTAGAAGGCGATGGACGCCTCAAGGTCGGGGACGCGGAGGGCGAGCTGTACGCGGGACATGACGTGCCTCTTCTCTCCTGCGGGGTGGGGGTCAGCAGCCGCCGCTGGTGGCGGGGGCGCCGACACCGATCTGCAGGACAGCCGGGGCAGCGCAGCAGCCGCCACCTGCGTCCTGGGTGGTGTCGGGCTGGTCGAACAGGCCGGCACCGCCGCACACGCCGGTGTCGGGGAGGGTGAGCTCGACGCGTTCGGCGGCCTCGCGGTCGCCGGCGATGGCGGCGGCGACGGAGCGGGTCTGCTCGTAGCCGGTCATGGCCAGGAAGGTCGGGGCGCGGCCGTAGGACTTCATGCCGACCAGGTAGACGTCCTGCTCGGGGTGGGACAGTTCGTTCACGCCGTGCGGGTAGACGGTGCCGCAGGAGTGCACGTTGGGGTCGATCAGCGGGGCGAGGGCGGTCGGGGCCTGCAGGCGCTCGTCCAGGCCGAGCCGGATCTCCGACAGGAACGTCAGGTCGGGACGGAACCCGGTCAGCGCGATGACCTCGTCGACGGGTTCCAGGCGGCGTCCGTCTTCGGCGACCAGGACGAGGCGGCCGTCGGTGTCGCGTTCGATGGCTTCGGTGCGGAAGCCGGTCACGGCGTTGGCGTGGCCGTTGTCGACGGCCGCCTTGGCGGCCAGGCCGAGGGCTCCGCGGGCGGGGAGCTGGTCGGCTGCTCCGCCGCCGAAGGTGTCACCGGAGATGCCGCGCCGCAGGATCCACACGGCGTGCGCGCCGGTGCCGTCGTCGGCCTTGGCCAGGTCGGCGAGGTAGGCGAGGGCGGTGAAGGCGGAGGCGCCGGAGCCGATCACGGCGGTGCGCTTGCCCGCATAGCGGGCGCGTACGGCAGGGTCGTTCAGGTCCGGGACGCGGTAGGTGATGCGGTCGGCCGCTGTCCTCTCGCCCAGGGCGGGCAGTCCGTTGCCGCCGGCCGGGCTGGGCACGGCCCAGGTGCCGGAGGCGTCGATGACGGCGCGGGCGGTGACGCGCTCCTCACGGCCGTCGGCGTGTGCGATCTGCACCACGAACGGCTGCGTTTCCCGGTCGGCGTCCACGATCCGGTCGCGTCCGGCCCGGGAGACCCCGGTCACCGTGGTTCCGTAGCGGACCTTGTCGCCCAGGACGTCGGCGAGCGGCTGCAGGTACTGCTCGGCCCAGTCGCCGCCGGTCGGGTAGGTGGCGCCGTCCGGGCGGACCCACCCGGTGGGGGCGAGCAGCTTCTCCGCCGCCGGGGCGGTGACCTCGGCCCAGGTGGAGAACAGCCGCACGTGCGACCACTCGCGCACCGCGCTGCCTGCGACCGGGCCGGCCTCCAGCACCAGGGGTTCGATACCTCGCTCCACCAGGTTGGCGGCAGCGGCAAGCCCTGCGGGCCCGGCTCCGATCACGACGACAGGCAGCTCGGTGGTGACAGGCGCGTTCACGACGACTCCTCGGTGTTTCGACATCTGTCGATACATGCTTTGCGCCGCCAGGATTGCAGTTGCTTCGACGAACGTCAACATAGACATCCATAGAATCAGAAGATTCATCCGTGGAGCGGATCGACGCCGTGATGGCCGGGTCGTGCACGCGGTGCGCGGGACGGGCAGGGCCCGTGCCGCCACGGCCCACGGACCGGCCGGACGTTTTGTCCGCGCCGGCGAGGTCGGCCCCTCGCCTCTATAGTTCGACGTATGTCAACATAGACGTATGTCGAATGTGGAGCTGCTGCCGGTCCTGGACTCCGAGGTCGTCGTGCCGTGCTGCCCGCCGCTGACCGAACGGCCCTTGGACGCGGAGGAGGCCGAGCGGGCCGCCAAGATGTTCAAGGCACTCGGCGACCCGGTCCGGCTCCGCCTGTTCTCCGCGGTCGCCTCCCACGAGGGCGGCGAGGCGTGCGTGTGCGACATCTCCGACGTCGGCGTGTCCCAGCCGACCGTCTCCCACCATCTGAAGAAGCTCAAGGAAGCCGGTCTGCTCAGTTCCGAGCGACGCGGCACATGGGTCTACTACCGCGTCGAACCGTCGGTAGTGGCCGCGATGAGCAAGCTTCTGGCTGGCGCCGCGGCGGCCTGAGGCTCCGACGAGCCGCCCGGTTCGCCGTCAGCGTTTGGTCTCCGCGAGCTGGGCCACGCACTGCACCAGCCCTCAGGTTCACGCTCGCCCGCCATCTACCATCTACGAAAACGCGTGACTTGGCGCCCGTCCGCGCCAGGGCGTCACCAGTTGCAGCCGGGGCGGCGCAGCAGTCCTCGCTGTGCCCGGCAACGCGACCGCCTTCCCTGTTGCCGCAGGCGCATGCCGGTTGTCGGTCGGGGCCGCGTGCACGGGTGCTCGGACGGGACTTGCATCCGGTACCCAGGTACAGCCATCGGGCCCTGGGCACAGGATCGCCCTGCGTGGAGGGAACGTCAGGCGACTGGGCGGAGGCGCGGAAGTGCGCGCAGAGTCAGGGCGAGCCGACAGGCGCTTGCGGTGGCCGCGAGCACGAGGGGGCCGGTGGGCGTCGGCGCGAGCAGGGCGAACATGGTCAGCGCTGCGGCGTCGAGAGTCACCAGGCCGGTACCGGCCACGACCGCAGCGGGCCGGATGCGGCGGTACGGTCCTCGCCAGGCGACCGCGAGCGCACTGACCACGACGAGCAGGGCCAGCGGCAGGGCCGCGTGCGCGGCGGCGGGCATGGTTCGCCAGGTTGGCGTGGTGACAAGCACGGTGGCCCAGCAGCCGCCGACCAGGGGGCCGGTGGCAAGCAGTCCGCGGGCGAGTCGGCGCCCAGGGGCGATGTGCGCGAAAGCGGCAGTGACCTGTTCGAGGGTGCCGAAATCGGCGATGGCCACCGTGGCCGCGGCGTCGGGGGCGAGTCCCTGGTCGCGGAGGTCGTCGTAAGACGCGAGCAGGCCGTCGGTCAGTTCAGTGGCGATGTCGGCGGGCAGCCGGTCGCGCAGAGCGTCCAGGTAGGCGCCGATCAGGTGGGGCGTGGCCACGGCTGTCCTTCCAACAGGGTCGTCACGAGCGCGGAGAATTCCTGCCAGCCGGTGCGCTCGCCGGCCAGGGCGGCGTGGCCGGCCTTGGTGAGCGTGTAGCTGCGGCGGGGACGGGGGCCGTCGGTGTCCCAGGTGCCGCTGATCAGACCGGACTCCTCCAGGCGGCGCAGCGCCGGATAGATGGTGCCGGTGGGCAGGTCGATGCGTCCGGCCGAGCGGTCGCGCAGTGCCTCCTTGACCGCATAGCCGTGCCGGGGGCCCTCTTCGAGCGTGGCCAGCAGCAAGGCATCCAAGTGACCTTTCAGTACTTCTGCCCTCATGCGTAGTGACGCTACTCGCCCAGGGCTTCCCGGACCAGAGACCGAGCAGTAGCGTTCCTATATAGGTAGCCACACTACTCAGGGGCGACGGATGGACCTTTTCGGGATCCACGTGCCGGAGACCTCGCCGGTCTTCCTGGGCTTCTTGGCTGTGCACGTGGTGGCGGCGCTGGTGGCCGTGGTGGCCGGAGCGGCGGCTGCGCTGGTGCGGCGCAAGGGCGGCGGGCGACACAGCAATTTCGGCGGTGTGTACTTCTGGGCGATCTGCGCGGTCTTCGCCACCTCCACGGCCCTGACGGCCATGCGCCCGCGCGAGGACTACCACCTGTTCCTGATCGGCTCGGTGGCGTTCGCCGGGGCAGGTCTCGGGCGTACGGCCAGGCGTCGGCGCTGGTCCGGCGATGCGGCGCACATCATCGGCATGGGCGGTTCCTACGTCGCGATGCTGACCGCGTTTTACGTGGACAACGGTCCTCAACTGCCGGTCTGGGATCGGCTGCCCACTGTGGCCTACTGGCTACTGCCCGCCGCAGTCGGAACCCCGCTGATCTGGCGCGCCGACCGCCGTGCCCGCGCGCGGACCTCCACCCTCAACATCGGGCAGACGCGGTTCCTCCCGGAGGACGCCCCTGGACGGCTTTCCGAGGAAGATCCGAGCCCTGACGGTGTCGGACACGGATGACGGGGCCTCAACAGGTCGCAGTCGGCCAAGACTTCGACGGGCCGGCGTTCCTACCGGGTGCCGGCCCGTCAGTGTCCGCGCGACCGTCAAAGGGCGGCGAGATAGCGCTCGGCGTCCAAGGCCGACGCGCAGCCGGTGCCGGCGGCGGTAATGGCCTGGCGGTAGGTGTGGTCGACCACGTCGCCGGCGGCGAAGACGCCAGGGATCGCGGTGCGGGTGCTGGGCGCGTCGACCTTCAGGTAGCCCTCTTCGTCCAGGTCGAGGACGCCCTTGAACAGCTCCGTGCGCGGGTCGTGGCCGATGGCCACGAAGAGGCCGGTCACGGGCAGTTCACGGGTGTCGCCGGTCTTGGTGTCCTTCAGTGTCAGGCCCGACAGCTTGCCGTCGGTGCCGTGTATGGCGGCGACTTCGCTACCCCAGGCGAAGGAGATCTTCGAGTCGGCGAAGGCCCGCGCCTGCATGGCCTTGGAGGCGCGCAGGGTGTCGCGGCGGTGGACGATGGTGACGGTCTTGGCGAAGCGGGACAGGAACGTCGCCTCTTCGATGGCGGTGTCACCGCCGCCGATGACGGCGATGTCGTGCTCGCGGAAGAAGAACCCGTCGCAGGTGGCGCAGTACGACACGCCCCGGCCGGACAGTTCGCCCTCGTTCGGCAGGCCGAGCTTGCGGTGCTGCGAGCCGGTGGCGACGATCACGGCCTTGGCCCGGTGGACGGTGCCCTCGGAGTCGGTGACGGTCTTGACGTCCCCGCTGAAGTCGACCGCACTCACGTCGTCCGGGACGAGTTCGGCCCCGAACCGCTCGGCCTGGGCCCGCATGTCGTCCATCAGGTCCGGGCCCATGATGCCGTCGCGGAAACCGGGGAAGTTCTCGACCTCGGTGGTCTGCATCAGCGCGCCGCCGGCGGTGACCGAGCCCTCGAAGACCAGCGGTTTCAAAGAGGCGCGGGCGGTGTAGAGCGCGGCGGTGTACCCGGCGGGACCGGAGCCGATGACGATGACCTCGCGGACCTGCTCGCTCATGCCTTCGGCTCCGGGGCGATCTCGGCGATCAGGCCCTCGATCCGGGTCTTGATCTCGTCACGGATGGGGCGGACGGCTTCGACGCCCTGACCGGCCGGGTCCTCCAGCGTCCAGTCCAGGTAGCGCTTGCCGGGGAAGACGGGGCAGGCGTCGCCGCAGCCCATGGTGATGCACACGTCCGAGGCCTGGACCGCCTCGACGGTCAGCACCTTCGGGGTCTCGGCCGACACGTCGATGCCCACCTCCTTCATCGCCTCGACGACGGCCGGGTTGACCTGGTCGGCAGGGGCGGAGCCGGCCGAGCGGACCTCCACGCGGTCCCCGGCAAGGTGGGTGAGCCACGCGGCGGCCATCTGGGAGCGGCCGGCGTTGTGGACACAGACGAAGAGCACGGAGGGCTTGTCGGACATGGTGGTCTCTCTTGTCTACGACGGGATGCCCGGGCTGGCATCAGCCCCGGCTGATGTGACAGTATCAGCCCATGCTGACGTCAGTCGACACTGATCTGATCCGGGTTCTGGCGGACCCGCTCAGGCTCCGGATCGTGAGCCTGCTCGCCCGCGAGACGCTGTGCACGACGCATCTCGTGGAGGAGACGGGCGCCCGTCAGACCAACCTCTCCAACCACCTGAAGGTGCTCAGGGAGGCCGGTGTTGTCGAGACCGAGCCGTGCGGCCGGTTCACGTACTACCGGCTGCGGCCGGAGGTCATCGAGAGCCTGGCCGGGTCCTTCACCGATCTGGCCGCCACCGCGCGGGCCACCGCCGAGAACAACACCAAACGCGCCTGCCCCTGATCCCCGTCCCCCTCGCGCCTCGCCGACAGGAGTCCCGTTGAGCGCCACCGAGACCGCCCCCGAGATCACGGCGGAACCCGCCCCCGCCGTCGTCCCCACACCGCGTGTCCCGTTGACCCGCCGGGCAGCCGCAGAGCTGGTCGGCACCGCCGCCCTGGTCGCCATCGTGATCGGCTCCGGCATCCAGGCCACCGAGCTCAGCAAGGACGTGGGGGTCCAACTACTGGCCAACGCCATCGCCACGGTCTTCGGCCTGGGTGTGCTCATCGCCCTGCTCGGCCCGGTCTCCGGCGCGCACTTCAACCCCGTCGTCACCCTCGCCGAGTGGTGGACCTCCCGCCGCGAGGGCGGGGACGGCGTCACGGCCCGCGAAGCCGCCGCCTACATACCGGCTCAGATCGTCGGGGCGATCGCCGGCGCGATCCTGGCCGATGCCATGTTCGCCGAGCCCCTGGTGAAGTGGTCCACCCACGACCGCTCCGCCGGGCATCTGCTGCTCGGCGAGGTCGTCGCCACCGCGGGCCTGGTGCTGCTGATCTTCGGCCTGGCCCGCACACAGCGACTGCACTTCGCACCGGTCGCCGTCGCGTCCTACATCGGCGCCGCCTACTGGTTCACCTCCTCCACCTCCTTCGCCAACCCCGCAGTCACCATCGGCCGGGCCTTCTCCGACACCTTCGCCGGCATCGCCCCGGCCTCCGTGCCCGGCTTCATCGGCATGCAACTCGTCGGCGGCGTCGTGGGCCTGGCCCTGGTCGCGCTGCTCTTCGCCCGCACCGAGAAGTGATCCGTACGACGCAGGTGGTCGTCCTTCGGCGTAGGCCGACCGGGCCTCGCCTCCGGCTACCACCTGCGTCGTCTCAACCTCGTCATCCTCGACGCACAGAACACCCCGGGAGGGGCCTGCCACGCCCAGCCCACCCTTGATGGTGAGCACAGCACCGGGCTCCAGGCCCTGGAGGTGGCGGTGGGTACAGGTCGTTCCCGTCGGTCCGCGCGTTGTTCGTCGTGTCTGCGTTGTGAGCGCACACCCTGTTCCACCTGGCAGGTGCCACGCAGCGTCGCCCGCCTCGGTCGCACTGTCATCACCTATCGCGGGCGCCTGCGTCGGTCTGTTGCGGCTTGGCTGGTGGTTGTCGGACTGCTGGTGGGCAGCGGGGTCGCAGGGGTTTTGCCGTCGACCGGGCTGGTCGCTGCTGGTGTTGCCCTGACCTGGGTGGCATGGACGTTGCGGATCATGCGACTCGCGCCCACCTGCCCAGCCCCTGGTGGCGGCCCGGGGCCAGGTGGCGCTAGCGTCCGCGAGCCGCGCCGGCCCAAGCCCTGCCTGCCGGGCGACGCCATCGCTCTGCCCTTGCCGGAGGGTCTCGAACGGTGCTGCCGCGATCGCCTGACGGCCCGCTCACCAACCGCCGGGTCTGCTGCCTACGGGTGCCAAAGGTGGTGCCCAAGGGAGGGAAGAGGGGGTGACGCGGTGCTGATGAGTACGGACGATCCGCTGGCGATCGCAGCGGTGGAGGCCATCCAGGCAGGTGATGTCCCGGCGCTGCACGTGCTGCTGTCGGAGCATCCGGGCCTGGCGTCGGTGCGGCTGGGCGACGAGAGGATGTCGCGGACCCTGCTGCACGTGGCCACGGACTGACCTGGCAACTACCCCAACGGCCCGGCTGTCGTGACGGCTTTGGTCGAGGCAGGGGCAGATCTGGAAGGCCGGTTCGTTCGCAGGCTCGCATTCGGAGACCGCGCTGCATTGGGCGGCCACCAGCGACGATGTGCCCATGCTGGACATGATGCTGGTTTGGCCGGTGAAGATTCCCGGTGCGGCGTCCGGAGTCTCGCGGGACGGGCACGAGGCCGGCGGTGGAGGCGAGGTTCCCGGCGTCGGCGAAGGAGGCGAGGTCTCCCGCGGCAACGACGAACTCGGCGCCGAGGATGGTCCCCATGCCTGGCAGCGATTCGATGATCTGGGCTTGTGGGTGTGAGCGGAAGGTGCCGCGGATCTGCCTATAGCGACGGAGTGGTACGCCGCCGGCTGTTGTTCACGCAGTTCGGCGCGCTGCAGGTCGAGCGGATCGCCTACCGCACCAAGGGGGCCTCGAACCTGTATCCAGGCGACACGGAACTGGACCTGCCGACCCGCCGACGCTCCCACACGCTGAAGAGGCTGGCTGCCCTCGAGGCGGCACGCGGCTCATTCGCGGACGTGCAGACCGCGATCGGGCGAGCCACCAGAACCCGCAACGGCAAACGGCAGGCGATCGAGCTGGTCCAGCGCGCCGCGAGGGACATCGACGACTTCTACACCTCCGCACGCAGTGCCTCCGGCTGCGGCTGCGAGGAGATGCCCGGCCGGCTGGGTTATTCGGGCTGGGTCACCGTCAGGGCCCACCGGATGTTCTCATCCGATGCGTCAACCCCCACCGAGAAGGATCCCGACCCCACCACACCAGCATCCATCGTCACCGAACCCACCGCCGGGCTACCGACCGGACAGTCCACCGGGAACTCGGCTACCTGCTCCCCCTGCCAGTGCATCGTCACCGCCACACTGCCCGCGCCCTCGCAAGCAACCGTGAGCACCGTCGGCAGTCCCTCCCACGCTCCCCCGGACACCATTCCCCCATCGCCCCGCCATTCCTCGACCCACACCAGACCCTCCGGACCCGGACGCGGAAGAAGTCCCCCAGCCGCCACGGACGTCGCCACAGCGTCGGCACCGGTCATGCCGGCCGCACCAGCAGCCACCGCCATCGCCGGGCCCGCCCCAGCCACCACAAAGGCCGCCAGCACCGCGGCCACCACGGCCCTCCTCGTGCTTTTCACGCCTGCCCCTCCCTGATCGCCCGTCATGACACGAACATCCTTGCCCCCACCACTGACAATCCGGACTGGCTGCACACCATCCTGGGGATGCGTGAGGGTGCATCTGGCCCTGCGGCCTCAGCCCACGGGAGGCCGAGCCGGGGCGCAGCCCAAGCCTTCGGCTTTCTGCCGGCAGGAAAGGCGTCGCCGGCACCGGTGCGAGGGGGCGCTGCCGGGGGTCTTTGATGGCCGGGGTTGTCAGATGTCTAAGGTCGCGGCCATGATGAGGACCACGCCGCCGCGCCCTGTCGTTGTCGAGGCGCTCTTCCCGGAGCTGGGCGCTTTGCGGGGGACGACAACCCGGCTTCATCCACGGCCGGGCACACCCGACCTGTCAGCCAGTTCCGTGGGCGGTCCCATGCTGTGGCCGGCGGACGAGCCATGGCCGGTATGCGACGAGGCCCACGGGCGCGGGCGGGGGCGACGGCCAGCCGACATCCACCGCTACCGGCAGATCCTGGCTGCTGCATGGGCCCGCGAACAGGCCACCGGCCCTACAGACGAAGAACGGGAGCTCCTGCACGAACTGCACCGCGAACACCGGATCCCCGGGGCATCCGAGGCCGACCCGCTGCCGATGATCGGCCTCGCGCAGCTGTACCGGCGGGATGTCCCCGACCTGCCGGCCGGGCCGGGCAACTGCGATCTACTCCAAGTGTTCTGGTGCCCCTTCAACGCGCACGGCCCAAGCCGGTACGACCTCAATGTGCATCTGCGCTGGCGGCGGTCACGGGAGGTCAGCAAGGTACTGACCGCGCCGCCACAGCCGCTGGTCGTCGAGTCCGACGGCTTCGTGCCCGAGCCCTGCGTGCTCCATCCGGAGCAGGTGGACACCTACCCCTATGCCGGCCTGCTGCCCGAGAAACTGCTCGCCCGGATCGACACCTGGGAAGACGCCCTTGAACAGGGGGGCGAGCAATCGGCAGGCGAGACCACACAAGAGCAGCTCGCCTACCAGTACGACCTGTCCATCCCGCCCGGCTGGCGCGTGGGGGGCTTCGCCTCATGGCACGCAACCGACCCGTACCCCATGGACTGCCTGACTTGCACGACACCGATGCACCTGCTGCTGACCATCGACAGCTCCGAGTGGGACGGCGGCAGCCGCAGCTGGCGGCCCCTGGAGGAGGACCAGGTACTACCCCTAGACCACACCGCCACCCCCACCCAGATCACCGTGGGCCGCTGGGGCGAACTCAACATCTTCACCTGCCCCGATAACCCCGGACACCCACACCGCTGCGCCATCCAATAGCGCACGACCTCGGCCGATGGCCAGCCGCGGTCCCCTGCGGTGCTCTTGGCGTCTTTAGCACTGGGATGCGGTGTGACCTGCTGTCTGCCGCGTCCCAACGGGCTTCGGCCAACCCTTTGGGAACGCGGGCGAGCCTGGTGGCCTGGTAGGCCGCCCGTTGGCCATGACGGGAGAGGCCCCCGCCGTTGCGGGGCCCGTCGGTGCAGCGACGTCCGCGGGCCGGAACCACGGAGGGCACGAGCCTTGTACCGCTGTTCCGGCCCGCGCGTGGGCTACTTCGTCAGGTAGGCGTCGACGATGGTCTCGTCGACGGTGTTGCCCTGCTTGTCCACGGCCTGGGCCTTGAACGAGACGCTGTCGCCGGCCTTGGGGTTGGTGACCTGGACCCGGCCGTCGCACACGCTCAGCTTCTGCCAGTGGGCTCCCTTGTCGTAGGAGGCCCACACGCTCAGGGACTTGAGGTTCCTGCCCGCGGCGGTGCCGCGGACGGTCACCGGGACCCACACCTTCGCCCGTGCCTTGCCCGTGTTGTCGAGGGACAGGGCGGGGGTGAAGCGCACGACGGAGGTGGGGAGCTTGGTGATCCCCGGGGCGAACTCGGAGGAGAACGTCCAGCTCGCGGTCATGCTCGTGGAGACGTCGGCGACCGTGCCGCGCTTGACCGAGACGGTCAGCCGGTAGTCGGCCCGCTCGTTCTCCGCGATGTAGAAGACGTCCATCGGGTTGGAGCTGGTGTTGACGAGCTCACCGTTGCGGTAGAGGGACGTTCGCGCGCTCTCGATCGGTGAGCGGTTGTTGCTGATGTTCCCCTCGCTGTCCGAGAACAGCGGAAGCCGTCCGTCGATCGCCTCGTCGGCCCGGAGCAGTCCGGTGCCTTCCGGGAGATCGGGACCGAAGACACCGACGTTGAAAACGTGCTGGTAGGAACGTCCTGGCTTGAAGGTCCTGGTGAGTGCGTCATAGCGGGTCTCATAGGAGTCGTTCGCGTCGACCTGCATGAAGCCCAGCTGCCACGCGTTGGTCCCCGAGAGCAGATGCAGGGTGCCGGTGTAGGGCAGGGCGTGGACGGTGCCGCGGCCGCCACCGCCCTCGGTGATCGGCGTGATGAATCCGAACTTGCCCTTGGCGGGTGCGCCGAGCTTCACCTGGACCTCGGCGAACTCCCTGGACTTGGCGTGGTGGGTGAAGCCGGTGAGGTACCTGTCACCGGTCGGCTGGTACACCAGGTGGTACTCGTCGTGCCCGTTGCCGCCGGTGGAGAAGCTGGCGACGAGCTTCTGGCTCAGCTTGTCGTCCGCGGCCACCTTGGGGCCCAGGTGGCCGGTGCGGTACTTCGCGAGGGTGCTGGTCAAGACCCCGAAGTAGGCACCGGATCCGTCCGGCAGCTCGACGCCTGCGCCGAAGTAGCCGAATACCTGCTGGGCGGAGCGGTCGGGGACGGTGATGTCGAGCGGCTTGGCGGTGCGCGCGTCCACCGTCACCACGGTGTCCTTGCTGACCTCGAGGTCGGGCTGGTTGAACCAGTCACCGCCGAGGTCGTTCGAACCCGCCGGGTCGACCCGGACCATGCTGTTGAGGAAGTACCGGCCCTTGGGGACACGCACCGAGTACGTGTCGCCGTACAGCACGGCGCCGACTCCCATCGCGGGTCCTGACAGGCCCTGCATCTGAACGTCCCAGGCGGGGGCGGGCGCGGGCTCGCCCTTGCGGTCCAGCGGCTTCACCGTGACGGTGTACATCTCCGACTCACGTTGCACAGCCAGCGCGGTGCCTACGGTCTGCCCGTCGCCAGTGGCCGTGATCCGTCCCGTGAAGAGACCGACCGCGTCGCCGCCGAGGCGGGTGTCGGCGGTGACCTTCACCGTCGCCTCGCCGTGCGCCGGGACGGTGACCTGGTCGTCCGCGGTGAACATGCCGGCGGGCGC
>NZ_JBIATA010000045.1:0-56174 GCF_042891295.1 Streptomyces sp. NPDC001902 | reverse complement strand
ACACCAGGCCAGAAGGCCCTCACCCATTTCAAGATCCCTCAACCGAGACCTACATCACCCGTCCACAACCTCCCCGGACAGAACACCTAGGCCGGCGGGCCGGCGCCGAACGCGGCGACGGCGTCGAAGAAGTGGAGCGCCTGGTCGACGAAGTCCTCGCGGGAGAAGGCGAGGCCGCCGTCCACCCAGTTGAGCAGGATCTGGTTGACCCCACCGACCACGGCCATGGCCATCGCGGTCACGTCGGTGCCCTGGGCTGCCCAGTCCTCGCGGAGCAGGGACTCCACCAGCGAGGCGAGCCGGCGCAGGCCGCGGCGTCGTTCGGCGGCGGCGAGCGGTCCGCCGGCGAGTGACTCGACCAGCTTGATCCGGCCCTTGCGCGGGTCGTCGACCACGCCGCCGGCCAGGACGTCGAGCATGCCGCGTGCCCGGTCGCGGCGCGTACCGCCCGTGGCGAGGGCCGCCCGGCACCTCGCGGCCTCGTCCTGCTGGATCTCCTCGAGGATCGCGGCGAGCAGTTCGTCGAGGGAGGCGAAGCTCTCCGTGAAGTAGCGGTCGGGCAGGTGGCAGTGGCGGAGCACCGCGCGCATCGAGGTCCCGCCGTAGCCCTGGGTGGAGAACAGCTCGATGGCCGCGTCCATGATGCGGCGGCGCCGTGCCGCGACGCGCTCCTCGGCGGTCATGCCGCCGTACTTCCTCATACGGTCACCCCCGATCGGCATCTGAGGGCAGATGCCATCAGATAGGAGTATTCTCGGCCATCAGTCGCGAAAAGAACGCTTCCCACGCGGCGGAAGCCACCACCGGCCGCCCGACGGCCGACTGGACGGACGCACGCCGGCTTCCCGCCGCGCCGAATCATCCGAAGCCGGGTGAACACGGCCCGGCCGCAGCCGGAAGAAGTACCCATCATGGATGTGAAACGCCTGTTCATCGGGGGGCAGTGGACGACACCAGCCGGTAGCCGGACGATCACCGCCGCGTCCGCCAGCACCGGCGTGCACCTGGGCTCGGTGCCCGAGGCCGTGGACGCGGACGTGGACGACGCCGTGCGGGCGGCCCGTGCCGCCTTCGACGCCCCCGGCGGATGGCCCCGGTGGGAGCCCGAGCGCCGCGCCTCGGTCATGCTGCGGCTCGCCGACGCGCTCGAGGCCCGGAGCCGCCTGACTGCGAGCACGGTCAGCGCGCAGAACGGCATGCCGATCTCCACGGCCGAGCCCTTCGAGGGGACGGTCCCGGCCGCCCTGCTGCGCTACTACGCGGGCCTCGCCACCGGGGCGCCCCTCGAGGAACGCCGCGCCGGGCTGCCCGGCGGCAGCACCCTGGTCCGCAGGGAACCCGTGGGGGTGGTCGCCGCGATCATGACCTGGAACTTCCCGCAGACCATCGCCTTCTTCAAGATCGCGCCCGCGCTGGCCGCCGGCTGCACCCTGGTGCTCAAGCCGGCGCCGGAGACCGTGCTCGACTCGATGGTCCTGGCGGACGCGATCGAGGAGGCGGGCCTCCCCGACGGGGTCGTCAACATCGTGCCCGGCGGTCCCGGCGTGGGCGCGTACCTGGTCTCCCACCCCGGGGTCGACAAGGTGTCGTTCACGGGGTCGACGGCGGCGGGACGGCAGGTCGCGGTCGCGTGCGCGTCGCTGATGCGCCCGGTGACGCTGGAACTGGGCGGCAAGTCCGCCGCGGTCGTCCTCGACGACGCCGACCTGGGCTCGCTGACCGAGCCGTTCTTCATGGCCGGCCTGCTGAACAACGGCCAGACCTGCTTCGCCAGTACGAGGATCCTGGCCCCCGCCGACCGCTACGGCGAGGTGGTCGAGTTCTGCACGGCGATGGCGGGCGGTGCCGTCGTGGGCGACGCCCTGGACCGCACCACGCAGATCGGCCCGCTCGTCAGCGCCGGACAGCGCGACCGCGTGGAGGGCTACATCGCCAGGGGACTTGGCGAGGGCGCCCGGCTGACGACGGGCGGCGGGCGGCCGGCCGATCTCGACCGGGGCTGGTTCGTCCAGCCGACCGTCTTCGCCGACGTCGACAACGCCTCGGTCATCGCCCAGGAGGAGATCTTCGGGCCGGTCCTGTCGATCACGCCGTACGACGGAGAGGACGAGGCGGTCGGACTCGCCAACGACTCCGCGTACGGCCTCGCGGGCACGGTCTGGACCGCCGATCCCGAGCACGGCACGCGCGTCGCCCGGCGGATCCGCAGCGGCACGGTGGGGATCAACGGTTACGTGCCCGACCTCGCCTCCCCGTACGGGGGCGTGAAGGCCAGCGGCCTCGGCCGGGAGCTGGGCCCGGAGGGGCTCCAGGCGTACCAGGAGTTGCACTCCGTCTACCAGCCGTGATGCCCGCGCCATGGCGCGGTGGACCTCACAGGCCCGACGATCGTCACCTCCTTGACAGGTGACGATCGCCTGTGCGAACGTCGGCAGCAGCCGCGGTGGTGCCCGACTCCGCCGATCCCCCACCGGAGGGTTCCGTGAAAGTGCTCAGCGTCATGAAAGTGGCCACGGTGGCCGTGGCCGTCGTCACCATCGCCTGCGGGTGTTTCCTCCAGGTCTTCTGAGGACGACACCGCCAGAGAGAGGACCGGCATGCCGAACACGCAGAAGGCCGTCAAGGTCGTCAAGGTCGTGAAGGTGGCCAAGGCCGCTGACACCGGCGCGGTGACGCGCCAGGCCCGCTTCGGCGCCCTGCCCGAACGCGTCCGGCCCGAGGACACCACCGAGGTGGTGCCCATCGTGGAGCGGTACCCGTCGCAGGACCACTACGACCACGAGAAGTGGCTCACCTGCAGGTGGGTCTAGCAGCAGGCGCCGCGCCCCCGGACGGACTCCGGTCCGCCCGGGGGCGCGGCGATGGGGCCTACGGGGTGCGCCCCTTCGTGACGTGCAGGGACACCGGGACCGGCGGGAGCCAGTACGGTGTGTCGCTCCGCATCACCAGGGACGCCGCCCGGTCCGCCGGCCCGCGGATCCCGCGGGCGTCCGCCGTGACGGTGAACGTCGCCCGCTCGCCGGGCCGCAGGGTCAGACGGACCGGGCTCTCCGACAGCCAGCCCACGTCCGTCTCGGTCCCGTCCCAGCCCGGCAGTTCCTCCACGGTGGCCACCGGCACGGGGAAGCGGCTCTGGTCGCTGCCGCCCACCCGGTACATGCCGGGGGCGCCGCCGCCGCGGTACACGGCGGTCGTGGTGCGGGGCAGCGCGGACCAGGTGTCGCTGCCGGGGTCGTAGGCGTAGCCCTCCGGGGTGAGGACCCTGTTGACGCCGACCCGCTTGAAGCCTCCGGACACCAGGAGCCGCCCGTCGGCAGCTGCGTAGGCGGCGGTGGCCAGGCCCACGGGCATGTCCGCGCGGGGCTGCCAGGCGTCGGAGGCAGGGTCGTAGACGTAAGCCGCGGCCGTCTCCACGTACTCGTGGGTGCCGCCCGCGCAGTAGAGCTTGCCGCTGATGGCGCCGCACGAGGCCCAGCTGATCGACTGCGGGTAGTCCGCGGCCCTGGCCCACCTGCCGGCGGCCGGGTCGAAGACGTACACGGTGTTCGCGCACTCGGTGTTGGTGCATCCGCCGACGACGTACAGCCGCCCGTCGAGGACGGCGCCCGCCGCACCGTAGTGGCCCTGGGGAACGGCCGGGCCCTGTGCCCAGGTGTTCCGCGCCGTGTCGTAGACCTGCAGGGTGCTGCTGACCGTCTCCTGCGGGCCCCAGCCGCCGACCGCGTAGAGGCGGCCGTCGATGATCCCGTGGGCGGTGGCCTGCCGGGGCTCGGGCGCGGTGGCGCCGCGGGTCCAGGTGCCCGCCGACGGGTCGTGGACGTACAGGTCGGCGGTGGGCGTGGAGCCGTCGGAGCCGAGGGCGGAGTAGAGCCTGCCGCCGTAGGTCTCCACCGCGTTGTCCATCACCGGGACGGGGAGGTCCGGCAGGGTGCGCCAGGCCGTGGCCGGGGGTCCGGAGTCCGGGCCGGTGCCGGTGCGTTCGCCGATGCGGAGCGTGGCGGGGGCGGTGCCGGTGTTGCGCACGGTCACCTTCCGGGCCGCCTTGCCACCGGGTGCGGTGGTGGTGTCGATCCGGGTGGTGCCGACCGACAGCCGCCCCGCCGCGAGGGAGAAGGAGGCCTTGACCGCCCGGTCCGGCCGGACGGTCACGGTACGGGACGCCGTCCGGTACGCGGGCTTGGCGACAGTGACGGCGCGGCTGCCGCCACCGGGGACGAACAGCCGGTAGAGGCCGTCACCGGTGCGCGGGTCGCCGGTGGTGGCGGTGGTCGGCGCCGAGGGGCCGTGGGCCCCGCCACGCACCACCGCGCCGACGAGTCCCCGTCCGGTGTTGGCGTCGGTGATCGTGCCGGTGACCACTCCCCCGCGGACGGGGGTGAGGATCCGCCGGCTGACCGTCACGTCGTCGACGGCCCAGAGCATGCCGGGCCCGGTGAAGTGGAAGCGCAGCCGCACCGCGCGCTCGCCGGCGTAGGCGGTCAGCGGGACGTCGACGCGGCCGCTGCTCCACAGCTGGTCCTGGTGCCACACCGTCGTCCAGGTCCTGCCGCCGTCGTCGCTGACGTCGACGTCGCCGCTCTGTTCCGCGGAACCCTGGTAGTCGGTGGCGAAGGCCAGCGCGGGATCGCCGGTGCCGCTGAAGTCGTACGCGGGGCTGATCAGCTGGGTGTCCAGTGCGGTGTCCCAGCCGGCGTGGTCGTTGTCCGCGACGGCGAAGGCCCCGGAGCCTCCCGTGGTGTTGCCGCGGCCGCCCGGATCGTCGAACGCCCAGCCGTGGGCGGTGCCGGGCGCGTCGGCGACGCTCCATCCCCCGGGTGCCCCGGCCGTGGAGTCGAAGCGCTGCGTGTCGAGGGTGCGCACCGTCAGACGGTAGGCGGGGTTGCCGGTCGCCCAGGTGTCCGCGGGCAGCGCCAGGCGCAGGCCGCGGTCGGCAGAGCCCACCGTCACCTGCCGTACCAGGGACCGGTAGTGGGAGTCGTCACTGACGACCCGGAGGGTGTAGGTGTGGTTCCCGGGGAGGTCGAGACGGTACGCGCCGGTGGAAGCGTCGGACCAGACCGGGGCACCCGGGACGCCGTCCACGGTGATCTTCGCATGGAGCGGCCAGCCGTGCCCGGACCCGTCGGTGACGGTGCCCGTCACCCGGTGGGTCGGCAGTTTGCGCAGGCCGACGTCCCGGAGCAGCGCTGCGCCGTCGGTGACGTCGACGGCCGCGGGCTGCCCGGGCGCGTAGCCGTAGGCCTCGACCCGGACGTCGTGCCGGCCGGCGGGCAGCGGCAGGCGGTAGCGGCCGCGGGCGTCGGTGGTGGCGCGGAAGATGCCCGCGGTCACCACCGCCGCGGGCACGGGCGCGCCACTGCGCCGGTCGGTGACCGTGCCGGTCACGGTGCCGTGCGGCCCCATCCGGAAGGCCCCCGTGCCGTCGGGGGTGCCCAGGCCGGTGGGCCCGTCGTAGCCGGGGCCCGCGGTGCACAGGTACGCCGGGGAACACCGGCCGTTGGCGCCGGAGGCGACGTCGTGCAGTCCGGCGCCGCCGGAGGCGTACGGGTAGGTGTTGGGGTAGGTCCCGGCGACCGGGGCGTCGGCGGTGGCGTAGACGCCGGCGATGATCGGCGCGGAGGCGCTGGTGCCGCCCGCCACGCCCCAGCCGCCGCCGCTGTAGCTGTCGTAGACGGCGACACCGGTGGCCGGGTCGGCCACGGCCGAGACGTCGGCGACCGTGCGCCCCGGGCAGCCGGTGTCCTTCTGGAAGGCGGGCTTGGCCTCGTAGCGGGAGCAACCGGAGCCGGTTCCGGCCCCGTCGTGGCTCCACACCGACTCCGACCAGCCGCGCGGGGCGCCGGCGTCCCGGGTGAGGGTGGTGCCGCCGACCGCGGTCACGTGGGGGGACGCGGCCGGGTAGGCGACGCCGTAGCGGGAGTCCCCGGACGAGGCGACGACGGCGACACCGGGGTGGTCGTAGTGGACGTCGGCCGCGGACTCACCCGGGTCCTCGGGGAAGAACGCGTAGTTGGAGCCGTAGGAGTTGGAGACGTACCCCGCGCCGAGCGCCACGGCCTGGTCGACGGCGGCACCGAGGTCGTCGATGCCGGCGGAGTCGGCTTCGACGAGCAGGATCCGGGCGTTCGGGGCGACGGCGGAGACCATGTCCAGGTCGAGGGAGATCTCCCCGGCCCAGCCGGGGTCGGGGTCCGGGTAGTGGGTGCCGCCGCGCTGGTCGACCTTGGTGAAGCAGCCGTCGGCGGTGGTGCAGGCGGGCAGCCCGTACTGCGCCCGGTAGAGGGCGAGGTCGGCCTCGGCGTTCGGGTTGTCGAAGGCGTCGACGACGGCGATGGTCCGGCCCGCCCCGCCGTCGGCGGGCAGGCCGTAGGCGCTGCGCAGGTCGGCGGGCCCGAAGCCCTCCGGGTCCTGCCCGGCCGTCCGCGCGCCCTTGCGCGCGGGAACGTCGGTGCGGCGCAGCCCGAAGCAGGTGAACTCGTGCGGCTTGGGCGTACCGCAGAACGACTCGACGTGACCCCCCGGCGGCTGCGCGGACGCGGGCGGCGCCGTGGTCCGCCCGCCCTCTGCGGCCAGGGCCTGGGCGGGGACGCCGAGCGCGGCGAGGACGGCGGCGCTCAGCAGCCCGGCGCCGAGGGACAACCGTCTGCGCCGGTGGGGCGGACGGCTCGGGAACATGGACAAATCGCAACTCCTGTCGGCATCCTCGGGCGGCGGCACACACCGCCCCCGGATGGGTGAGTTGCGCGAAGTCCGGCGGAAGTTCCGGGTCCGGCGGGGGAATTTCCCGCGAACCGCGGTCGCGGACGTCTCAGGCCGTGTCCACCAGCCACTGCCGGACCTGTCTGCGCGCCTTGTGCAGCCGCGACTTGACCGTCCCGAGCGGGATGCCGAGGCGCTCCTCGATCTCGCGGTACTCCATCTGGCAGATGTCGCGGTACACCAGCGGCGCGACCAGTTCGGGGCCGGTGGCCTCCAGCCGCTCGAGGGCCTCCAGCAGGTCGAGCCGGGTCCCGGCGACCACGCTGGTCCTGCGCGGGTCGGGCGTGTCGGCCTCGGCGGCGGAGAGCGGCTGCTCGGCGCGGCGCCGTTTGAGTTCGCGGTACTTCTGGCGGGAGCAGTTGGCGACGACCGTGTACAGCCAGGTGTGGAAGAGGCTGCGCCCCTCGAAGGAGCCGATGCTGCGGGCGACTTGGAACAGCACGTCCTGGGCGGCCTCCTCGGCGTCCTCCCGGTGGGGCAGGAAGCGCCCGCAGCGGCGCATGACCTCGGGCCGGATCCGCGCGAGGAGCAGTTCCAGGGCCGCGGCGTCCCCGGCCGCCGCCCGCGCGGCGAGCTCCTCCGTCTCCTGGGCGGGCGTCACAGGGGTCCTCCTCGGTCCTTCTCGGGGTCGGTGCATGATAGGCACATGCCCCCACCTCAGCAGATCGGCCGCTACCGGCTGGTGCGACCTGTCGGTTCGGGGGCGTTCGCGATGGTGTGGCTGGCCCATGACGACTCGCTCGACGCGCCCGTCGCCGTCAAGGTGATGGCCGAGAACTGGGCGTACCGCCTGGACGTGCGCGAGCGCTTCCTCGCCGAGGCCCGGCTGCTGCGCAAGGCCGCGTCCAGCCGGCTGGTGCAGGTCTTCGACATCGGGGAACTGCCCGACGAGCGGCCGTACTTCGTGATGGAGTACGCCGACGGTGGCACCCTGGACGACCTCCTCGGCCAGGGACGGCCGGCCCTGGCCGAGGCGCTGCGGCTGACGGCGGAGGCCGCCCGCGGTGTCGCGGCGCTGCACGAGGCGGGCGCCGTGCACCGCGACATCAAGCCGTCCAATGTGCTGATCACCGGGGCGCGGGAGGGTCAGGAGCGGGTGCTCGTGGCCGACCTCGGCCTGGCGAAGGCGCTCGCCCAGGCCTCCGGTCTGACGATGGCCGCCGGTTCGGCCGGTTACATGGCGCCCGAACAGGCCCGCCCGGACGGGGGCATCGACGTGCGCGCCGATGTATACGGCCTGGGGGCCCTGCTGTACCACATGGTCACGGGCTCGGTGCCCGGCCCCGCGGGCAAGGTCGTACGGCCCGGCCGATTGCGCCCGGACGTCCCGGCGGCCGTGGAGCGGGCGGTGCTGCGCGCCCTGGAGCCGGACCGGCGCAAGCGCTGGCCCAGCGCGTCGCGCTTCGCCGACGAACTGGAGGCGCTGGCCGCCCGGTCCGCCGGCCACGAGGAAGGACGGCCGCGCCGGCGGCGTGGGCGGACCCTGGTGATCGCGCTGTGCGCCGCGGCGCTCGCGGCCGCCGGCGCGGGTCTCGCCGCCTCGCGTTCCGGGGCGCCGCAGAAAGTGCCGCCGACGGCGGTCAGCGACGCCACCGGCCGGATCCGGGTGGAGGTCCCCGCGGGCTGGGGCCGCGAACTCGTCCGCGGCGGCTGGAGCCCCGGGGTGCTGGGCCTTCCCGACACCCATGAGCCGGCCCTCCTGGTCGCCGGCGACGTGAGGAGCTGGCAGGACCTGGGCTCCGGCGTCGACGGCGTGTTCGTCGGGCTGAGCGAGCGGGGCGACCTCACCGCCCGGGTGGGTGCCATCCGGCACGGCGGCTGCCGCTACCGGGGCAGCCGCGGCTACGGGACCGAAGGGTCGCCGGGATGGAGCGGGCGGGTCCGTCACTGGACCGGCTGCGGCGCGGAGGGCGGCTCGATCGACGAGATCAGCCTCACCCGGGCGGGTGCCGCACAGCCCCAGGTGTACGTGCAGATCCGGCAGGACGGCGGCCCCGACCTGACCGACGATGTCCTCGGCGGTCTGCGGATCACCGGTTGAGCGGTGCCACGGATCGCCGAGAACTTCCGCCGCCCGCGGTGCATCTCACCAGGAGTACAGGATGCGGACCCGGCACAGGACACCCGGCGGCGCCCTGCCGAGGAGGAAAGAGACATGCACGTGGCCCAGCACGAGGCAAGGCCCATCGAGCGGCTCGACCGGAGCGCGACGCCGTCCGTCCGGCGCACCGGCCGTGGCAGAGTCGTCCCGCTGCTCGCGGGCGGGCTCGTCCTGACGGCGGCCCTGACCGGCTGTGGGGGCGGCGGCGGGAACAGCACCGCGAGCGCCCCGCACACCCTCCCCGGCTCGGCGGGTCCGGCGAGCGGGGACCTGACGAGCAGTGAGCCGCCGACCTCCACCACGCCCGCCGAGGACACCGCCGGCTCCGCCCCCGCGGCGCACCCGCCGTCCCCCACCGTCTCCACGCCGCCGCAGGCCGGCGGGCGCTGCCACACCTCGGACCTCAGCGCGTCGATCGGCCGCAACGACCCCGGCGCGGGCCAGGAGAACTTCCCGGTCGTCCTCACCAACCGCTCCGCCCGCACCTGCACGGTCTACGGCTTCCCTGGCGTCGCCTTCGTCAACGCCGCGGGGGAACAGGTGACCGTGGACCCGGAACGCGCCACGGGTCAGCCGGCACGGCGGGTCTCGCTCGCGCCGGGAGCCAGTGCCTGGTCGGCGATGTCCTTCTCCAACCCGTCCATCACGGGCGTGACCACGGTGACCCCGGCGGCCGTGCTCATCACCCCTCCGGACGAGACGGCGTCCCTGAAGGTGCCGTGGACCGGCGGCAGGGTCTCCAACACCGGCAAGGCGTCCGTGCCCCGCCTGGGGCCCTTCCAGCCGGGCAGCGGACCTGCGTGACGGGGGCGGCGCGGCTCATCGCCGCCGGGCGGCCCCGAAGAGCCGGCCGAGGGGACCTTCGTGGAGGCCCTCGCTGGTGAGGCCGTGGTAGACGATCACCACGGCGATGCACACCACCCCCACCACGGGGGCGATGAACCAGCCGCCGATGCCGCAGACCACGTACAGGACGAGGCCGGTCAGCGGCCGGGTCCGCTGCGAGCGGAGGTAGCGGGGCGACACACCGGGCTCGAGCAGTTCCGGGTGGTCGCACAGATAGCCGAACACCCCCCACCACGGCGCCGACATGACGGCCGCGACCAGCGCGTACAGGACGACCGCGACGCGCTGGTCGTGAGGGTTCCCCGCATCGCCGAACGCGTCACCGAGGACCGCGGTGGGGAACGGCACGATGACGGCGCTGAACAGGATGGCGAGGTTGATCCACAGCAGGCCGACGTCCATCCGGCGGATCAGACGGAAGAGCCCGTGGTGGTTGAGCCAGATGACGCCGACGTAGACGAACGAGACGAGGAACGCCACGTACGCCGGCCACTTGCCGGCGAGCCCCGGCACGAGTTCGCCGGGGCCGTGGTCCGGATCGTAGAGGTCGAGGACGAGCAGCGTGATCACGATGGCGAAGACGGCGTCGCTGAAGCCCTCGACCCGGCTGGTGTCCGCCAGGCGCATGCCGTCGCCGGCGACCGGGCCTGACGGAACATCACGATCCGGCGGATTTGCCATGGTGTGATCCTAGGCGCCGGGGTACGGCGGCGACGGAGGCCGCACAGCATGTCGGTCGTGGGGGCGCCGGCGCGGGATTCTCGCTTTCTTCGCTGGTCATTCGAGCTGCGCATGCCCCATCGGTGGCGATGTGCCGCAGCGCTGATCAAAGATGGACCGATGGACTACAGCTTCGAGGTCGTCATCGTGCCGGTGAGCGACGTCGACCGGTCGTCGGTGTTCTACACGGAGCGCGCAGGCTTCACCCTCGACGTCGACTACGCGCCCGGCGACGACTTCCGCGTCGTACAGCTGACACCGCCGGGATCGGCGTGCTCGGTGCAGATCGGGACCGGTCTCACCGATGCCGTCCCGGGGTCGCTCCGCGACCTCCACCTGGTCGTCGGTGACGTCGAGCGGGCCCGCCGGGATCTCGCCGAGCGGGGCGTGGCGGTCGGCGAGGTCCGGCACAAGTGGCCCCGCGACGGGTGGAAGGGCGGTTTCCGGCCCGGGCCGGACCCCGAGCGCCGTGACCACGCCGGTTTCGTCGACTTCGCCGACCCGGACGGCAACACCTGGGTGGTGCAGGAGCGCGGTTTCCACCGGACGGAGTGAAGCCGGCGCGCACCGCCGCAGGGAGAGCCGGGCGATTTTCGGCTTATGGACGTTTCGAACAGTTCGGATAGATTTTAGACATGGCGACACTGCGGGCGCTGGAGTGCCTGGTGGCCCTGGTCGACGAGGGTTCGGTCACCCGGGCGGCGGCCTCCCTGCACATGTCCCAGCCGGCGCTCTCCCACCAGATCGCGGCGCTGGAGCGGGAACTGGGCACGTCCGTGGTCGAGCGGCTGGCCCGCGGTGTGCGGGTGACGGCGGCCGGCCGTGCCGCGGCCGAGGAGGCCCGGATCGCACTGGCGGCCGCGACCCGGGCCGTCCGGATCGGACGGCAGGTCGGCGCGGGCAGCGGCGGGCGGCTGCGGATCGCCTGTGCGGAGACCATGACCGCGTGGCTCCTCGTACCGGTACTGCGCCGCTGGCGCTCGCGCCGGCCCGAGGTCCGACTGGAACTGGCGGAGTTCAGCAGCGCCGACCGCATGGTGGAGCACCTGATGAACGGCGCCACCGACCTGGTGGTGGGACCGGAACCCACCGCGACGACGGCCCACGCGGAGGTGCTGGGGCGGGAGGAGATGGTGGTGGTCACCTTCCCCGGTCATCCCTTCGCCTCGCGGGCGTCGGTCGCGGTCAAGGAGCTCACCGACGAGCCCTTCGTCCACTACGACCCGGACAACGGGATGGCGGTCTGGGTGGACCGGTTCGTCACCTCGCACCAGGTGACCCTGAGTCCCGTGCTGCGCACGCGCAGTCCGCGCACCGCCGCCCAGCTCGCGGGAGCCGGCATGGGGGTGACCCTGGTGCCGGTGTCGGCCCTGGCCGGCCGGCCCGCGGCGGTGGTCCGGCGGCTGGAGCCCCGCGTCCACCGCGACATCGTGGCCCTCACGATGACGCCCTCGGACGCCCTGGTCCGGCGGTTCATCGCCGACCTGCGCAGCCGGGGGCTCCCGAAGGTGGACACCGCCGCCGCGCTCCCGACCGCCTAGCCGCGCCGGGCCCCGCCGTCGTCATCGGCGCCCGCCCCCACAACAGCAACCGATCACAGCGCCCAGGAGGTCGAAGATGACCCGCACCGTCCACTACCGCACCACCGAGGTCAACGGCCTGGAGGTCTTCCACCGGGAGGCCGGTGACCCCGGGGCACCCGTCCTGGTGCTGCTCCACGGGTTCCCGACGAGCTCGCACATGTTCCGGAACCTGATCCTCGCCCTCGCCGACCGCCACCGAGTGATCGCCCCCGACCACATCGGCTTCGGCCAGTCGGCCATGCCGGCGGCGACGGACTTCCCGTACACCTTCGACGCCCTCACCGAGGTCACCTCCGGGCTGCTGGAACAGCTCGGCGTGGACCGCTTCGCCGTGTACGTCCAGGACTACGGCGCCCCCATCGGATGGCGACTGGCGCTGGCGGACCCGCGGCGGATCACCGCTGTCGTCAGCCAGAGCGGCAACGCGTACACGGAGGGGTTCGTCATGCCCTTCTGGGACGGGCTGTTCGCCTACGCCAAGGACCCGAACCCCGAGACGGAGGCGCCGGTGCGCGGCGTGCTGACCCTGGAGGCCACCCGCTGGCAGTACCTGAACGGGGTGGCCGACCCCAGCCTGGTCAGTCCCGACAACTGGGTCCACGACCAGGCGCTCCTGGACCGGCCGGGCAACGCCGAGATCCAGCTCAGCCTGTTCCGCGACTATCCGCGCAACGTCGACATGTACCCGGCGGTCCACCAGTACTTCAGGGACTCCCAGGTCCCGCTGCTGGCCGTGTGGGGCGAGCGCGACGAGATCTTCGGGCCCGACGGTGCCCGCGCCTTCCGGCACGACCTGCCGGACGCCGAGGTGCACCTGGTGGAGTCCGGGCACTTCGCGCTGGAGAGCCATCTGGAGCCCATCGCGGAGTACATCCGTGGCTTCCTGGGCCGGGTCCCGGTCTGAGCGGCGGGTCCCGGTCTGAGCGGCGGGTCACCGCCCCGGGCCGGGCAGCTCATCCGGCCGGGGAGGCGCGGCCGGAACGGTTGCGTTCGTAGTGGCGTGCGACGCGGGTCCGGTTGCCGCAGACGTTGCTCGCGCACCACTTGCGGCGCCTGTTCCCCGCCAGGAACAGCATCGAGCACTCCGGGTTGGCGCAGCGGCGCAGGAGCCGCAGCCGGTCGGGGCTGCCCAGCAGCGCCACGGCCTCCGCCGCGATCACCGCGAGGGCGGCGTTGCCGCCGTACTCGGTGTGCCGCCTGGCGGTCTCCCGGAGTCCTTCTCCGGTGACGACGAGCCGGGGGCTGACGGGCGCGGAGGAGGCCGCGGCGTTGATGTCCTCCACCGCGGCGGGATCCACGGGCCGGCCCTCCAGATGCGCGTCGAACGCCTCCCGGACGGCCGCGCGGAGCCTGCGGGTCGCCACCGGATCGGGGGCGGGGCCCGGCGGGAGCCTCCTCGCCTGGATCCCCCACCAGGCGGCGGCCGCGGCAGGAGTCCCGATCAGGTCCTCGGCCGGCTCGCGGGCGGTCTTCACCGTGTCCGCGAGGTCCAGTGCGACCAGGGGCTCCCCGCCCATGGGGAAACCCGCGGCCTGCAGCTCCTCAAGCCCGACACGAACGCTCACAGAGGAAAGATATGCATTAGGGCACCGGGAATCCAGCCAATCCCGGACCGTCGAATTACGACGTGATCGCCTCCAAAAGACGAATCCTTGATCGCTTGTTCCACGTCACTAACGGTTCTAGCGTCGAAGTATCCATTACGACGGCCGACGAGGAAGGCAGAGCCATGGGACTGTCCTGGCAGCAGGGGCCGCTCTCCACCACCCGGATCGGACACTTCCTGGTGCCCGATCCGCTCCCCGAGCGCATGCTCTTCGCCGAGCGCCTTCGACGCCGCATGCGGGTCCGGTTCGCGGGCGAGTGGATCGCCGACAGCGAGGACGTGGTGCTGCTCCACGAGCCGGGCCGCTATCCGGTCGCGTACTTCCCGCGCTCCGACGTCCTGCCCGAGGCGCTGGTGGCCGGAAACCGCGTCACGCGGCACAAGGACCTGGGGGACACCGCCTGGTTCGCGGTACGCGCCGGCGGGCGGACGGCCGAGCGCGCCGCCTGGGAACTGGTCGCGCTCCCTCAGCACGCGGGCGACCTCAAGGGGCGGATCGCCTTCGCCTGGCGGGCGATGGACGCCTTCTACGAGGAGGACGACCGCATCCTCGGTCACGCCGCGGACGCATACCACCGCATCGACATCCGCACCACCTCCCGCACGCTGGAGGTCCGCTCCGAAGGCCGTGTGGTGGCCCGGTCCGAGCATCCCGTGGTGCTCTACGAGTCGGGTTTCGCGCCCCGGTGGTACGTGCCGCGCGCGGACGTCGACGAGAGCGCGCTGACGCCCGCCGAGGACCGGACCTTCTGCCCCTACAAGGGGATCGCCGCCTACTACGACATCGGCGGTGCCAGGAAGGCGGCGTGGTCGTACCGCGACGCCTACCCCGAGGTCGGCCGCATCGACGACCTGGTCTCCTTCGAGCCGGACAAGGTCGAGGTCACCCTCGACGGCAAGCGGCTGGAGCCGGAGCCGGGCCAGCAGGTGATCCCGCACGGCGTGGACCGCGGCCTGGACGCCGACGAGGTCCGCGGCCGTTAGGCACGGCGCCCGGCACGGTCGCCTGCACACCGGGGCACCCCCCACACGCGACGAGATCAAGGAGAGAGTGCCATGTCATCTTCCCTGCAGGACCGGACCGTCCTGGTGGTGGGCCGCGGCAGCGGCATCGCCCGGGCGGTCGCCGACGCCGCGCTCGCCGAGGGCGCGCACGTCGTCGCCGCCGGGCGGACGCCGGGTGACCTCGAGGACGCCTACAAGGGCACGGACGTCACCGTACGGCGGGTCGACCTCACCGACGAGGGCACGATCGCCGCACTCGCCGAGGACCTCGGCCGCGTCGACCACGTGGTCTCCACGGCGTCCGCCCGGGCCCGGGGGAAGGTGAGCGAACTGACCCCCGAGGCGATCGTCCTGTCCTTCCACACCAAGGTGGTCGGGCCGATCATGCTGGCCAAGCACTTCGCCCCGCGCATGCCCGAGGACGGGTCCTTCGTCCTGTTCTCGGGCGTCGCGGCCCTCGAACCCGACCCGGGCTTCCTCGGGGTCGCCGCCACCAACGGCTCGGTCAACACCGTCACCCGGTCGCTGGCCGTCGAGCTCGCCCCGATCCGCGTCAACGCCGTGTCCCCCGGCACCATCGACACCGGCGCCTGGGACGGACTCGGCGACGAGGGGAAGTCCGAGCTCTTCGCCCGCCTGTCCGGCAGCAACCCCGCCCGGCGGATCGGCACGCCGCAGGACGTCGCCCAGGCCGTGGTGTTCACGATGACCAACACCTTCATGACCGGGGTCTCCCTCGCGGTCGACGGAGGCCAGCCGCTGGTGTGACCACCCCACCCCGTACCCCGGCACACGGGACCGTCGGTGGCCGGACTCCCCCCGGGCACGCGGCATTTCCACCCGAAAGGCCTGACCGATGACCGACCGGCGCCACTCCCCCTTCCTCCTCGACCCGGGCGGCCGGGCCCTGCACACCGAGAGTGCCGCGCTGCGCGCCCGCGGCGCGGTGACGAAGGTGCTGCTGCCCGGCGGCGTCGAGGCGTGGTCGGTGAACAGCCACGCCGCGCTGGAGCATCTGCTCACCGACCCACGGGCGTCCAAGGACTCCCAACGGCACTGGCCGCGCTTCGCGTCGGGCGGGATCACCCCGCAGTGGCCGCTGTACGCGTGGGTGGCGGTGCGCGACATGTTCACCGCCTACGGCGACGACCACCGGCCTCCGACAAGGACCATCTCGCCTTCGGGCACGGCGTCCACTACTGCCTCGGCGCCCCGCTGGCCCGACTGGAGGCCGCGGTCGCCCTGCCCGCGCTCTTCGCGCGCCACCCCACGATGACGCTCGCCGAGGAACCCGGCGCGCTGGAGCCGGTGACGTCCTTCATCTCCAACGGGCACGCCCGGCTGCCCGTCACCCTCACCCGCGCCGCCCGGCGCCGCGCGGCGCGAGGCCGTCCAGCTGCCGGTCGTGGACCCTGCTGAGCAGCAGCAGCGACAGCACGGCACCGACCAGGGCGCAGAACATGTCCCACTGGGTGTCCCAGACGTCCCCCTGCGTGGCGAGGAACGCGTCCGCGGCGTCCCCGCCGATCAACGCGGCCCACCACTCGATTAGTTCGAAGAACGCGCTGAACGCCATGCAGGCACAGACGGTGAGCGGCGCGAGCCAGCGGCTGCCGCGCAGCGGGGAGGTGCGGACGAGGATCTCACGGACGAGCACGGCGGGGACGAAGCCCTGCATGAGGTGGCCGATCCGGTCGTACGGGTTGCGCGACAGGTCCAGGGTGTCGCGCAGCCACTCCCCGAACGGGACCTGGGCATAGGTGTAGTGACCGCCCACCGACAGGACCAGGGCGTGCAGGGCCAGCAGCACGCACAGCAGCCCGGTCAGCGGGAAGCGGCGCCGCAGGGCCACGGCGAGCGGCAGCCCGATCATGATCCAGAAGGTCTCCAGCACCCACGTGCCGCGCTCCCGGGGATGGATTCCGGACATCACGAGGACGGCGAGCACGAAACCGGCGGCCAGCACGGGCAGCCCGACGCGCCGGACGGGGACGGTGAGGTCTGTCATGTCCACCAGGGTCGAGGGACGCGGTGCACGGGCGCATGAGTACGCCTACTCAATCCTGAGACGCGGCTCACACCGGACCGTGTCACTGGCGTCCGGGCTGCCTCGTCCCAAGGGGTGAAGCCGTGGACGACACGGACGGCGGACACCAGAGGAGCACACCATGGACGCGCGACTGGACTACCTCGCCGACCCGACCGCGGGCAGGGCCCTCAAGCACTTCATGGCCGTGGGCAGGTCGTTCAAGGAGTCGTCGTTGCCGGCCGCGACGCAGGAGCTGGTGGCGCTGCGGGTGAGCCAGATCAACGGCTGCGGCGCCTGCATCGACATGCACACCAAGGAGGCCGCCGCCGCGGGCGAGACCCCGGTGCGGCTCCACCTGGTCGCGGCGTGGCGGGAGGCCACGGTCTTCACCGAGGCCGAACGCGCCGCGCTGGAGCTGGCGGAGGAGGGCACGCGGGTCGCGGACGGCGGTGGCGGGGTCGGCGACGAGGTGTGGGCGCGCGCCGCCCGGCACTACGACAAGGAGCAGCTCACCGCCCTGGTGATCCTGATCTCCTTCATGAACGCCGTGAACCGGCTGAACGTCATCGCCCGGCAGCCGGCAGGCGACTACGAGCCCGGGCGGTTCCACTGAGCACGACCGGGGGAAGGGGATCCGGCATGGGCAAGGTGGAGGAGTTCGAGGCGCTGCGGCCGCTGCTCTTCTCGATCGCCTACCGGATCCTGGGCAGCGTGGGCGAGGCCGAGGACGCGGTGCAGGAGACGTGGCTGCGCTTCGACGGCTCGCCGACCCGGCCCGTGTCGGCCAAGGCGTTCCTGTCGGCCACGGTGACCCGGATCTCGATCGACGTGCTGCGCTCGGCGCGGGTGCGGCGGGAGGCGTACGTCGGGCCGTGGTTCCCCGAGCCGCTGCTGAGCGATCCGTACCAGGATCCGGCGCGGTCGGCGGAGCTCGCCGACTCGGTGTCGATGGCCGCGCTCCTGCTGCTGGAGCGGCTCAGCCCGCTGGAGCGGTCGGTGTTCGTGCTGCGGGAGGTGTTCGGCTTCGGCTTCGAGGAGGTCGCCCAGGCGGTGGGGCGTTCGGAGGCGGCGTGCCGTCAGCTGGCGGTGCGGGCGCGGCGGCACATGGAGGCCGGGCGGCCACGGTTCGCGGCGGACCGCCAGGCGCGGCAGGAGCTGGCGCGGCGGTTCTTCGACGCGTTGAAGGACGGCGACGTCGACGCGCTGCGGGACCTGCTCGCCGCCGACGTGCAGCTCGTCGGGGACGGTGGCGGCAGGGCCCCGCAGCTGGCGCGGGCCGTCGTCGGTGCGGAGAACGTGGCCCGGGTGCTGGGCACGGTCTTCCCCTGGCTGGTCCGGATCGACGTGACGTTCGAGCCGCGCGAGGTCAACGGCCAGCCCGGAGCGGTCTTCCGCGACCGGGACGGCAAGGTCCTGCACACCATGGCCCTCGACGTGCTCGACGGGCGGATCCAGGCCATCCGTTCGGTGCTCAACCCCGACAAGCTCGGCCACCTCGGCCCCGTCGCCGACGCCTGGGCGGTGCACCGGGAGGTGAAGCGGGCGCGCAGGCAGGGGAAGTGACGGCACTGAGCCGGGCGGGCCTGGTCGTCAGGGCCGGCGCGCCCGATGAGCGCGGCCTCCAGGGCCTCGCCCGTCATCTCGACGACGACGGCGGCGTCCCGCATGCCCACCGGAAGGTGCGCGTACTCCTCGGCCCGGCACACGACGGCGCCGTCGCTCGGGTCGAGGACGACCGCGCCGAGCCGGGAGACGAGTTCCGCGACGATCCCGAACATCCCGCCGGCGTGCGGGCGCGAGACCATGATGTCCCGCTCTCCGACGTAGACCTCGGCCTCACCGCCGTCCGCGGCCCGCACCAGGAAGTACAGCCCCTCGTCCGAGGCCGCGGTGAGCGGCGGATCCCCGACGGCGTGCGGCTCCAGGACGGCCCGCACCAACGCGCCGTCGACGGGCACGGGCACCTCCGCGCCGTCGGCGAACGTGAAGATCAGCGCACTCCACCCCACGACGCCCCCTCCCCGCTCAAAACCGTGTGCATCGGCCAGGACGGGAACCTACCCTCCGGGCATGGGTCTTCGCGAAGAGCTCCCGGACGACGCCGAGTCCGTACGTCAGGTCCACCTGAGGGCCTTCGGCCTCGACCACGGCCCGGTCGTGGCCGATCTGGTCGGCACCCTGCGCGGGAGCGTCACGCCCACGGACGGTCTCTCGCTGGTCGCCGAACACGACGGCCGGGTCGTCGGGCACGTCATGTTCACCCGCAGCCTGCTGGACGCCCCCCGGCGCCTGGTCGAGGTGCAGGTCCTCAGCCCGCTGGCCGTCCTGCCCGAGCACCAAGGGACCGGGATCGGCACGGCCTTGGTCCGGCGCGGACTGCGGACGCTGGTCGAGCGGGCGGTCCCCGTCGTCTTCGTCGAGGGCGACCCCGCCTACTACGTGCGCCTCGGGTTCCTACCCGGCGGCGACCAGGGCTTCCGCAAGCCGTCCTTGCGCATCCCGGACGGGGCCTTCCAGGCGATGGCGCTCCCCGCGTACGAACCCTGGATGACGGGCACCCTGGTCTACGCCGAGGCGTTCTGGCGGCACGACGCGGTCGGCCTCCGCGACCCGGCGGCGCGGGAGGACGACGTGCCGCACGGCGACCGGTCCTCGACGATCCGCCCGTGCCCATGATGACCGCCGGCAGGACGGAACGCGGCCCGTCCCCCCGGGCCCTGCTGACGGCGCTGGCCGGACGTGCCTACGGCGCGATCCCGCCCACGGCACTGGTCCTGCTCGGCATCGTCAGCGTCCAGGTGGGCTCGGCGTTGGCCAAGCACCTGTTCGGCGCGGTGGGCAGCTTCGGGACGGTCGCATTGCGGCTGTTCTTCGCGGCGGCGGTGCTGATGCTGTTGTGGCGGCCGTCGCTGCGCATGAGCCGTCGCACGTGGACGGTGGTGCTGGGCTACGGCGTGACGCTCGGCTTGATGAACCTGTGCTTCTACCTGGCGCTGGCCCGGATCCCGCTGGGGATCGCGGTGACCGTCGAGTTCCTCGGGCCGCTGGCGGTGGCCCTGGCCGGATCGAGGCGATGGCTCGACGCGTTCTGGGCCCTGCTCGCGGCCGGCGGTGTGGTCCTGCTGATGGAGGGACGCGGCGAACTCGACCTCGCCGGTTTCCTGTTCGCGCTCGCCGCGGGGACGTGCTGGGGCCTGTACATCCTGGTCGGCGCGGCGCTGGGCCGCCGCACCACGGAAGGCAATGGCCTGGCCCTGGGAATGGCCGTGGCGGCCCTGGTGGCCGTGCCGTTCGGCGTGGCCGACAGCGGAACGGCGCTGATCCAGCCGTGGGTCCTTGCCGCGGGGCTCGGCGTGGCGCTGCTGTCGTCGGTGATCCCGTACTCGCTCGACCTGGAGGCCCTGCGCAGGATCCCGCCGCGCGTGTTCGGCATCCTGATGAGCCTCGAACCGGCGATGGCGGCCCTCATCGGCTTCGTCGTCCTCCATGAGTCCCTGCACTGGGTGCAGTGGATCGCGGTGCTGTGCGTGGTGGCCGCATCGGCCGGCGCCGCACGCGGCACCACCCCGGAGGCCTGACCGCCGCATCCGCCACCGCCGTGGCGCAAATCCGCCTGTATCAGGCCGGTTCGGGGGCTCCGGTTCCCCCGGCCGCAACAATCCGCAGCGGCTGACGGCCGATCCCGTCTAACATGACCACGCCTTCCACGCGACGCTGACTCCGCACGGGGACGACAACGTGTGCCTCCTGCGGATGGACATCGATCCCGTCGACGCGGGCGAACTCCGTGACCTGTTCGGCTCGTTGCAGGCCGCGTTGGTGCCGTGACGGCGGAGTCGCCCCGCCGGCCCGGGTCGGGCATCATGCCCTGGTGAGCATCGTGGTGGACTTCTTCGCGGCCCCGGACGACACGGCTGCGGCTTCCGTGCTTGGGGCCGGTACGGTGCGCGGGTTCGCGTCGCTCTCGTTCGGGAACTTCGACCCCGAAGAGGCCGTGGTCGAGTGGGAATGCCTTCTCACCGGCAGCGGTTCCGAGGAACTGGCCGAGGCGGGTGAGCCCCGCCTCGTCGCGGGCGCGGATCACGGTGAGCACCTCGTCTTCGCGCTCTCGCCGCGGCTGTCGGCGGCACTCGCCAGCTAGGCGACGTCCCCGGCCACCACCAAGCCGATGGACGGCACGTGCAGGACGGCGCGGCATCACAGGGCGAGGAGTACCCGCCCGAAGGGTCCCCCCTCGATGAGGTGGCGCTGGGCCTCGGCGGCCCGCTCCAGGGGGAAGACCCGGTCGACAAGGGGATTGATCTCCTTGCGGGCGAGCATGTCCAGCAGCTTCACGTTGCCCGCGTTGATCTGCTCCTGGGTGAACATGGCGAACTGGAAGCCGCACACCCGGGCCGCCTTCCAGATCAGGTCGGTGACGTTGATCTCCGCCCGCATTCCGCCCGAGTAGCCGATGCTGACCAGGGTTCCGCCCCTGGCGAGCGCGCCCAGCGCCTGACCGGTGATCGGCCCGGCCACACCGTCGAGCACGATGTCGACACCCTTGCCGCCGGTGAGCCGCGCGACACCGTCGCGCAGCGATTCGGCGGTGAGGTCGATGACCTCGTATCCCGCCGCCCGCGCGAGCTCGGCCTTGGCCGTGGAGGTCGCGGTGGTGATCGCGAGGGACGCGCCGAGCCGCCTGGCGATCTCGACGCCGCCCTGGCCCACCGCGCCACCGCTTCCGGGGGCGAGCACGGTGGCACCCGGCCGGAACCCGGCGAGTTCGGTCAGCGCGAGCCAGGCGGTGAGGTAACCGGCGCCCGCGGACAGTGCCACGGCGCCGGTGTCGTCGATCGCGTCGGGAACGGGCACCAGGTGGGCCGGGTCGACCACGGCGTGGTCGGCCCAGGTGCCGTCGGCCGCGATGCCGTAGCGGCCGCCGCTGATCATCACCCGGGTCCCCGCCGCCGGACCGAGCGCACCGGGCTCCTCGACCGTTCCCACGCCGACGCTGCCCGCCGTGACCGGGAAGGGCTTGACCGTACCGGGAGGCATCTTCCCCGAGCGCACGGTGTCGTCCAGCGGGTGGATGCCGGCCATCGCCAGCCGCACCAGAACCTGCTGGTCCTGGGGCGCGGGCCTGGGGACGTCGGCCAGGTGCAACACGTCGTAGTCACCGAACCGGTCGTACTGGACAGCTCGCATCGTGATGGCCTCTCGGATGTCCGATCGTGGCGGATCAAAACGTCGCCCGGCGGCCGCGACACCACGTCGCGCGGCGCCGGCCCCGGTCCAGCCAGGTAAAGCGATCGCTTTCCTCGACGTTAATACACCCCGGCCGACGAAGTAAAGCGACTGCTATACTTTTGCCGTGGAGACCGAGAGCACATCCGGTACCCGGCGCCGCGGCGGCCGGGGGGCGCGCGAGCGCATCCTGCGGGCGGCCGCGCAGCTGTTCTACGAGGAGGGCATCCACGCCACCGGCGTCGCGCGCCTGGTGGAGACCGCCGAGGTCTCCACGCGCACCTTCTACCAGCACTTTCCCACCAAGGCGGCGCTGGTGCAGGAGTACCTGAGCACCTACGAGACGGGGCTGAGGCAGCGGATCGAGCAGCATCTGACCCGGGCGGGGCTCACCCCCAGGGACCAGTTGCTGGCCCTGTTCACCATGATCGCCGACGCCACCCAGGGACCCTCGGCCACCGTGAGCACACGCGGTTGCCCGCTCCACAACGCCGCCGTGGAAGCGGCGGGCACCATGCCCGACGTACGGCAACTGGTCCGGCACAACAAGCAGGGCGTCACCCGGCAGCTCATCGACATCGCCGCCCGCGCCGGTGCCGCAGACCCGGAGCAGTTGGGCCGCCATCTGGCCGTGCTCCTCGAAGGCGGCACCGCGCTGTCGACCTCCCTCGACAACCCCCGCCCCCGCCATGACGCCCTGGAAGCCGCCCGCGTATTGATCGATCACGCGCTGCCCGCGGCCGGGCCCGCCGGCTGAGGACACGGCCGGGCCGTCCGGTGTGATCACCGGAACCCATGCCCCGCCGGCCTCGCGTATCCGTCGCCCGTCCAGCCGCAGAGTCCGCGGCTTCTCGGTGCTCCTCGAGGCCGGACGCCGCGGCGAGGGCGTCTACTGCCGGGTCGGGTAGCCGGCAGGGCGACGCCCGCCGTTCCCGGCCCGCGTACCGCTCAGCGCGCGGGGACGGGGAAGAGCATGCAGCTGCTCGTGGCGTGGGCGAGCAGACGGTCCGTCGCGTCGAACAGCTCGGCCTGGGCGAGGGCGGTGCGGCGGCCCTGGTTGAGGACGGTCCCGACGGCGCGGACCTTGCCGGTGTCGACGGTGATCGGGCGCAGGAACTTCAGGTTCAGGTCGAGCGAGGTGTACCCCATGCCCTCCGGGAGCACGGACTGCACGGCGCAGCCGGCGGCCGAGTCGAGGAGGGTGGCGTAGACGCCGCCGTGGACGCTGCCGATGGGGTTGTAGTGCTCCTCCCCCGGTTCCATGGCGAAGACCGCGCGGCCTTCCTCGACCTCCTCCAGGGTGAATCCGAGGGTCGAGGCGATGGGCGGCGCGGGAAGGCGCCCGGCCAGCACGTCGCGGAGGAACTCCAGGCCGCTCGTGCGGCCGACCGCGGCCGCGGAGACCTTGGGGTCCCCCCATGCGAACGTACGCGACCTCGCCATTGGACGTGTCCTCCCTGGCCTACTGACTTCGACATCCGAAGTTAGCCAGCCGCACCTCTGGATGTCAATGCCGAAGCCAGCCTACGATGACCGCATGACCTGGCTGGAGACCGGTACCGAGAACTGCACGGTGCAGCGCACCCTCGACCTCGTCGGCGAGAAGTGGTCGCTGCTGGTGCTGCGAGACGCCATGAACGGGGTGCGCCGCTTCGACGACTTCCGCCGTCACATGGGGCTGTCCGAGGCGGTGCTGGCGGACCGGCTGCGCAAGCTGGTCGCCGCGGGGATCCTCGACACCGTCCCGTACCGCGAACCGGGCAGCCGTACCCGCAACGAGTACCGGCTCACGTCCAAGGGCTGGGACCTGTGGCCCGCGATGATCGCCCTCAAGCAGTGGGGCGACCGCTACACCGCCGACCCGGAGGGCCCGCCCCTGGAGGTCCGCCATCGCGACTGCGACGAGCCCGTCGAGGCGGTCGTCGTCTGCGCCGGCGGCCACGACGCGCTCGCCCCCCGGCAGGCCTACACCCGGCCCGGCGCCTCCGCCCGTATGCGGGCCTGAACAGCGGGCGACGGCGACGGGTCGCCGAGGACCCCTGTCCTCGTGGTCGCCGTGGTGGGCGTCGACACCCTCTCCCCCGAACCCCCGTGTCCCCCGTCGAGGGCGTCGACGTCCAAGCCACCGATCGGGACGCTCCCCCGGTCCCTGATGGCCCACGAGCGCGAAGCCGAACAGGCCGGGCATCCCCGCCCTCTCCCGCTTCGTGCACTGGCTCCGTTCCCGGCGCCGTGACGATGCTGGCAGGGCGGGTGGCCGGTACACACTGCCGGTTCCCGGCAGTCTTGACGCCTTGTTGACGGCCTGTTGACGGAGCAACCTCCCGCGCTAGAGCGGTTGGTCGGGCCATCCGAGCAGCCGGGCACCCATCGCCGCGGTCTCCAGGGTGTAGCGGTGCAGCGGATCGCCCGGGTCGTAGCCGGTCAGCACCTTGATCCGCTCCAGGCGGTACGTGAACGTCCGCACCCCGAGGCCCAGTCGACGCGCCGCCTCCGCGTTGACGTGCCCGGCCTCCGCGTGCGCGGTGATCGTCTCCAGCAGCGGTCCGGCCCCGCCCCGGGCCTGCTCCAGCGGCCCCAGCACGGTGCGGACGAGGTCGGCCATGGCGGCCCGGTCCCGCATCAGCACGGGGAAGACCAGCAGTTCCTCGGCGCGCAGCACGGGGGGATGCAGGCGCAGCCGGTCGGCGACGTCCAGTGCCCCGAGGGCCTCCTCGTAGCTGCGCACGATGCCGCTCGTGCCGGAGTGGGTGCGGCCGAACGCCACCCGGCGGGCCGCCCCGTACCCGGGCCCGGGGCGCAGCGCCGTGTCGGCGAACGCCTCGAAGACGGCACGCTCACTGCCGGGGGCGATGCACACCAGCCGGCCGTCCTTCCCGGCCACCAGGACGTCGCGGTCGCCGAAGCGGCCCGCCAGTTCCCGCTCGATGCGCCGCACCGCGGGCTGGCCGTCCTCGTACGCGTCCACGCCGCGCGCCACCGCCACCGCGTGCCCGCGGCCCAGCCGCAGCCCGAACCGCTCGGCGCGCTCGGCGAGCCGTCCCGGGTCGCTGCGCCCGTACAGCAGGTCGTCGACGAACTCCCTTCGGGCCGCCTCCTCCTGGCGGACCAGGAGCCGCTGGGCGCGTTCGTGGCCCTCGCCGAGCGCGACGACCGCGGCGTCGAGGGCGGTCAGCACCGCCTCGCCGGCCCGCTGCACCTCGGTGGCGGTGTCGGCGGCAGCCACGCCCCGCAGCGAGCCCCACGCGTCGCGGGTCGCCGTCAGATAAGTGCCGACGAGGTCGCGCAGCCCGAACCCCCGGCCGCCCGCGCGCTCGCCGCAGGTGCGGAGCGCGTCCATCTCGTCCCGCCGCAGCCGCCGGCCCGTCCCCGAGACCTCCCCCAGCACCCGTGCGTACGCCTCGAGCTCTTCCTCCGGTACGCCTGCGCCCCGCATGGCCGCGTCTCCCCTCCAGGCACCCGTCGTTGCCGTCCCCCGGCAGCCTGGACCGTACCAACCCTGCCCGGTCCGATGATCACCGCCCTCGCCTCGGACGACGTTCGGGAGACGACGACGTTCGGGAGACCCGAACCAACCACCCATCCCCGCCGCCGACTTGACGTACGGCCGTTCGAGGGACGATGATCTCCGCACACTCCCCAGGTCTCCCCCCGTGGCCTGGGGAGTGCCTCGTTCAGCCGTCCGCACCTCCGGCGAGGAGGTCCCCGGAGGCGGTGCGCCGGTAGACCACGCGCCGGTCGACACGGGTGCCGGTGACCAGTCCGGCATCCCGCAGCACCGCCAGGTGGCCGCCGACGGTGCCGAGGGACAGGCCGAGGTGGGCGGCGAGTTCGCTGGTGGTGGCGGGGCGCTCCAGTTCGTGGAGGATCGCCGCGCGGCCGGTGCCGATCAGCCGTCCCAATGCGGGCCCGGGTTCCGCGCGTCCCCCGGCCGCGGCGGCTCCGCGGGCCGGGTAGACCAGCGCGTACGACGCCGGCGGCGCCTCGCACAGCCACGTGCCCCGGGACACGGCGGCGACCGGTACGAACAGCATCCCCTCGTCGCCGACGACCCGGTCCGGTGAGCCCCGGTGGCTGAAGCGGATCGCGTCCGCGCCGACCCAGGCGCTGTGCCGGCTCATGTGTTCCAGGGCGCGGGGCCAGCCGTAGGCGGCCAGCAGCCCTGCCCGGTAGGTGACGTCCCGCTCCAGCAGGGCACGGCGGCGCGGCCAGTCGGGAGCGACGTGCGCGGTCCAGGTGCGCCGGAAGAGCTCGGCGGTCCTGGCGGCCCAGTCGCGTCCGGTCAGCCATCCGAGGTCGTGCTCCTTCCAGCTGTGCGCCACCGACTGCTCCAGCTCGGCGCGCACCTGCGCGTCGGGCACCCGGGCCACCTCGGCCAGTTCGGCCTCGATCGTGGTCCGCATACCTCCCGCCGGCGGCAGGACGATGTGCGCCGGCATCCACTTCGTGGACCCCAGCAGCCGCACCAGGCCCTTCGCGAAGGGGTCGGTGTCGAGCGCGGCCCGGAACGCGCCATGGTGGCGGTCGTACCAGGAGGCCAGCCAGGGGTCGCAGTACCCGGCGCCCAGCACGAGCAGCGACGCCAGGGTCTCGGCCAGCGGCGACAGGGCGAACCGGGACCGCGACAGGGCCAGCGGACTCAGCCGCAACAAGGTCATCTTTCGCCTCCCGCCGAAACGATAGTGCCCCGCCCGGCGCGTCCAGCAGACTCCGCCCGTGCTCGCATCCCTTCCGCCGTACCGGGACTTCCGCTGGTTCCTCACCGCCCAGACGGTGTCCCTGCTCGGCACCGCGATGGCCCCGGTCGCCCTGGCGTTCGCGGTCCTCGACGCCTCGGCCGGCCTCGGCGACCTCGGTGTCGTCCTCACCGCGTACATGGTGCCGCTGCTGGTGTTCCTGCTCGTCGGGGGCGCCACGGCCGACCGTCTGCCGCGCCGCACGGTGCTGGTGGCGGCGAACCTCGGTTCGGCCGTCACCCAGGGCGCGGTCGCCGCGCTGCTGCTGACCGGGCGGTACGCCCTGTTTCCGGTGGCCGCGCTGGGGTTCCTCAACGGCGTCCTCGCCGCCTTCACCACGCCCGCGCTGCGCGGCATCGTGCCCGAACTCGTCCCCGGGGACCGGATCCGGCAGGCGAACGCGCTGCTGGGCTCGGTGCGCAACGCCACGAAGATCCTCGGGCCGAGCCTGTCCGGCGTCCTGGCGGCGTCCGTCGGCGGCGGACCGGCCATCGCCTTCGACGCGCTGACCTACCTCCTCGCCGCCGGGTGCCTCACCCGCCTGTCGTCCCTCACCGCCCCCACCGCCGCACGTCGCCCCTCGGGACTGCTCGCCGACATCCGCGAGGGCTGGGCCGCGTACCGCCGGATCCGCTGGGTGTGGACGGTGTCGCTGTGCTTCTGCGTGGTCAACCTGGTGCAGGTCGGCACCTGGCAGATCCTGGGCCCGGTGCTCACCCGGCAGCTCGCCGACGAGGCCGCCTGGGGCTTCGTGCTCAGCGCGCGCGGCGCCGGACTGCTGGTGATGAGCACGCTGATGTACCGGCTGGCGGCCCGTCACCTGCTGCGGCTGGGTGTGCTGGCGGGTGTGCTCGGCGCGCTGCCCCTGCTCGCGCTCGGTGCGCACCTGGATGCCCCGTGGCTGATCGCCGCCGCCTTCACCGCCGGGCTGGGCTCGTCGGTCGCGGGCGTCGGCTGGGACACCTCCCTCCAGGAGCACGTTCCGTCCGACACCTTGTCGCGTGTGTCGTCCTTCGACGACCTGCTGTCCTACGTCGCCATTCCCATCGGCCAGCTCAGCGTGGCGCCGCTCGCCGACCGCATCGGGGGGTTCCGGGTCGCCGCGGCCGCCGGAGTCGTGTACGCCGCCGCGGCCCTGGCCCCGATGACCTCCGCGGCCGTACGCCGCCTCCCCCACGGCCGCCCCGCCGCCACGCCCGCCGATCCGGCCCCGGCGGCGCCGCCCGAGCCGATCGGGCGTTGACGGCTCCGACCGGGCGCGGGAGGGCACCTACGGGGTGAGCCACAGGGGGTGGGTGAACCCGCTCCCCAACAGCCGACCGGACACGGCGCCCGAGCACCGCCGCAGCCCGCCGCTGTCAGCGCGCCGCCAGCAGGACGCCCGGGTTGAGGATGCCCGCCGGGTCCAGCGCGGACTTGGCGGCGCTGAGGGCGGCGGCGAAGGGGTCGGGGCGCTGGGTGTCGTACCAGGGGCGGTGGTCGCGGCCGACGGCGTGGTGGTGGGTGATCGTGCCGCCGTGGTCGGCGATGGCCTGGGAGACGGCGGACTTGATGTCGTCCCACTGGGCGACCGTGCTGCCCCAGCGGCCCGCGGCGTAGATGCCGAAGTAGGGGGCGGGCCCGTCGGGGTGGACGTGGCTGAACCGGCAGGTGACCACTCCGGTGCCGCAGGTGGTGCGGATCGCCTCGTGCGCGGCATGGGTGACCGCCGCGTGGAGTTCCTCGAACCGGTCCCAGGTGCAGGCGGTCTCGAAGGTCTCCACGACCAGGGACTGCTGGGCCAGGGCGTCGCGCTGGTAGGGCATGCGGAGGAAGGACGAGCGCCAGGACCGGTCGGTCCCGGCGCCCCCGCCCCCGCCCGCGTCGCCGCCCGCGCCGGTGTCGGTGTGGCGGGCCGGCTCGGGCACGTGGCCGCCGTGGTCGCGGCACAGCTCCAGGGCCCGGTCCATCCAGGGTCCCAACGGGTGGTCGGCGGACTCGAAGGCCAGGATCAGGACGCTGCCGCCCGTGGTGACGCCCGCGTTGACGAGTGCCTCGGCGGGGTCCAGCAGACGGCAGTTCGACGGGTGGAGCCCGGACTGGGCCAGGGCGCGGGTGGCCGTGACGGCGGCCGTGAAGTCGGCGAAGTGGACGGAGGCGTTCGCCCGCCACCGGGGGCGCCGCTGAAGGCGCATCCAGGCCTCGGTGATGATCCCGAGGGTTCCCTCGGAACCGAGGAACATCCGGTCGGGCGACGGCCCCGCGCCCGAGGCGGGCAGTCGCCTCGACTCGCCGGTTCCGGACGGGGTCACGACGCGCAGCGCCTGCGTCAGGTCGTCGATGTGGGTGTAGAGGGTGGCGTAGTGGCCGCCCGCCCGGGTGGCCAGCCAGCCCCCGAGGGTGGAGAACTCGAACGACTGCGGGAAGTGGCGCAGCGTCAGGCCGGAGGGCCGCAACTGGTCCTCCAGGTGCGGGCCGAGCACGCCGGCCTGGATGCGGGCCGACCGGCTCACGGGGTCCGTCTCCAGGACGCGGTCGAGGCGCTCCATGTCGAGCGTCACCGCCGGGCGTCCGTCGGGGAGGCGGGGTTCCACGCCGCCGACGACGGAGCTGCCGCCGCCGAAGGGGATGACGGCGATCCCCTCGCGGGAGCACCAGTCGAGGAGGTCGACGACGTCCTGCTCGGTACGGGGACGGGCGACGAGGTCGGGGGCGTGGCACAGGTCGCCGTGGAGGTTGCGGACGACGTCCCGGAAGGCCTTGCCGTGGGTGTGCGCGGCGCGGTCGTGCGGGGTGTCGGAGCACAGGTGGGCCAGCGACGGCGGGGCCTTGACCCGTACCGGCGGCAGGGCGAGGGAGGCGACGTCCGGAGGGAGGTGGACGGTGAGGTCGGCGTCCGGGAGCAGTCCGGCCACCCGGCCGGTCAGCGCCGTACGTTCGGCGCCCCGCACCGCGTCCTCGACGGTGCCCCATCCCCACCACGACCGTGTGCCCGTGCGCGTCATGCGTGTCCCGCCCTTCGCCTCACCTCGATATGACCGATGGGTAAATTACCACTGGGTCATATCCTTGGGGAGGGGTGAACTGACCTCACGGTCAGTTCATTGCCTACAATCACGGGCGTGACGAGCGCGCGAACCCGTACCGCCGGGACCAAGGGCGTGCCCCGCGCCGAGCGCGAGGAGCAACTGCTGAGCGCGGCCGTCGAGGAGTTCGGCCGCCGTGGCTACGGCGGTGCGTCGATGGCGGCCATCGCCGAGCGGGTCGGGGTCACCAAGCCCCTGCTGTACCAGTACTTCGGGTCCAAGGACGCGCTGTACGCCGCGGCCTTGGAGCGGGTCGCCGGTTCGCTGACGCGCGCGCTGACCGACGCGCTGGTCCCGGGCGTCACCTCGCTGGGGACGCCGTTGTCCGTGCTGCGCGCGATCTTCACCACGCTGGAGGGGCAGCGCCACGCCTGGTTCGTGCTCTACGACCGGACGTTGCCCGCCACGGGTCCGCTGCGCGCGGCGGCCGAGCGCCACCGCACCGCCATCGACGGGCTGGCGGCCGCGGGCAGCGCGGAGTTCCTCGCCGCCCGCGGGATCGGGGACCCGCTGGACTCCGACGCGCTCAAGCACCTGTGGACCGGCACCGTCAGCACTCTGGTCACCTGGTGGATCCACCACCCCGGCGAGTCCGCACAGGCGATGGCGGAGCGCTGCCGGCGGCTCATCACCGCGATCGTCACCTGAGCCGCCACGCCCCGTTCCCGCCACGCGGACCGCTCAGAGGGTGACGAGCCGTACCGCCGCGAGGAGGGTCAGGGCGACGGTGACGCGCTCGAAGACCTTCGGGCTGATGCGGCTGATGGTCGCGCGGCCGGCGGCGGCCCCCGCCAGCACCGCCGGGGCGGCCATCGCACCGAAGGCCAGCGTGTCGGGCGTGATCAGCCCCAGGGCCACGCTGAAGGGCACCTTGAAGGCGTTGAGCAGCAGGAAGAACCAGGCGCTGGTGCCGAGGAAGCCCAGCATCGGCAGCCCCACGGCCAGGAAGTACAGCGCCATGATGGGGCCCGCCGCGTTGGCCGTCATCGTGGCGAAGCCCGCGAGGATCCCGGCGCCCGCGGCGACGGCCCTGCGCTGGGCGACCGAGTCGTCCGGACCCCGGCGCCGGCTCCACCAGTGGACGGCGAGCATCAGCAGCAGCAGCGCGCCGATGAGTTCCCGCATCCGTGCGTCGTCGATCCGGTCGACGACCACCGCGCCCAGCAGCACCCCGACCACCACCCACGGGAAGAGCCGCACCAGCCGCCCCCAGTCGGCGTGCCGGCGGTAGGCGGCCACGGCCACCACGTCGCCGACCAGGAGCAGCGGCAGCAGCACGCCGGTGGACAGCTTGGCCGGCAGCACCAGCGCGAACAGCGCCACCCCCACCGTCCCGGCCCCGGACACCCCGGTCTTGGAGTAGCCGACGAGGAAGAGGGCTAGCAGCGCCACGGCCCACTGCGCCGGGTCGAGCGAGGGCATCAGGGCCGCCGGGGGACGGAGGGTACGAAGGTCACTCCATGTTCTTACCTGGCCCTCACGCCGCCGCCGCGACCGGGGTGGGTCCGGCGGCACGGCCGCGCGCAACTTCGCCCTGGTCGCGCCCGGTTGTCACCGAGGGTTCCCCGGGGGGCCGTCGCCGCGTGGGCTGCCCGTCCCCGTGCGCGTCTGGGATGGCGATCAAGGACCGGGCGGCGCCAGGCGGCGCCCGGTGGAACCGAACGTCAGGAGAGCGAATGTCCGTCACAGCCGCCGAACCGCGCGACAGGGCGCGCCGGGTGGGGCAGGCCGCGCGGAGGGGGGCGGTGTTCGCCGCCGCCCTCACCATGGTCGCCGTCGTCCCGCCGGCCGTTGCGGGGGCGCAGTCGCCCGCCGCCTCCGGTACGCCGGGGATCGTGTGGACGACGCAGCAGGTGGCGCCGGGTCTGCAGGTCCGCAGCGGCGAGCTGCGGGACCCCTCGGCCGCCGGGGTGTGGACGGTGACCGTGCAGGCCCCCGCCGTCAACCGGCTGACGGGCGCCGCCACGTGGGCTCCGCTGGGTGACCGCGCCTGGGCCGACGCGACCGCCGCGCGGCTGCGGGAGGCCGGGTTCGAGCCGCGGCTGGAGGCGGTGGAGTGGGACACCTACGCCGACACCCCGCGCGGCGTGATGGGCTGGCAGGTCCGGGTCGGCCGGTACGCCACGCAGGCCGAGGCGGGCCCGGCGAACGCGGCGGTCGTGGCCGCCGGTTTCCGTACGTCGACGGAGTGGACCGGTTACGACGGACGGCAGGCCGCCGACGGCGAGCGCATCCACGTGGCCGTGGTGGACCCGGCGCGGCTGCGCGGGTCGGTCGAGGTGAGCGACGGCGGCAACGTCGCCGACCGGGAGAAGACCTCGGCGGTCGCCGGCCGGCTGGGGTCGCTGCTCGGGGTGAACGGCGGCTTCTTCATCACTTCTGACGCCGACGGCGTCCAGGGCACCGTCGCGGGTCTGTCCGCGGTGGACGGCCGGCTGGAGTCGATGGCGGTCGGCTCGCGTGCGGCGCTCGTCCTCGGCGACGGCGGGCGGCGGCCGCGGATCGCGGACCTGTCCACCACGGTCACCGTGCGGGCCGGGTCCGCCCGGTACGCGGTGCAGGGCATCAACCGCGTGCCGGGCAAGGTCCGCAACTGCGGCCGCCCCGGCGGCGTCCCGACCGAGCAGCCCCGCCACGACACGACCTGCACCCTGGCCGACGACCTGGTGGAGTTCACCCCCGCCTTCCGCACGACGCTGCCCACGGGCAGCGGTGTGCAGGTGGTGCTCGACGCGCACGGGACGGTGCTCTCCACCGGCGCCCGCGGCGGCTCCGTCCCCGAGCGCGGCACGGTGCTGCAGGGCACCGGCTCGGCGGCGACGTGGCTGACCGGGCACGCGCGGACCGGCAAGCGGCTGGTCGTGCGGGAGATCGTCCGGGACGCCGAGGGGCGTCAGGTCAAGCTCGGTCCCGGCGACAGCATCGTGAGCGCGGCGCCCACCCTGGTGGAGGACGGTCGCGTCCACATCGACGCGGCCACCGAGGGCACCTTGGACCCGCTGGACCTGTCGTTCGGTTTCGCGTGGTCCAACGTGCGCCAGCCGCGGACGATGGCCGGCATCGACCGGCGGGGCCGTCTGCTGCTGGTCACCGTGGACGGGCGGCAGCCCGGGGTGAGCGAGGGCTTCACCCTCAGCGAGGCGGCGCGGTTCATGCGCTCCCTGGGCGCGGTGCAGGCCCTCAACCTGGACGGCGGCGGCTCGTCGGCGATGGTGGTCGAGGGCGCCCTGGTCAACGTCCCCTCCGACGCGACCGGTGAGCGCGCCGTCGGCGACACGATCCAGGTCCTGCCGGGTCGCCGCGGCCAGGACTGACGCGGGCCGCCACCGCCAGGCCGCCCCTGACGACCTCCGACCACCCCGGGCCTCGCTCCGGGGTGGTCGGCTGGTCCGTCCGGCCGGAAGGTCGGCCTTCCTTCTCTTTTGCCCCGGTATGATGCGCTTCGTGATCATGTCCGGATGGCCACGGCGCCGACGCGCCCGCCTCGACGGCCGCTGGGAGGCTCCCTGGCTGTCCCCGGTGATCCTGACCGTGCTCATCGCCGCCCTGGCGTTCGCCACCCCGCGCGAGATCGCGATCAGCCGCCTGCTGCCCGTCGCGCCCGCCCTGGCCGCCGCGATGTGGCCGGTGCTGCCGACCGTGCTGCTGGGCGCGTTCTGCCTGCTGGTCATGGTGGGCCTGAGCTTCGTCTACACCGACCTGGGCACCCCGTACACCGGGGCCGCGATCGTCGCGGTCACCCTGGCGGCGGCGTACGCCAGCCACGTGCGGATCCAGCGCGAGGAGGCGCTCTTCCACGCCCGGATGGTCGCCGACGCGGCGCAGACGGTACTGCTGCGGCCGCTGCCGCGGCGCATCCAGGGCCTGGAGATCGAGTCGCTGTACCTGGCGGCACAGGAGCAGGCGCGCATCGGCGGCGACTTCTACGAGGTGGCCGACACGTCCCACGGGGTGCGGCTGCTCATCGGCGACGTGCGCGGCAAGGGGCTGTCCGCCGTGGGCGCGGCCTCCGCGCTCAGCGGCTGCTTCCGCGAGGCGGCGCACGACGAGCCTGACCTGCGGGGCATCGTCCGCCGTCTGGAGACCAGCATCATCCGCCACAGCTCCGGCTATCCCGGCCCGGACCTGCCGGAGCGCTTCGCCACTGCCGTGATCGCCGAGATCCCGCACGGCGGCGGCCGCCTGCGACTGCTCAACTGCGGGCATCCGCCGCCGATCCTCATGCACGCCGGCCACATCCGGGTGCTGGAGCCGACCGCCGCCTCCCCACCCCTGAACCTCGCCGAGCTCATCGGGGACACGTACGTCGTGGACACCCACGCCTTCACCGCCGGCGACCAGCTGCTGCTCTACACCGACGGCGTCACCGAGACCCGCGACCGCGCCGGGGCGTTCTTCGCGCTGCCGGACTGGCTGCGGCGGCAGAGCCCGGCAGCGCCCCGCGAACTGCTGGACCGGCTGCACCGGGAACTGGTGCACTACAGCGGCGGGCGGCTGGAGGACGACATCGCCGCCCTGGCCCTGCGCTCGCCGCACGTCGCGACCCGCGACGCCCCGTAAATCGCTGTCGCGCGGGCGCGGCCCCGCCCTACGCTCACCGCCATGCCCCGACCTCACGGATTCTCCTACCGCCGGCGCGGCGACGGCACCGTGGTCGTCACCCACGGCGCGCACACCGCCGTCGTGCTGCGCGGGGAGCGGGCGGAGCGCTTCCTGGAGGAAGTGGAGCGCGGTGACGCCCAGCTGGTGATGGCCCGCTGGACCGGCGACTACAAACGGGGCAACGAGCGCACCGCCCGCGCCCACCCCCGCAACCACGGCTGACCGGCCCCGGCGGGCCCACCGCCGCCGTACACAAAATGTACAGATTGATATCGTTTTGTAGACTTTCCTCATGGAACGTCGCCGGCCGGCGGATGCCGGATCCGCGACCGCGGTGGGCGCACCGCGGGTGAGCCTGCGCGCGCAGCAGCGGCACCTGACCCACAACCGGGTCCTGGACGGGGCGGTCGAGGTCTTCGCCGCCAAGTCGTTCGTCGCCGCCACCATGGAGGACATCGCCCGCGCGGCCGGGGTCACCCGGGCCACGGTGTACGCGCACTTCCGCGGCAAGGCGGAGGTCATCGCCGCCCTGACGGACCGGGTGTACCAGGTCACCGACGGCCTGTACGCCGAGCTGGCAGCCGTCCCGGAATGGACCCGCTCCGGCGTCCGCGACTGGCTGGAGCACGCGGCGGCGAGCTGGCGGGCGCTCGCGCCGACCATCCGCGTGCTGCTGGCCGCCACCCCGTCCGCGGCCGGTGACGACGGCAGCGCCCGCGACCGCTACCTGGCGGCGCACGAACGCTACGTCACCCTGCTGACGGCCCCGCCCCGGCGCTGGCAGGGCGTCACCCCCGCACAGGCACGGCAGCGCGCCCTGATGGCGGTGCTCCAGACCGGGTCGTTCCTCACCGCCTGGATCGCCGGCGGCCTGCCGGTCGACACCGACGACCCGCTGGAACTCCTCGCCGACGACCTGTGCCACCTGCTGCGCCCCGCCCTCGCCGACCGGCCCGCCGCGCCCCGGCGTCCCCGCGGACCGTCGTGAGGACCGGACCCGACTCCCCGAGCTCACTGGAGGCATGCGCCATGGCCGCGACCGAGCCCCGGAACTACCCCTTCACCGAAGCCGACCGCCTCACCGTCGACCCGGCCTTCGCCGAACTGCGCAAGGACGAGCCGCTGTGCCGGGTCCGGTTCCCCTACGGGGAGGCCGCCTGGCTGGTCACCCGGTACGAGGACGTCAGGACCGTCCTGGGCGACCCCCGGTTCAGCCGGGCCGAGGCCGTCCACCGCGACGAGCCGCGCCTGCGGCCGCACCGGGGCCTGGAGGGCAGCATCCTGGACCTCGACCCCCCGGACCACACCCGGCTGCGGCGGATCGTGGCCAAGGCCTTCACCGCCCGGCACATCGAACGCCTGCGGCCCCGTACCGAGCAGATCGCGGCCGGACTGGCCGACGGCATGGTCGCGCGCGGCGCGCCGGCCGACCTCGTGGCGGACTTCGCCCTGCCGCTGCCGGTCACCGTCATCTGCGAACTGCTCGGCGTCCCCCTCGCCGACCGGGCCGACTTCCGCACCTGGTCGGACGCGTTGCTGTCCACCACCAAGTACACCCCGCGGGAGGTCCAGGACTGCACCGACGCCCTGATGGCCTACATGGCCGGCCTGATCGCCGAACGGCGCGCCGCGCCGCACGACGACCTCCTCGGCGCCCTCGTCGACGCCCGCGACAACGACGAGCGGCTGTCGGAACGGGAACTGCAGGTCCTGGCGATCTCCCTGCTCGTCGCGGGCCACGAGACCACCGCCTCGCAGATCCCCAACTTCGTCTACACGCTGCTCACCCACCCCGGACAGCTCGCGGCACTGCGCGCCGACCCCGGCCTGGTCCCCGGCGCCGTCGAGGAGCTCATGCGCTACGTCCCCCTGGGCAACGGCGCGGGCATGCCCCGCTACGCGCTGGACGACGTCGAGCTCAGCGGCGGCACCGTACGCGCCGGGGAGGCGGTGGTCGTCTGCCCCGTCTCGGCCAACCGCGACGAAACGGTGTACACCGACCCCGACCGGCTCGACGTGCTGCGCCAGGAGGCCTCCCACGTCGGGTTCGGGCACGGACCGCACCACTGCCTGGGCGCCCAACTGGCCCGTATGGAACTGCAGGTGGCCCTGCGCACCCTGCTCGACCGGCTGCCCGGGCTGCGCCTCGCCGGACCGGACGAGAGCGTCGTGTGGAAGTCCGGCGTCGCCCTGCGCGGGCCCGAGCGGATGCCGGTCATCTGGGACCGGACCTGACGACACCGGAGGACACGCATCATGACCTGGCAGATCGAGGTGGACCGCAAGACCTGCATCGGCACCGGCTCCTGCGCCGGGATCGCCCCCGAGCATTTCGAGCTCCGCGACCGCAAGTCCTGCCCCAGGCACCCGACGGCCGAACCGGACGAGCTCCTGGTCGACGCCGCGGAGTCCTGCCCGGTGGAGGCCATCACCATCCGGGACGCGACCAGCGGGGAACTGATCGCGCCCCAGCCGTAGGCCCGGACGGCCCTCAGACCAGCGTGCGCGGGCGGAGCTCCGGCTCGGTGGAGGCGTCGGTCATCACGGCGTAGACGCTGCCCTCCTGTCCGGCCGCGCCACCGTGCCGCCCGTCCGGGGTGAGCGCCAGTGCCCGCAGTTCGGACCGGTACTCGTCGGGCAGGCCGGCCGCCTCCTCCAGCGCGACCCGGCACGCGTCGGCGGGCTCCTTGCCCAGCGCCAGCAGGTCGACCACCGTACGCGCCGTCCCGCCGCGCAGGCTCAGCTCGCCGCGTCCGGTGCAGGCCGCCCCGCCGCCGCGCAGGTCGCACCAGTTGCCCGCCCCCGGGACGGCGGAGTCCCCCACCCGTCCCGGGTACTTGAAGGGGTAGCCGGAGGTCGAGACGCCCACGCACATCTCGCCGTGCGCGTCCAGCGCGATGATGTTGATCGTCCCCCACGGCCCCTCGTGCGGCGCCATCCGCCGCACCAGTTCCAGCGCCGCCCGCCGGTAGCGGTGGTCACCGTCCACGGCCGGGGTGTTCTCCCCCTCCACCGCCTCGGCCGCGGTCAGCAGCTGCTCGCGCCACATGGCCCGGGACTCCTCGGTCAGCAGTTCGGCGCCCTCGAACCCGTTCTCCCGCGCGAACAGCGCCGCGCCCTCCCCCACCAGCAGGCAGTGCTGCGGCAGCCGCTCCATCACCGCGCGCGCCACCGAGATCGGGTTCGGGAACCCGCGCAGCGCGCCGACCGCGCCGAACCTGCGGTCCGAGCCCGTCATCACCGACGCGTCCAGCTCGACCACGCCCTGCGCGTTGGGCAGCCCGCCGGTGCCGACGTAGTGGTCGGTGAGGTTGTCCTCGCAGCGGCGCATCGCCGCCTCCACGGCGTCCACCACCGTCCCGCCGCGCCGCAGGACGTCCATCCCGGCCGGCAGGCCGACCTCGCTGCGCTCGCTTCCGATGATGACGGGCTGCGTCATGGGATTCCCTTCGCTGGTGGGTCGGGCCGGGCGGGCGCCCGGCACCCGTCACGAGCTGGTACGACGTCGTCGCGAGCCTAGTCCCGGGCTCGCGCGGGCCAGTCAGGGGCCGGGGGCTGCCGCGAGGGCGCGCAGTTCGTCGCGGATCCGGCCGACGGTCATCGCGACGGCGGAACGGCCCCGGCCGCGGGCGGATCCACGCGGCACCTGGTACACCGTTCGGCCCATCCCGACGGGGAAGAACCGCGCCCCTCCGCCCCCACCCGGCATCTCCATGCGCATCCCGTACCCCGGCCCCGGGGGCCCGTATTCACCCGTCCGGCCCTTTCGCCGGGCGCGGAGGGAAATCCACGCTGTCTGCGGACGCGGTGACAACGCGGATGATCACAGTTGCCACTGCGCCGCCCGTAGTTGCGCCATCCACGCCGTTCGCCCGGGTCCCACGATCGGCGCAGGTGACACCGCCCGCACCGCCCCCGCGCGGTGTTCCCGGGCTGCCCCGGCCCGGCCCGCCGCCCAAGCTGGAGTTGACGGATGCGGTCAGGACTTGTCGACGAAGACCTCGAGGTGAGCAGATGGCACAGACGCCGATTACCCCCGAGAACGTGCGCAGGATGCAGTTCACCACCGTCCGCCTCCGCGAGGCCTACGACGAGCGCGAGGTCGACGACTTCCTGGACGAGGTGCAGTCCGAGCTGACCCGGCTGCTGCGGATCAACCAGGACCTGCGCGCCGCGCTCTCGGCCGTCGAGTCCGCCGACCGGCAGCACGAGGAGCCCGAACTCGAGGTGGCGTCGGCACCCGGGCCCGAACCGGAGCCGGAGCCGGAACCCGAACCCGAACCCCAGGCGGCGCCGGAACGCGTCCCCGTCCCCGCCGCCGAGGTGGCGCAGCCCGCGCGGCTCGCCGAGCCCGCCGAGCCCGCCGAGCCCGAGGAGGTCACGGACGGGCAGCCCGGGTTCGCCGTCGACAGCACGGCCCGCCTGCTCGCCCTGGCCGAACGCACCGCCGAGCAGGCCGTCGCCGAGGCCCGCGCCGAGGCCCACAAGATCGTCGGCGAGGCCCTCGGACAGGCCGAGAGCCTGCGCCGGGACGCCCGCGACCGGGCCCTGGCCCTCGAGCACGAGGCCCGCGAGAAGCACCGTCAGGCGATGACCACCCTGGCCTCCGCCCGCACCGCGCTGCAGCGCAAGGTCGAGGACCTGCGCACCTTCGAGAACGCCTACCGCACCCGCCTGACCGCCCACATGCAGTCCCAGCTGCGCCGCCTCGACCGCGACCTCGCCCGTTCCCTCGCGCCGCCCCCCGCTCCCCCGACGGTCTCCCTCACCCGCGCCACCGCCAAGCGCGCCGCGGAAGCCCGGCCCGTCCCCCCGGCCCCCACCCCGGCCATGGCCGCCGCTCCCGACCCGGCCGCCTCACCGGCTCCGGCCCCGGCCCCGGACACCGCCACCCTCACCACCGCGGGCTCCCTGAGCGGCGAGGAGGACTAGGAGCGCCGGTCACCACATGACCGGACGGTTGGCGCAGGAGTACTCGTCCGCGACGTTGAAGACGCCGGCACAGCCCGGGCACTCCGCCGCACCGAACAAGTGGGCTATTCCGTCGGCGAGGGCCCGCTGACCGTCGCGGACGCAGATCCCGTGCATCCACCGGCCCGTTCCGGTGAGTTCCCCTGCGTCCGCCGCACGCAGGTCCCGCCGGATCTCCTCAGGCCCGTCCCACACCTGCGCGTAGCACCCGAAGCCGCCGACGGCGATCGTCACCCCGACACCGCAGTGCGGACACTCCACCCTGATGATGTCGTCCGTGAAGCCCTCCAGGACGTTCGCCCAGTGGTACTCCCCCCTCACCGCGAGGAGGGCGAGGAAGGACGCGAGGTAGTCGGCGGGCCTCGACCGCAGGTGCCGGTCGAGCACCTCGCCGAACTCCGCGATCACGGCGGCGCAACCGGCCGGAAGGTCGTCGCAACCGTGCCGGCCGGCCGCGCGCGCCAGGATCCTCCCGGCCAGGGCGCGTGCCTCCGCGCTGTGCGCGGCGAGGCGCACGAGGCGTGGCAGGGACGCGAAGCTCGCCGGGGACACCAGGTCGTGCTCGAGCACGAGGCGCCACCCCAGTTCCTTCCACGCTTCAGGGTCGTCCCGGCGCTCCACCCGCGCCAGGAGTTCCGGAACGCGATCGACGTCGAACCGGCAGTCAGACATGTGCGCCCACTCCACCATTCCGGCATTGAACCGTGCCGGGGCAGCGGGGGGCGACCCGGTCACCCTTCGGCGGCGGGGAGCCGGTAGACGGAGACGTGGGAGCGTGACTCGGCGGTGAACTCGGCGCCCTGCCAGTCGGCGTGGCGGGACTCCAGCGTGAATCCGCCCAGCTGGGCCATGAGGTCGAGCTCCGAGGGCCAGATGTAACGGTGCGGGGAACGGAACAGCCGGGTCGGCTCGCCGTCGGTGAACCGGAAGTGGTGCGAGACGACCTGCTGCCCCAGGACGTCGTAGGTGTCCAGCCCGATGTAGCCGGATTCGGAGTGGAAGACGACCGCCTGCTGGCCGGGTGGCAGCTTGCGCAGCTCGGGGACCCACAGTTCGATCACGAAGCACCCGCCCGGCTCGAGATGGCGGGCGGCGTTGCGGAAGCACGCGACCTGTGCGGCCTGGGTGAGCAGGTTCGAGATGGTGTTGTAGACGAGGTACACGAGCCGGAAGGTGCCCGGGGCGCGGGCGGCGGTCATGTCGCCGGTGACGACCGGGATCGACGCGTCGTCCGCCTTGGTGCGCAGTCGGTCGATCATGGGCTGTGACAGCTCGATGCCGCTGACGGGTACGCCTCGCCGCGCGAGCGGCACGGCCACGCGGCCGGTGCCGATGGCGAACTCGAGCGCCCGTCCGCCGTCGGCGAGTCCCGCGAGGCGGTCCACGACCGGCCCGAGTACGTCCGGGGCGAACATGCCGGTGCCGGGGGTGTCGTAGTTCCGGGCGGTCTCCTCGTCCCAGATCTCGTCCTGTCGCATGCGCCCGACGATCCACCAAGCGGGCGGCGAAGTCGAAGGAATTCCGCGCGGGGCATCACACGGCGAAAGCCGGGGAAGACGGATCGAACACCGTTCTGCGGGGCATGGATGTCCCAACACGGCGACGGGACCCGGGGAGGCGCCCGTGAAGGTGGCACTGCTCACGCGGGAGTTCCCGCCGTACGTCTACGGCGGGGCGGGCGTCCACGTGGAGTTCCTGGCGCGCGAGCTAAGGTCCCTGACGGACCTTCAGGTTCATTGCTGGGCCGGGGCGGACGGCGCGGACGTGACGGGAGGCACGGAGGACGCGGGCGGCCCCGGCGTCAGCCGGCACGCCGCCGCCGCGGAGCTCGGGGGCGCGAACGAGGCGTTGCGCAGCCTGTCGGTCGACCTGTCGATGGCCGCCGCGCTGGCCGGCCGGGACCTGGTGCACTCACACACCTGGTACGCCAACCTCGCCGGCCACCTGGCCAAACTGCTCTACGGCGTCCCGCACGTGATGACCGCCCACTCCCTCGAACCGCTGCGCCCCTGGAAGGCCGAGCAGCTCGGCGGCGGCTACGCGCTCTCCAGCTGGGCGGAGCGGACGGCGGTCGAGGCCGCCGACGGCGTCATCGCCGTCTCGCACGGGATGCGCGCGGACATCCTGCGGAGCTACCCGGCGCTCGACCCGGCGCGTGTGCACGTGGTCCACAACGGCATCGACACGCGCCTGTACCGGCCGGACGGGTCAACGGGGGCGCTGACCGCGCACGGCGTCGACCCGGGCCGCCCGTACGCGCTGTTCGTCGGCCGGATCACACGGCAGAAGGGGGTCCCGCACCTGCTGCGGGCCGCCCGGCGGATCGATCCGGACCTGCAGATCGTGCTGTGCGCCGGGGCGCCCGACACCCCGGCCATCGACCGCGAGTTCCGCGAGCTGGTGGAGGAACTGCGGGCCGTACGCGGCGGGGTGATCTGGATCCCGCAGATGCTGCCGCGGCCCCAGGTGGTGCAACTGCTCACGCACGCCGCGGTGTTCGTGTGCCCGTCGGTGTACGAGCCGCTGGGCATCGTGAACCTGGAGGCCATGGCGTGCGGCGCCCCGGTGGTCGCCTCCGCGGTGGGCGGGATCCCCGAGGTGGTGGAGGACGGGGTGACCGGGCTCTTGGTGCCGTACGAGGAGAAGGACCCGGAAGCCTTCGAGGCGGGGCTGGCCGCGGCGGTCGGCGCGCTGGCCGGCGATCCCGCGGCGGCGGCCCGGATGGGGACGGCGGGACGCGAGCGGGCGGTGGCGGAGTTCGGGTGGGACGCGGTGGCCCGCCGCACCGTGGGCGTGTACGAGGAGATCGGCAAGGCGCAAGGGCGGTAGCGGCAAAGGGGGCAGGGATGCGCGGCGGACCTTCGGTGCTGGGAATCGTGCTCGCGGGCGGCGAGGGCAAGCGGCTGATGCCGCTGACCGCCGACCGCGCCAAACCGGCGGTGCCGTTCGGCGGCGCCTACCGGCTGGTGGACTTCGTCCTGTCCAACCTCGTCAACGGCGACATCATGCGCATCTGCGTGCTGACGCAGTACAAGTCGCACTCCCTGGACCGGCACATCACCACCACCTGGCGGATGTCGAACCTGCTGGGCAACTACGTCACCCCCGTCCCGGCGCAGCAGCGGCTGGGCCCGCGGTGGTTCCTCGGCAGCGCGGACGCCATCTACCAGTCGCTGAACCTGGTGTACGACGAGCAGCCCGACTACATCGTCGTGTTCGGCGCCGACCACGTGTACCGCATGGACCCCCGGCAGATGCTGCGCCAGCACATCGAGGCGGGCGCGGGGGCCACGGTGGCGGGCATCCGCATCCCGCGTGACCAGGCCTCCTCGTTCGGGATCATCACCCCGGGACCGGGTGGGGTGCGGGTGGAGCGGTTCCTGGAGAAGCCCGCCGACCCGCCGGGCCTGCCCGGTGACCCCGACCGGGTGTACGCCTCGATGGGCAACTACGTGTTCACCACCAAGGTGCTGCTGGACGCGCTGGCCCAGGACGCCGAGGACGACTCCTCCGTGCACGACATGGGCGGCAGCATCATCCCGCTGCTGACCGCCAAGGGGCAGGTGCAGGTCTACGACTTCGACGACAACCACGTGCCCGGCGAGACCGCCCGCGACCACGGCTACTGGCGGGACGTGGGCACCCTGGACGCCTACTACGACTCCCACCAGGACCTGATCTCGGTCCACCCGGTCTTCAACCTCTACAACGACCAGTGGCCGCTGTACACGCACTCGCTGCGGCTGCCCCCGGCGAAGTTCGTGGCCGGCGGGATCGCGGGCGAGTCGATGGTCAGCCCGGGCTGCATCATCTCCGGGCAGGTCACGCAGTCCGTGCTGTCGCCGGGGGTCGTGGTGGAGGAGGGCGCGGTGGTGCAGGGGTCGGTGCTGCACGACAACGTCCGCATCGGGCGCGGCGCGGTCGTGCGCCGCGCCATCCTCGACAAGAACGTCGTCGTGCCCGCCGGCGCCACCGTGGGCGTCAACCCGGAGCGTGACCGCGAGCTCTACCACGCCTCCGCCAACGGCGTCATCGCGCTGGGCAAGGGCCAGCACGTGCTTTGACTTCCTCCCCGTCCCACAGGACGGGGATTCCTGGCTCACGCGGGCTGGGAACCAGCGGTCCGCCAGCGCTTGCACGATCGGCACCAGCCGGGTTGAGACCAGCCCGGACCAGCATCACGCGGGCGGAGTTCTTGTCCCTGGGGGAGACGGCTCCGCACGCGGTGCAGGTGTAGGTACGTTCCGAGAGTGGGAGTGCGTGCTTGGTTCTCGCTCCGCACGACGCGCAGTCCATGGTGGTGTGCGCGGGATGCACCAGGCGGACGTCCCGCCCGTGCTTGCGGCCCATCTCGATCAGGGCCGTCTTCGTGGCGCCGATCGCCGCGTCCGCCGCCTTGCGCGCCATCGTGGTCTTCGCGAGGAACCTCGGCCGGAAGTCCTCGACCGCGATGACATCGTGGTCGGTCACCACGCGCTTGGCCCACTTGCGGGCGGTGTCCTGCCGCCGGCGAGCGATCTTCTTGGACACCTTCGCGGCGGCCCGGCGGGCCTTGCGGTAGCCACCGGTGTCGGGCCTGTTCCTCGGCGTACGCCGGCGGGCCATCATCTTCTGGTAGCGGGCCAGCTTCGCCGCAGCGGTCCTCCCGTGCTGGGCGTGCGGCAGGTCGTGGACGTCGCTGGTCGTGGTCGCGGTCTCCTTGACGCCCCAGTCGATACCGATCACCGCGCCGGTGGCGGGCAGCGGCTCTGGGGCAGTGGCGACGACGAACGAGGCGTACCAGTGGCCGAGGCCGTCCCGGTACACCCGCACCGAGGATGGCTCGGACGGCAGGTCGCGGGACCACACCACCGTGAGCACGATGCCGCCGGCCAGGTGCAGGCGTCCGTTCTTGAGCCTAAAACCGCGGGTGGTGTAGTTCAGCGATGGTGCGGTCTCACGCTTGCGCTTGATGCGGGGCATCCCGGCCCGCTGCCCCATCGGCAGCCGCGCCGTGATGTCCTTCAACGCCTTGGTCCGGGACTTGGCGAAATCCCGGATGACCTGCTGCTGCAGCACCGAACTGCCCTCCCGCAGCCACGCAAGCGACCGCCTCGCCTCGGTCAGCAACTTGTCGAGCTGCGCAGGGCCGCACGTGACCTTCTGCTCGGCGCTCCTGTTCAGGCCGTGGACCTTGCGGGACACCGCCACGCACTCGTTCCACACCCACCGGCAACGCGCCCACTCCGCCTCCAGACCGGCACCCGCCGTGGACGACAAGAGACCGCGGCTCAGAACCGAGGCGCGGAGAACTCTTCCGCTTCGCGGCCCCGACCCAAGGACCCGTACCTCCCCGGACCGGAGACCCCAGCACCCAGGTGACCGGGCGGCAGGCCCGGGCAGGGCTCAGCCCACGGCCACGCCGGGCACCAGCAACGACGCCCGTCGCCATGTAGAGGGCGGCCACCAGGAGACGCTGGTCCTGTTCGAGGAGGTCCTCGTACTCAGCCCGGGACACCTGGACGACCTCGTGGCCCGGCGGTCGGTCCGCACCGCGTGGTGAATGAGGCCCGCCTTCACGGCGATCGCCGCTCCTCCCCCGCTCCCGCCGCGTTCGCCGCCATCGTGGGACTGCCCGCACCAAGGCTGCGCAAAGTCCTGGCGGGGCATGAGACGGCGTGACGGGCCACGGCGTATGGAGGGTGCAGTTCCTTCCTCACGTCCCCCTGCCCGCCGGAGGTAGCACGCCCGTGACCGTCACCAAGGAGGCCCCGGCGTCGGCCGGGACCGCACGGCAGGACGCCGGGCGGCCGGATCCGGAACAGGGGTGGCGGGTCAGTTCGCCGCTGGTGCTGACGTTGCTGCTGCTCGTCGCCCTGATGCTGCAGGGACCGGTGCGCGGGGCGCTGTCCGCGCCGGTGATGCAGAGCTGGATGACCGTGTTCGTGGCGGTGGTGGTGCAGGCGTTGCCGTTCCTGGTGCTGGGCGTCGTGCTCTCCGCGGTGCTCGCGGTGTGCGTCCCGCCGTCGTTCTTCGCGCGGGCGCTGCCGCGCCGGACCGCGGTGGCGGTGCCGGTGGCGGGCGTGGCGGGGGCGGTCCTGCCGGGTTGCGAGTGCGCGTCGGTGCCGGTCGCGGGGGCGATGGTGCGGCGAGGGGTGGCTCCGGCGGCGGCGCTGACGTTCCTGCTGTCCGCGCCGGCGATCAACCCGGTGGTGCTGACCGCCACGGCCGTGGCCTTCCCGAACGAACCGCGCATGGTGGTCGCCCGGTTCGTCGCGAGCCTGCTGGTGGCCTGCGCCATGGGCTGGCTGTGGCAGCGTCTGGGGCACGCCGACCGGTTGCGCCCCGCGGCGCACCCGTCGGCCGAGGGGCAGGGCAAGGGTGCGGCGTTCTGGGGTTCGGTACGGCACGACGTGATGCACGCAGGCGGGTTCCTGGTGGTCGGGGCGATGGCGGCGGCCACGCTCAAGTCCTTCGTGCCCGAGGACGTCCTGCGGCTGGCGTCGGGCAACCCGGTGGTGTCCGTGCTCGCGCTGGCGGTGCTCGCGGTGGTGCTGTCGATCTGCTCGGAGGCCGACGCCTTCGTGGCCGCGTCCTTGTCGCAGTTCTCCCTCACCGCCCGGCTGGTGTTCCTCGTCGTGGGGCCGATGATCGACCTGAAGCTCTTCGCGCTGCAGGCGGGCGCGTTCGGACGCGCGTTCGCGGTGCGGTTCGCGCCCGCCACCTTCGCCGTGGCCGTCGTGGTGGCGTCCCTGACCGGGACGGTGTTCTTGTGAACCGGGAGGCACAGGCCGCCGTGCTGCTCCTGACCGGGGTGGCGATGCTCCACGCCGGGCTCAGCGACCTCTACCTGCGCTACGTCAAGGCCGGGCTGCAGCCGCTGCTGCTGGCGGCCGGCGCCGTGCTGGTCGTCGCCGCCCTGGCGACCGTCTGGTACGAACTGCGCCGCCCCCGCCGCGCTCGCCGCACCGGGGCGGACGCGGACGAGGGGCATGCGCACGACGCGGGGCACGCGCACCCGCACCGCGAGCCGAAGGTCGCGTGGCTGCTGGTGCTGCCGCTCGTCGCGCTCGTCCTGGTCGCCCCGCCCGCCCTGGGCTCCTACTCCGCAGCCCGGACCGGCACGTCCGTCCCGCGCCCCTTCGGTTTCCCCGCCCTGCCCGCGGGGGACCCGCTGCGGATGGAGACCGCCGAGTACGCCGGCCGGGCGGTCTACGACCACGGGCGGTCCCTGGGCGGCCGTCAGGTCACCCTCACCGGGTTCGTCAGCATCGGCCGCGACGGCACCCCGTACCTGACCCGCATGGTGCTCAACTGCTGTGCGGCCGACGCCCGCCCGGTCAAGATCGGCCTGACCGGGCAGGTGCCGCCCGTCCTGCGGCCGGACGCCTGGCTGGACGTCACCGGGACCTACACCGCGCGCCGGGCGAAGGACCCGGTCAACGACGGTCCCATCCCGTTCCTGGACGTGAGCCGGGCCCGGCCGGTGCGGGCGCCGTCGGAGCCGTACGAGGGCTGACGCACCGGCCCCCGGTCAGCCCGGCTGGCTGCTGTCCTTCAGCGTGCCCCAGCCGTGCCAGCGCTCGACCTCGATCAGGGCGCTCACGCGCTCGCGGTCCCGCTGCGGGTAGGCGCGGCCCAGGTACTGCTGGGCCAGCCGGTCGATGTCGGCGAGGTCGCTGTCCTGGCGCAGTTCGGCGACGCGACCGACCACGGTGACGTGGGTGTACCAGTTCCCCTCGTCCAGGACCGTGAGGGTGACCCGGGGGTCGTTGCGCATGTGCTCCAGACGCTTGCGGCCACCGTCCATGTTGACCAGGACCCGGCCGTCGTCCCAGAGGTACCAGGTGGCCGTGGACACCGGCTGGCCGTCGGCCCTCAGCGTCGTGATCACGGCCGGGTTGGGCTTCTTCAGCATCTCGATCGCGGCCGGGGGAAGCGGGGGCTTGGACACGGGAACTCCTTCTCGGTGATCTTCGGCGCTGCGCCCTCACCGTGCCACATCCCGCCCGGCCGGACCGCGGCCCGGACCCGGCGCGCCCCGCGGTGTCCGTCGAAGGGGCGCGCCCCGGGCCGGCACGTCAGCAGAACCAGCCGTCCTGGACCCAGCCGTGGCGGTTGATGTCGCCGTAGGCGAACCCGTAGGCCCAGTCGCCCTGCTTGCTCTCGACGGTGAAGGTCTGGCCCTTGTAGAGGGTGCCCATCCAGGCGCCCAGCGGGGCGGTGCGGACGTAGAGGTCCTTGGCGCAGACGGTCTCGCGCCGGCCGATCGTCCCGTCGGCCGCCCGGGCGGGCGCGGCTGTGGTCAGCACGGCGGCGGTGAGGGCCGCGACGGCGGTGGCGGCGCGGAGCATCCGGGATGCGGGCATGCGGGTGGTCCTTCCTGTCGTGGGGGTGACGGTGCGGAAGGGGGTCACCAGGAGCCGTAGCCGCCGAGGCACTCGACGCGGACGTAGCCCCAGTCGCCCTTGCCGAAGTCGAAGGTGGCGGCCCAGCCGTTGTAGACGGGGTGGGCGCCCCGGGTGTGGCCGACCTTGTTGCCGTAGCCCAGGACGCGGATCAGCCCGTGGGGACCGGAGGCGCTGTCGTAGTTGGCGTAGAAGCTCGCGCTCTGGCACACGATGATCGCGTGCTCGGGCGGCACCGCGGCGTGCGCGGGCTGCGTCATCAGTGCGCACGCCGCCGCTGCGGCGGTGGCGGCCAGCGTCTTGGTCACCGTCCTCATGAATGGTCCTCTCGTGGGGGGGTGTCGCGGATCAGGATGGCGGCCCGTTGTCTATGCGGGTAGAGGGGGTTGGGAAAAATTTGCGTGCCCATGACATTTCGTCTCGGCGTCGAGCCCGAACGGGCCCCCACCCCGGCCCGGTTGCCCCCTCGATAGCATGCGCGCATGCCCGAGGACAGCCTGATCGAAGTGACGCTGGTCGACGCGGCGGACGGACTGCCGTTCGGCCGCTCGGAACTACCCTCAGGACAACTCCCGGAGTCCTTCGCGCCGGAGACCCGGCTCGACCTCGGCGGGGCGGTGTGGCAGGTCGTACGGGCGCAGCCCGCCGACCGCACGGCCTACCTCGCCTCCGGGCGGCTGGTCCTGACGCTCCGGCGCCTGGGGACGGTGGACCCGCGGCAGGTCGCCTACACCCTGCCGACGCTCTGCGCGGAGCTGCCGCCGCTGGCGCCGCCCGACCCTGCCGCGGACGACCTGGAGATCCACGAGGACGAATGGCGCCAGGCCGAACTGGTGGAACGCCGCTGCGCGGCCCAGGTCGAGGCGGAACTGGCGGACATCACGCGGATCTTCCGGGAGCACGCACGAACAGTCGGGGAAGGCGACGGGGCCGTCCAGGTGTTCGACGAGCTGCACCTGCGGGAGACGCCGGCCGAGCCGCTGACGGGCGCGCTCACCCGGCAGCGGCTCTTCGACGTGCTCCCGGCGTCGCACACGTACGCGGGGGTGGCGCTGCGGGACGCACAAGGGCGGGTCGCCGGCTCGTTCGCCGCCCGCGTCGGTCCGGTCACGGTGTACGGCCGCTGCGCCGGCGACCGGGTCGTCACCCTGGGCCTGACCCCGGCGGCGCGGGCGACGGTGGCGGTGCCGGGACTGGCCCAGCTCATGCGGGAGTTCGGCCTGGTGCTCGTCGACTGGTGCGCGCCGCGCCGCGAGGAGCTGCCGTAGTCGGTGGCCTGCCGCTTCGCGGCGGGGACCTCACGTCCACACGCCGGGGCCGGCCCCGCGCCATTCGACGAGGTCCGGGTCGGCCAGGTCGATGGCGTCGGGATCGAGGCCGGCGCGCCGCAGGAACTCCTGGAAGTCGCGGAGGTGGTACGCGATCCCCAGGATCTCGCCGTCCACGCGGACGCGCCGGCCGCCGCCCGTCGATGGCGGCATCACGATGACGCGACGCTGCATGCCGTCAGGATGACCCGTCCGGCCCTGCCCCGCATCCCGGCCGCCGGGCGGCGCCCCCGGGAAGGGCACCCGGATGGTCCGGCCGCCGCTGCCGGGCACGGACGGGCGTGACAAGCTGGCCGGAACCCGTCAGCGCACCGAGGGAGCCTGCGGTCATGACCGAACGGACGATGCGGGCCGTCGCCTCCTACCGGGGCCTGCCCGTGGAGGACCCCGAGAGCCTCGTGGACGTCGAGGTGCCGGTGCCGGATCCCGAGCCCCGTGACGTACTGGTGCGGGTGCAGGCGGTGTCGGTCAATCCCGTAGACATCAAGGTCCGCCCCGGGTTGCCCGCCTCCGACCGGCCCCGCATCCTCGGCTTCGACGGCGCAGGCGTGGTCGAGGCGGTGGGTGAGGGGGTGACCACCCTTCAGGTGGGGGACGAGGTCTGGTACGCCGGGGACCTCACCCGCGCCGGCAGCAACGCCGAGTTCCAAGTCGTCGACGAGCGCCTCGTGGCCCGCAAGCCGCGCAGCCTCGGCTTCGCGGAGGCCGCCGCCCTGCCCCTGACCGGCATCACCGCCTGGGAGACCCTCTTCGACCGGTTCACCCTCGACGCCGGGTCCACCGGCACCCTGCTGGCGCTGGGCGGCGCCGGCGGTGTGGGCTCGATCCTCATCCAGCTGGCGAAGCAGCTGACCGGCCTGCGGGTGCTGGCCTCGGCCGGGCGGCCCGAGACGGCGCAGTGGGTCACCGGGCTCGGGGCCGACGCCGTGGTCGACCACCACGACCTCGCCGCGACCGCCGCCGCGGCGGCCCCGGAGGGCGTCGACTACCTGCTCTCCCCGCACTCCGCCGGCAACATCGAAACGTACGCCCGGATCATGCGTCCGGGCGGACACATCACGGCGATCGACGAGCCCGAGGGGCTGGACCTGCTGCCGCTGAAGGCCAAGAGCATCGCGTGGCACTGGGAGTTGATGTTCACCCGGCCGATGTTCCGGACCCCCGACATGATCGAGCACAAGAACCTGCTGCAGAAGATCGCGACCCTGGTGGACGACGGCCGCATCCGCAGCACCGTCACCACCACCATCGAGGACTTCTCGGCCGCCGGGTTGCGCCGCGCCCACGAGATGGTGGAATCCGGCCGGAGCATCGGCAAGATCGTCGTCACCCGCTGACAGCTCCCGGCGGCGGACGCGGCACCTCTCCGGCGCCGCCGCCACGGCGCCCCTCGGAGCCGTCCTGGGCTCTGACCCTGATCAATCTCCAGGACAGCAGCGAGAGCGGCACGATCGAGGCTCGCGCCAAGCAGGGGGGTCTGGGGGCCGGAGCCGACGGTCTCGACCAGGTCCTCGACGGACAGCACCTGCACCTGTGGGCTCCTCGGCGACTGAGTCGAGGGGTCCCCGGCCCACGACAGCCTGATGTGGGGGCGCCCGCCGCCGGGGCGGCCGAAGCGGATCCTAGAGCGCTTCGCCGCCTTCGTGGCGGCGGATGGTGACGTACTCGCTCGCGTCGCGGCCGGCCAGACGGCGCTGGAGGGATCCCGCGATGCGGCCGGCGTGCCGCTTGGCGAGTTCGGCCTTCTCACCGTGGAAGAGCCCGTCCACCGTCAGGGTCCACAGCGCCAGCCAGCGGGCGAAGTGCGCGGGGCCCAGCGGGGCCATGCGGTGCAGCGCCAGATGCGGGGCCAGCGCGTTGCGCCGGTACCGGCCGGCCGCGAACAGCACCGACTCCCAGAAGTCGCACATGACCGGCAGATGCGCGTCCAGGTCCATCCGGGCCACCTCGGTGAAGACCGGACCGATCAGGGGATCGGCGAAGGCCCGGCGGTAGAAGGCGGTCACCAGCCGTTCGACGTCCGCACGGTCCGCGAGGTCAGGACCCGTCCCGCCCGCCACGGCGACGGGCCCGGGCGCGCTCACAGCCGCTCCAGGACGAGCGCCGCGCCGCATCCTGCCAGGCACAGTGCCTTGACCACCTCGAGCGCGACGTACCGCAGGTGCGCGCGGCTGCGCGGGCCGGTCTCCCCGGCGAGGACGGCGGCCGTGCGGCGGTTCAACGCGGGCCGGACCACGAACAGTTGTGCAAGGAGCACGGCGACGGCCCCCGCGCCCAGGCCCAGCGCCACCGGCCCCGGCACCTCCCACGCCACCGCCACGGCGGCGATCGCCGCGAGCACGGCCTCGACGCGGTTCAACGCACGGAAGACGATCCGTCCGATGCCCAGGCCCAGGGGCACGGTGATCCCCTCGGCGCGGAACTTGAGGGGCGCTTCCAGGAACGAGATCCCGAGCACCATCCCCAGCCACACGAAGACCGCGGCCACCTGCGCCAGGACGGCGCCGGCGTTCACCGGGCCCTCCGCTCGGGGTGGCGCCGGGCGGTGCGCACGGGATGCCGTCGGATGCGGTGAAGGTCCATGCCCTCACCCTAGCGTAAATGTGCATTTGAGATGCACATTTGAGTCGGCCGTCACAATCCCCCCAACCCACTTGGGGAACAGGCGGATCGACACCGAGAATGGTCCGATGACCTCGCCCGATCTGCTGCCGGACCACCGGCTCGAGCGCACCGCCGTCGTCGCCAACAACACCATGAACCGCGAGCGGGGTCTGACCGGCGCCAACAGCTACGCCCGCGAACTCGGCTTCGACCCGGTCGGCCATCTGCTGGCCCGCACCCCCGAGCCGCGCTGGCTCGACCTGTGCAGCGGGGAAGGGCTGGCCCTGCGGGAGGCCGCGGGCCGCCTGCCGGCGACGGCGCGGCTGACCGGCGTCGACCTGGTGGGGCCCCTGGCACCGGCACCCCTGCCGCCCACCGTGGAGCTGGTCACGGCGTCGGTGACGGACTGGGAGCCCACCGCCGCGTACGACCTGATCACCTGCGTGCACGGCCTCCACTACGTCGGCGACCGGCTCGCAACGCTCACCCGCGCCGCAGGCTGGCTCCGGCCCGGCGGTCTGCTGACCGCCCACCTCGACCCCGCCTCGATCCGCTGGGCGGACGGCGGCCCTGCCGGGCGGTTCGCCCTGGCCGCCCTACGGGCCGAGGGGTTCACCTACAGCGCGCGCCACCACCGCCTTACGCTCACCGGGCCACGCACCGTCCGCCTCCCCCTGCGCTACGTCGGCGCCGACCCCGATGCGGGACCCAACTACACCGGCCAGCCCGCCGTCGCCGCCCATTACCGGCGCGCCGACTGAGCCACGGACCGCCGGCACCCCGACCGGCGACGCTCCTGTCAAGTCCCGAAATCCAGCGACGTGACGCGTGAGCGGCCGTAGGGCCTACTGGAGACATCGCCACTTCTCCGGCTCACGCAAGAGCACGACGTCGCCGGCGACGACATCGGCCCAACAGGGCCGGTCGGAGGCACGGGCCGCAACGGCCCGCCGCGGACGGGGGCGGAGGTCCTCACGCCCTCCTCGGACCTCCGCCCTTCCGCGACACCCCTCCCCGCACACCTCCCGGAAAGAAGCACCTGCCATGTCCAGGCACACACTGCAGCGGCCCGTCGCCCTGGTGATGGCCGCCCTGGCGGTCGCCGCCGGCGCCACGGGTGCCGCGCACCTGACCCACACCTCCGCCGACCGCCCCGCACCGTGCTCACGGGAGGGGATTCCCGGGGGCGACAAGGGCGCGGCGGGTCCGGGCGGCGTGCCCGGCCTGCCCGTAGCGGCGGGCGCGTCCGGATGCGCCGTGCCCGGCGCCCTGCCGGACAAGCCCGAGGACCGGCTCTCCGTCGTCGACAAGACCCGGATCGTGGTGCTCATGGCCACGGGCGAGGCCCGAGGTTCCGAGGTGGCGGCACAGTACAAGGTCTCCGAGGACCGGATCGCGACCTGGAAGGCGCAGCTGCTCATGGGCGACTGGTCGGGACTCCTCCTTCCCGAGACCCGCACCACCCCCTGACCGTCCCACCCCGCGGCAGGACCCGGCGGGGCCGCCGCGAGGCCCTGGGGCCGGCCGCCACGCCGGGCGCGGGAAGGACTCGCCCGGTGGGTCCTTCCGTCCGGCGGCGCCCATCCCCGCACGGCGCGCTTCACCCAGCAGGTGAATCGCGCCTTCTCGCGTGCCGCCGCCGGAGACCGTCAACCGACGGCACGTCATCCGGGGCGCCGGAATAACCGGTTGGCCGACAGAGCGGCATACGTCACCATCGCCCCATGGGAGCACTGGACGCGGTGGCGGGCAGGCTGGCCGGCGGGGCAAGCGTCGAGTTCCGGCCCAGCGGCTCTTCGATGGTCCCCTTGATACGCAGCCGCGGGCTGGTGACCGTCGCCCCGGTCGACCCGTCGAAGCTCGAGGTCGGCGACATCGTGCTCGCCCGTGTCGCGGGCACGGTGTACCTGCACCTGGTGTCCGCGGTGGACCCGGCCAGGAAGCGGGTGCAGATCAGCAACAACCGGGGCCATGTCAACGGCTGGACCGGATACGGCCGGGTCCACGGGATCTGCACGTCGGTCGACGGTGTCCCCCGCCCTCGCACGGCGGGCAAGGTCCTCGCCTAGTGACACGTCTGTGACGGTCGGCGGACGGGGTCATGACGTCGCAGCGCGAAGGTGGTTCATAGAGGGCAAAAAGCCCCAATCGGACATCCGCCTCCCGCTTCCGAGGGCGTGAGCAGGGACCGCAGCCGCCGAACCGCCGAAGGACACCACCATGAGCTCCGCACCCACCACGCCCCAGGCCGACACCAGCCCCGACGCCGACACCGCCGGGACCGGCGGCGACGTCCCCGAACTCGCCCCCCGCGAACGCGAGACCCTCCGCCACATCGCCGCGGGCCGCACCTACCTCCAGACCGCCCGCCACATGGGACTGTCCAAGCACACCGTCGACGCCTACCTCCGCCGCATCCGCGCCAAGCTCGGCATCTACAGCACCGCCGAACTCACCCGCACCGCCATCGCCCTCGGACTGTGACCCCGTCCGCACGGAAGGTGACCGCGCCCGGGGCGGCGGGCGCGGTGCCACCGCGGAGACACCGACCCGGCGACCACGCCGGCACCACGGATCACGACGTCGCACCCACCTCCTCGCACGCGGCACGCCGCGCACGCGCCAGGTTCACCCCGCTGGCGATGATCCCGATGTGGCTGAACGCCTGCGGGTGGTTGCCCGCGAACTCCCCCGTCGTGGGGTCGATCTGTTCCGACATCAGCCCGAGCGGGCTCGCCCGGCCGCACAGCGAGGCGAACAGCTCCTCGGCCTCCTCGATCCTGCCCTGGCCGGTCAGGTTGTCGACGAGCCAGAAGCTGCACAGGACGAAGGCCCCCTCGTCACCGGGGAGGCCGTCCGGCGACTCGTCGTGGAGGTAGCGGTGGAGCAGTCCGCCGCCGGCCGAGAGGCGGTCCGCGATCGCCGTGGCGGTGGCGACCATCCGCGGATGGCTCACGGGGACGACCTGCCGCAGCGGGAGCGCGAGCAGGCTGGCGTCGAGTCCACCGCCGCCGTCCAGGTACCGGCCGAGGGTGTGCACGTCCTCGTCCCATGCGCGCTCGAGGATCAGCCGGCTCAGCGCGTCCGCGGAAGCCCGCCACGCCGCGGTCCGACCGGGCAGGCCGAGCCGCTCGCCGATCGATGCCGCCCGGTCGAGGGCCACCTGGCACATCCCGGCGGAGTAGGTGAACACCCGGCCTTCGCTGCGCACCTCCCAGATGCCCTGGTCGGGTTCCCGCCAGGCCCGGTCGGCGGTCTCCGCGAGCCGGCACAGGCCGCTCCACAGGGCGGGCTGGAGGGCGCCGCCGGCGAGCAGCCACTGGTCCGCGCAGTCCAGCACCTCGCCGTAGACGTCGTGCTGACGCTGGTCGGCGGCTCCGTTGCCCCACCGTACGGGGGCCGAGCGCCGGTAGCCCTCCAGCCCCGGGTCCTCGACCTCACCGGGCACCGGGCAGCCGTCGACGTCGTACATGATGCGGGGCCGACGGCTGTGCTCGAACGCGTCCAGGACCCAGCCGAGGAACGCGTCCGCCTCGCCGCGGAAGCCGATGCGGCGCATGGCGAACACGGTGAAGGCGGCATCGCGGATCCAGGTGTAGCGGTAGTCCCAGTTGCGGATCCCGCCGACGGGCGCGGGCAGGGAGGACGTGGGTGCCGCGACGAGGGAGCCGTTGGTCCAGTCGTCACAGAGCTTCAGGGTGATCGCGGACCGGCGGACCAGGGGTTCCTCGGGGCCGTCGTAGCCGAAGTCGGTCATCCAGCGCCGCCAGGCGTCGGCGGTGCCTGCCACCATCGCCTCGGCGTCGAACCGGTGGTGCCGGTGGAAGCGGCCCCAGGACAACACCAGGTCGAGGCGCTCGCCCTGCCGCAGGTCATGGGCGCTGTGCAGGGACTCCAGCGGCCGGCTGGAGCGCAGGTGCAGCCGCAGGTCCGGCCGGCGCGGCACGCGGACCTCCAGTCCGCTGAACAGCGCCTGGGCCTGCGCACCGCCGCGCGGTTCGACGTCGACGCGCAGGCGTACGCGGCCGTCGAGGACGACGGCCGAGCGGACGAGTTCGCCGCGGTCGGCGGGGGCGTCGTCGGTGAGGTCGGCGCCGGAGCGCAGCACCAGCGCGTCGGTGACACGCACCGTGCCGGTGGGGCAGCGCAGTTCGGTGACGAGGACGCCGGTGTCGGGCTCGTAGCGCTGGCGGGCCTCGCGCAGTTCCTCCGGCGCCACGGTGAAGTGCCCGCCACGGGCGGGGTCGAGCAGGCCGCAGAACAGGGGTGCGGCGTCGAACCGGGGCAGGCACAGCCACGGGAGGGAGCCGTCGAGGCCGACGAGGGCCGCCGTCCTGCCGTCACCGATGAGGCCGAAGTCCTCGAGCGGCAGGTAGCCGTCGTGCCTGCGCACCTGCCGGAACGGCGGATCCAGTTCGAGCATGCCGCCTCGCTTCCACGCGACTCCGACCGACGCGGGTTGCCGCGGGCCGCCAAGTCGGCCTGGCGGTAGGAGGATCCGCCGGGGTCATGAGTCGTCGGCGTGGAGGTTCTTGACCTTGATCCAGTCACGGCTGCGGCGACCCGGAAGGTACGTACTGGTCAACCGCTTCGCCACCACACCGTC
>NZ_JBIATA010000044.1:0-60201 GCF_042891295.1 Streptomyces sp. NPDC001902 | reverse complement strand
GGGGCAGATCTTCGTCAAGGGCGAGGTCATCAAGACCGTGCCGGAGTCGAAGATCGTGGAGACCCTCATCGAGGAGGCCATGAAGCTCGCCGAGCAGATGGAGGCCGACGGCATCGCCTCCGGCGAGCCCTCCGTCTCCGTCAGCTGACCCACCATCCCCTCCCGCGTCCCGGGCCCCCGCGGTCCGGGATACGGGCGGGCACGGGCGGAACACACGTTCCCGAGGTAAGGTTCGGGGACTTCCCCCGACCGCTGCGGCCCGTACGGTGAGGCGCCCCACGTGTTGACGACCACGACGACCAAGGTCATGGAGCCAGGCGAACTCGACGCCGCCCTCGCGGTGCTCGACCGTGATCCGGTGTCCAACGCGTTCGTCGCCTCCCGGGTCGCCGTCGCCGGACTCGACCCCTGGCGCCTCGGCGGCGAGATGTGGGGCTGGTACTCCGGAGGCCGCGTCGAGGCGCTCTGCTACGCCGGCGCCAACCTCGTCCCGATCTGCGCCGGCCCCGAGGCCGTGCGCGCCTTCGCCGAGCGGGCGCTGCGCGCCGGACGCCGCTGCTCCTCGATCGTCGGCCCCACCGCCCCCACCTCCGCGCTGTGGTCGCTGCTCGAACCCAGCTGGGGCCCGGCCCGCGAGGTCCGCTCCCACCAGCCGCTGATGGTCACCCGCGCGCTGCCCGCGCAGGTCGAGCCCGACCCGTACGTGCGGCGTGTCAGGCGCGACGAGATGGACGTGATCATGCCGGCCTGCGTCGCCATGTTCACCGAGGAGGTCGGCGTCTCCCCGCTCGCCGGCGACGGCGGACTGCTCTACCAGGCCCGCGTCGCCGAACTCGTCGGCGCCGGCCGCGCGTTCGCCCGCATCGAGGACGGCAGGGTCGTCTTCAAGGCGGAGATCGGCGCCGTCACCCGGCACGCCTGCCAGATCCAGGGCGTCTGGGTCGCCCCCGAGCACCGCGGCCGCCGCCTGTCCGAGACCGGCATGGCCGCCGTCCTGCACTACGCGCTGCGCGACGTGGCCCCCGTGGCCAGTCTCTACGTCAACGACTTCAACGCGCCCGCCCGGGCCGCGTACCGCCGGGTGGGCTTCACCGAGGTCGGCGCCTTCATGAGCGTCCTGTTCTAGTAGTGTCGCCGCCCATGGAGGACGTGGCGGTCGAGCCGATCGACCTGGCGGCACGGGTGGACGAGGCACTGGCCGTCCAGGCGGTCGCCTTCGGGCTGGGCGCGGAGGAGGTCGCCATCCGCCGGCAGATCGTGCTGCGGCACCTGTGCTTCCCCGGCGTCCGCGCGCTCGGCGCGCTCACCCCCGACGGACGGCTCGCCGGCTTCGTGTACGGCATGCCCAACAGCCGGATCCACTGGTGGTCCACGGTCGTCGAGCCCTACCTGCGGCGCACCGGCACCGACGAGTGGCTCGACGACTCCTTCACCATCACCGAACTGCACGTCCACCCCGGCTTCCAGGGCCGCGGCATCGGGCGCGCCCTCATCACCACCATCACCGACGGCGCCGACGAGCCCCGCAGCATCCTGTCCGCCATCGACACCGAGAGCCGGGCCCGGCGGCTCTACCGCGCCCTCGGCTACACCGATCTGGCCCGGCCCGTGCACTTCCCCAGCGCGGCCAGCCCGTACGCCGTCATGGGCGCCCGCCTGCCGCTCGTGCGATAACGCGTTTCCGGGAGCGCGCCACGGCTCGATATCCTCGGCGCAACGGTACGAAACCCCCTGGAGAGCCCCCATGGTCCTGCGCATGTCCCGGCTGATGCTCAAGACGCTGCGCGACGACCCGGCCGACGCCGAGACCGCGAGCCACAAGCTGCTGGTCCGGGCCGGATACGTCCGCCGCTCATCGGCCGGGGTGTGGACCTGGCTGCCGCTCGGCAAGCGGGTGCTGGAGAACGTCGCACGCGTCGTCCGCGAGGAGATGGACGCCATCGGCGGCCAGGAGGTCCTGCTGCCCGCGCTGCTCCCGCGGGAGAACTACGAGCTCACCGGGCGCGCCGGAGAATACGGCGACCTGCTCTTCCAGCTCCGCGACCGCAAGGGCGCGGAGTACGTGCTCGGGCCCACGCACGAGGAGATCTTCACCCAGGTCGTCAAGGACCAGTGCGCGTCCTACAAGGACCTGCCGGTGATCCTCTACCAGATCCAGACCAAGTACCGCGACGAGGCCCGGCCCCGGTCCGGCGTGCTGCGCGGCCGCGAGTTCCAGATGAAGGACTCCTACTCCTTCGACACCACCGACGAGGGCCTGGCCGAGGCGTACCGGCTGCACCGCGAGGCCTACATCAAGATCTTCTCGCGGCTCGGCTTCGACTTCCGCATCGTCTCGGCCGTCTCCGGCGCGATGGGGGGCTCGGCCTCCGAGGAGTTCCTCGCCCCCGCCGCGGCCGGTGAGGACACCTTCGTGGACTGCCCCGCGTGCGACTACGCGGCCAACACCGAGGCCGTCACCACCGTGGTGCCCCCGGTCGAGGGCGCGGACCACCCGGCCCTCGAGGAGGTGGACACCCCCGACACCCCCACCATCGAGACCCTCGCGGCGCACCTGGGGGTGCCGGCCTCGGCGACCCTGAAGAACCTGCTGGTCAAGGTCGACGGCGAGATCGTCGCGGTCGGCGTCCCCGGCGACCGCGAGGTCGACCTCGGCAAGCTCGCCGAGCACCTCGCCCCCGCCGAGGTCGAACTCGTCACCGCCGAGGACTTCACCGGCCGCCCCGACCTCGTCCGCGGCTACGTCGGCCCGCAGGGCCTCACCGGCGTCCGCTACCTCGCCGACCCCCGCGTCGCCCCCGGCACCGCCTGGGTCACCGGCGCCAACAAGCCCGACACGCACGCCCGCAACGTCGTCTGCGGCCGCGACTTCGAGGTCGACGAGTACCTGGACGTCGTCACCGTCGAGCCCGGCGACCCCTGCCCGCGCTGCGGCGCCGGCCTCAAGCTGGACCGGGCCATCGAGATCGGCCACATCTTCCAGCTCGGCCGCAAGTACGCCGACGCCTTCGAGCTCGACGTCCTCGGCCAGAACGGCAAGCCGGTCCGGGTCACCATGGGCTCCTACGGCATCGGCGTCTCCCGCGCCGTCGCCGCGCTCGCCGAGCAGACCGCCGACGGGCAGGGCCTGTGCTGGCCGCGCGAGGTCGCCCCGGCGGACGTCCACGTCGTGGCGGCGGGCAAGGCGCTGCAGACGGAACTGGCCCTCGAGGTCGCGGAGAAGCTGCACGCGGCCGGGGTCAGGGTCATCGTCGACGACCGCGCGGGCGTCTCGCCGGGCGTGAAGTTCACCGACGCGGAGCTGCTCGGAGTGCCGACGATCCTCGTCGTGGGGCGCGGCGCGGGGGACGGGGTCGTCGAGGTCAAGGACCGCCGCACCGGGGAGCGCGAGGAGTTGTCGGTGGCGGACGCGGTCGCCCGCGTATCCGCGTAGCGGATCCGCGGGGTGCCGCTTGCGGTCCGTTGCTGTGTGCGGGTGCGTTGCGCCTGCGGCGGGCGGTTCCCCCGCCCGCCCTCCCGATTGCCCGGCGCGATTAGTGACCGCCTCGCGCGGTCGTTGTGGGGTCGGTGCCGCGCCGGGGCACGCCCCCAGCCTTCGGCCGGGGGACCCCCATGGGCGCACCCCGCCACACCCCCTCCCACCGTGTGGGCGACTGACGGCCGGTGGGGGTTCAGCTAGGGAACAGGGGTGACCCCGGACCGCCTTCTCACCCCCACCGGCCGTAGTCGCCTATACAACCGGAGGGGGTGTGGCGGGGTGCCCCCGCAGGCGACGAGCGGTGGGCGCGGTGCCGGATGATGTGGGGCAGCGCCGCGAGCGCCGAGGAGGTGCGCCGGCGCGGCACCGACCCCACCCCAACAGAGCGCAGGCCCGCACCGACCGCGCCGGATGGGGGTCCCCCCGGCCGAAGGCTGGGGGAGGGCGGGAGGGCGGGGGAGAAACCCCACCGCAACCACGACGGCGTCGCACACGACAACCGGCCCCAGAGAACGCACCCCCGGCGACAGCTAAAGCCAGGCCGCGAACTCCAGCAGCAGTTCCCCGCCCTGACGGTCGCCCACGGAGAACGACCACACGCCCGCCTCGACGGCCCGGAACAGGGCCCACCCGCGGACGCGGTCCCGGTCGACCTCGAGGGAGTCGGAGAGCTTGGCGACCCTCCGCCGGGCCGCGGACTGCGACCCCGGCGTTGCGACCAGCGTCTCGAGGCGGTCGCGGACGAGCCAGGCCAGGTCGTACGCGGGTTCGCCCGCGACCGGCTTGGGGTCGATGGCCAGCCACGGCACGCGGTCCGCGGCGAGCACGTTCCCGTGGTGGTAGTCGCCGTGCAGCAGCATGGCCTCGCCCGGGGCAGCCGCGCACAGTTCGTCGCGGACCGCGAGGGCCTCGTCGACCAGGGCCCGGGCCTCCTCCGGGACGTATGGCTGCTCGCGCCGCTCCCGCAGCAGTGCCGCCAGGCGCGCCGTGTGCTCGGCGACCGGCACGAAGGGGTGCCCCTCGCCCGGGGGGACCCAGAGCCGCTGCAGGGTGGCGCACGCCTCGAGCATCGCCTTCTGCTCGGGCAGCGAGCGCAGCGACACGTCGCTGTGCAGGCGTTCCAGGAGGAGCGCCCCCGCGTCGGGGTCGGCCTGCAGCAGGCGGACCGCGCCGCGGCCGTCCCAGCGGGCGAGCGCGGCGTGCTCGTGCCGGGTCTCGTCGGTGACGAGGCCGACCTTGAGGGTCGCGGGGGTGTCGTCGGCCTGCCGTACGAGGACGACCATGCTGATCTGGCCGCCGGGGGAGAGCACCCGTTCCGGCGTCAGTTCCCAGCGCGCGAGGTGGTCCGCGACGCGCTCGGGGAGGCCGGCGAGCCAGGTGCGGCCCGCTTCGCCCTCCCAGGCGCTGACCGTGCGGACCAGCCGCTCGGGCGGTTCCAGGTGCTGGGGCTGTGGTGCCGAGGCCATGCGTGGGTACGTCCCTCCTGGTGCTAAACCTTCTCCGCTGCCGTCCGCGCGCGTTCGGCCAGCCCCGGGAAGGCTACGCTCCCCCGGCGCCAGCGCACGGCGCGGACCGCCGCCTCGCGCAGCGCGTCGGCCGCCCCGCGGCGCAGGTCGGCGTCGGCGGCGCGCACGAGGTCCGCGTAGACCCCGGCGACCCGGTCCTCCAGTTCCGCGGCGAGACGTACGGCCGCCTTGCCGTCCGGCACGTCGAACGGCAGGGCGTACGCGGGTTCGGCGGCGACGGGTTCGCCGCCGAGGTCGCCGACGGTGCGGCGCAGCGAGTCGCGGCGGGCGCGGTGCGCGTCGTACGCCTGCTGGGCCTGCTCGCCGAGTTCGCCGCCGACGCGGGCGCCGACGATGCCGTAGCCGTACACGGCGGCGTGCTCGGCGGAGAGTGCGGCCTGGACGGCCTTGAGCAGCGCTTGCTGTGCCATGGGTCGGGTCAGTGCTCCTTGAGCAGCAGGACGTGCCCGGCGCCGCAGGCGGCCACCGAGGCGAGCAGGCGGGCGAGTTCGGGCGGCGCGTCCAGGAGCGCGGTCACCCGGGCGTCCGCGAGCGTGCGTTCGGCCGCCGCCAGCGCGGACAACGCGGCTGCGGCCCCTGCGGGGACGGACGGCGAGGCCGACGGCGACGGGGAGGACGTCGGCGAGGACGACGACGAGGGCGCGGCGGACGGTGACGCCGCCCGTGCCGACGTGCCGAACGCCTGGGCGTGGCGGGCCACTTCGGCCCGCAGCGGCTGCAGCCGCTGCGCGAGGTCCGGGTGCGCCGCGACGGTGGCGTCGTACTGCGCGAGCAGTGCCGCGCTGTCCCGGGCGGCCCGCTTGCGCAGCGCCGCGGTCGCGTCGGCGGCCGGCGAACCCTTCGCGGACGTCCCCTCGGGCCGTGTCCCGTCGGAGCAACCGCCGAGCAGTCCGGCGGCGGCCGGCAGGACGAGGGCGGCGCGTACCGCGCGCCGGCGGGGAATGTTGCTGAGCGGCACAGTGCCCCTTCCCGTGATCACCTCACGTGAGGGTACCCGCGCGACGCCCGGGGGCCGTGACGGCGCCCTCCGCTGCGCCGAATCGTCGTTCCAGGGCCTGAACCGATAGGCTTTGGCCCGACACACGACCTTCCACCACAACAGCACACGCGGCCGAGGAGTCACCCGGATGAGCACCACCCAGAGCGAGAGGCTGCGCGGGCTGCTCGAGCCGCTCGTCGTGAAGACGGGGCTCGAACTGGAAGAGGTCAAGGTGACGGCCGCCGGGAACCGGCGGCAGCTCCAGGTGATCGTGGACTCCGACGAGGGTGCGCCGCTGGACACGCTCGCGGAGCTGAGCCGGGAGATCTCGCAGGTCCTCGACGACGCCGACGCCATGGGCGGGGCGGCGTACCTGCTGGAGGTCTCCTCGCCGGGCGTGGACCGCCCGCTCACCGAGCCGCGCCACTTCCGCCGCAACGAGGGTCGGCTGGTCAAGCTGACGACGACCGCCGGTGACGAGCTGGTCGCGCGGATCCTCGCGGTCGACGAGGACGGGCTCGACCTGGAGGTCCCGGGTGTCAAGGGACGCAAGCCCAAACCCGCCCGTGCCTCCTTCGGCGAGATCGCCAAGGCACGGGTGGAGATCGAATTCAGTCGCAAGGACCCGGCCGGTGCCGATACTGACGGCGACGAGAGCATGGAGGAGGCGTAGCCGTGGACATCGACATGAGTGCCCTGCGGGGTCTGGTGCGGGAGAAGGAGATCTCCTTCGACCTGCTGGTCGAGGCGATCGAGTCGGCGCTCCTCATCGCGTACCACCGCGAGCCGGGCAGCCGCCGCAACGCGCGCGTGCAGCTCGACCGCACGAACGGGCACGTCACCGTGTGGGCCAAGGAGGACCCGTCGGAGACCCCCGAGGGAGCCGAGCCCCGGGAGTTCGACGACACGCCCAGCGGCTTCGGCCGGATCGCCGCGACCACGGCCAAGCAGGTCATCCTGCAGCGGCTGCGGGATGCGGAGGAGGAGATCACCTTCGGCGAGTACGCCGGCCGCGAGGGCGACATCGTCACCGGTGTGGTCCAGCAGGGCAAGGACCCCAAGAACGTGCTGGTCGACATCGGCAAGCTCGAGGCGATCCTGCCCGTGCAGGAGCAGGTGCCCGGTGAGGACTACAAGCACGGCACGCGCCTTCGCTCGTACGTCGTCCGGGTGGCCAAGGGTGTGCGCGGTCCGTCCGTGACGCTCTCGCGCACCCACCCCAACCTGGTGAAGAAGCTCTTCGCGCTGGAGGTCCCGGAGATCGCGGACGGTTCCGTGGAGATCTCCGCAATCGCCCGCGAGGCCGGGCACCGGACGAAGATCGCGGTCCGTTCCGGCCGCTCCGGACTGAACGCCAAGGGCGCCTGCATCGGCCCCATGGGCGCCCGGGTGCGCGCCGTGATGGCCGAGCTGAACGGCGAGAAGATCGACATCGTCGACTGGTCGGACGACCCGGCGGAGATGGTCGCCAACGCCCTGTCACCCGCCCGGGTGAGCAAGGTGGAGATCGTCGACATGGCCGCCCGCTCCGCGCGGGTGACCGTGCCGGACTACCAGCTGTCGCTGGCGATCGGCAAGGAAGGGCAGAACGCCCGCCTGGCCGCACGGCTCACGGGCTGGCGGATCGACATCCGGCCCGACACCGAGCTCGCCGAGCAGTAGCACCGGCGGGTAACCGATGAACGACCGTGCGTCGAATAACCCGGAGGGGTGAGGTCGGCGCGGGGAGGTAGACTAAGGATGTCTGGCCGGACGCATGACCCAGCACGCCCGGAGCGAACGTGCATCGGGTGCAGGGAGCGGGCGGCCAAGCGAGATCTGCTGCGTGTGGCGGTGGTCGGGGAATTCTGTGTTCCCGATCTTCGCGGTACGCTGCCCGGTCGGGGTGCGTATGTGCATCCCGACACCGTCTGTCTCGACCTGGCGGTCCGCCGCCGGGCGTTCCCGCGGGCCTTCCGGGCCCGGGGACCGCTGGACACCGCGGACCTCCGCGGCTACGTGGAGCAGGCACACCGTGAGTAGGCAGGAAGACCGTACGGGCGACCGTACGGCCAGGTACCCCGCGAGTTGGAAGTAGGTCGAGATTGCGATGAGCACTCGATGAGCACGCGATGAGTACGCCCATGAAGTAGCGACGGTCCGGCGGACGACCACCCCGGACCTCATGAAGGAGCGAAGTGGCTAAGGTCCGGGTATACGAACTCGCCAAGGAGTTCGGAGTTGAGAGCAAGGTCGTCATGGCCAAGCTCCAAGAACTTGGCGAATTCGTCCGTTCGGCGTCCTCGACGATCGAGGCGCCGGTTGTTCGCAAGCTGACCGACGCACTGCAGGGTTCCGGTGGCGGTTCCGCCTCCTCGAAGCCCTCTGCTGCCAGGCCCGCGGCGCCGCGCAAGGACGCGCCCGCAAAGCCGGCCACCCCCACTCCGGGTGCGCCGGCCCGTCCCGCTGCGCCGGCTCCCAAGCCGGCCACGGGATCAGCCCCCACTACCAAGCCCGCCGGTGGCCCCGCGCCGACGCCGGGCCCGCGCCCGACCCCGGGTCCCAAGCCGGCCCCGGCCAAGCCCGCGCCGGTCACCCCGGTGCCGCAGGCGGAGTTCTCCGCCCCGCCGGCCCCGGAGCGTCCCGCCCAGGAGCGCCCGGCCCAGGAGCGTCCGGCTCAGGGCGAGCGCCCCGCTGCCGGGCGTCCCGGTGGCCCCGGCCCGCGTCCCGGTACCCGTCCCTCCGGTCCCGGCCAGCGTGACGGCGGCCGTGGCCAGGGCGGCCCCGGTGCGCGTCCCGGTGGCCAGGCGCCGCGTCCGGGTGCCCCCCGTCCGGCCGGTCCCCGCCCGGGCAACAACCCCTTCACCTCCGGCTCCACCGGTATGCCGCGCCCGCAGGCGCCGCGTCCGGGTGGTGCCCCCGGCCAGTCCGGCCCGCGCCCCGGTGGCGCTCCGGGTGGTTCCGGTCCCCGTCCGGGTGGCGCTCCGCGCCCCGGCGGCGGTGCCGCCTCCGGCGGTCCGCGTCCGACCCCGGGCGGCATGCCCCGTCCGCAGGGCGGCGGCCCCCGTCCGAACCCCGGCATGATGCCGCAGCGTCCCGCTGCCGGCGGCGCGCCGGGTCGTCCGGGCGGTCCGGGTCGTCCCGGCGGTCCCGGCGCCCGTCCCGGCGGCGGTACCGGTCGTCCCGGTGGCGGTGGCGGCGGCTTCGCCGGTCGTCCCGGTGGCGGTGGCGGCGGTGGCCGTCCCGGTGGTGGCGGCGGCTTCGGCGGTCCGCGTCCTGCCGGCGCCGGTGGTGGCGGTGGCGGCGGCTTCGCCGGTCGCCCCGGTGGCGGCGGCTTCGGCGGTCGTCCCGGTGGTCCGGGTGGCCGCGGTGGCACGCAGGGCGCCTTCGGCCGTGGCCCCGGTGGCCGTCCGGCCCGTGGCCGCAAGTCGAAGCGGGCGAAGCGCCAGGAGTACGAGGCCATGCAGGCCCCGTCCGTGGGCGGCGTGCTGCTGCCCCGCGGCAACGGCGACACCGTGCGCCTCTCCCGTGGTGCCTCGCTGACCGACTTCGCCGAGAAGATCGGCGCCAACCCGGCGTCGCTCGTCCAGGTGATGCTGAACCTCGGCGAGATGGTCACCGCGACCCAGTCCGTCTCCGACGACACGCTGCAGCTGCTCGCCGACGAGATGAACTACACCCTTCAGATCGTCAGCCCGGAGGAGGAGGACCGCGAGCTCCTCGAGTCCTTCGACATCGAGTTCGGCGAGAACGAGGGCGGCGAGGAAGCGCTCGTCGCGCGTCCGCCGGTCGTGACCGTCATGGGTCACGTCGACCACGGCAAGACCCGCCTCCTCGACGCGATCCGCAAGACCAACGTGGTCGCGGGCGAGGCCGGCGGCATCACCCAGCACATCGGTGCCTACCAGGTGGCCACCGAGGTCAACGGCGAGCACCGGGCCATCACCTTCATCGACACCCCGGGTCACGAGGCGTTCACCGCCATGCGTGCCCGTGGTGCCAAGTCCACCGACATCGCGATCCTCGTGGTGGCGGCGAACGACGGCGTCATGCCCCAGACGATCGAGGCGCTGAACCACGCCAAGGCGGCCGACGTGCCGATCGTGGTCGCGGTCAACAAGATCGACGTCGAGGGCGCGGACCCGACGAAGGTGCGCGGTCAGCTGACCGAGTTCGGTCTGGTGGCCGAGGAGTACGGCGGCGACACCATGTTCGTCGACATCTCCGCCAAGCAGGGCCTGAACATCGACAGCCTGCTGGAGGCCGTGGTCCTGACCGCGGACGCCGCGCTCGACCTGCGGGCCAACCCGGAGCAGGACGCGCAGGGCATCGCGATCGAGGCGCACCTCGACCGCGGCCGCGGTGCCGTGGCGACCGTCCTGGTCCAGCGCGGCACCCTGCGGGTCGGCGACACCATGGTGGTCGGCGACGCGTACGGCCGTGTCCGCGCGATGCTCGACGACAGTGGCAACACTGTCGACGAGGCGGGCCCCTCGACCCCGGTCCTGGTGCTCGGTCTGACGAACGTGCCGGGTGCCGGCGACAACTTCCTGGTGGTCGACGAGGACCGTACGGCCCGTCAGATCGCCGAGAAGCGCGCCGCCCGCGAGCGCAACGCGGCCTTCGCCAAGACGCGTCGCCGGGTCAGCCTCGAGGACCTGGACAAGGTGCTCAAGGCCGGCGAGGTCCAGCAGCTCAACCTCATCATCAAGGGCGACGCGTCCGGTTCGGTCGAGGCCCTGGAGTCCTCGCTGCTCCAGCTCGACGTCGGCGAGGACGTGGACCTGCGCATCCTCCACCGGGGTGTCGGTGCGGTCACCGAGACCGACGTCACCCTGGCGGCGGGCTCCGACGCCATCATCATCGGCTTCAACGTGCGGGCCGAGGGCCGCGCCACGTCGCTGGCCGAGCGTGAGGGCGTCGACGTCCGCTACTACTCGGTGATCTACCAGGTCATCGACGAGATCGAGGCGGCGCTCAAGGGCATGCTCAAGCCCGAGTACGAGGAGGTGGAGCTCGGCACCGCCGAGATCCGCGAGGTCTTCCGCTCCTCCAAGCTCGGCAACATCGCCGGTGTGCTCATCCGCTCCGGCGAGGTCCGACGCAACGCCAAGGCGCGCCTGCTGCGTGACGGCAAGGTCGTCGCCGAGAACCTCACCATCGAGGGTCTGCGGCGCTTCAAGGACGACGTCACCGAGATTCGTGAAGGTTTCGAGGGCGGTATCAACCTCGGCAACTACAACGACATCAAGATCGACGACGTCGTCGCGACCTACGAGCTGCGCGAGAAGCCTCGCGTCTGATCGAGGGACATCTGACCGGGGCCGGTTGGCGGAGGGAAAATTCCGTCGATCGGCCCCGGCCGTTGCCTTTACTGTGGTGATTGCTGTTCACGGTGTTCGCACCGTTCACGACGAGGCCCCACAGGTCGGCTTGACCTGATGCCCATGTATGTAGGGACGCTGTCCTTCGACCTGCTTCTCGGCGACGTCCGTTCGCTGAAGGAGAAGCGGTCCGTCATCCGGCCGATCGTGGCCGAGCTCCACCGCAAGTTCGCGGTGAGCGTCGCCGAGGTCGACCACCACGACCTCTACCGCAGGGCCGAGATCGGCGTGGCGGTCGTGTCCGGGGACCCCGGGCACATCAAGGACGTCCTCGGACGCTGCGAGCGCTGGATGGCCTCGCGCCCCGAGGTGGACCTGCTGTCGGCGCGGCAGCGGGTGCACGGGGACGACGACTGACACTCACGTTCCGAAGCGTGATGAGAAGAGAGAAGAGCACGCATGACCGACACCGCGCGGGCGCGCAAGCTGGCGGACCGCATCCGGGTCGTGGTCGCGGAGACGCTCCAGCGGCGGATCAAGGACCCGCGGCTTGGCTACGTGACGATCACGGACACCCGGGTCACCGGTGACCTCCGGGAGGCGACCGTCTTCTACACGGTCTTCGGTGACGACGAGGAGCGGGCCGCCTCGGCGGCGGCGCTGGAGAGCGCCAAGGGCGTCCTCCGCTCGGAGGTCGGACGGCAGACCGGCGTGCGCTTCACGCCCACCCTGACGTTCGTCGCCGACGCGATCCCCGAGAACGCGCGCACGATCGAGGACCTGCTCGCCAAGGCCCGCGAGGCCGACGAGGAGGTCCGCAAGACCGCCACGGACGCCACCTACGCCGGCGACGCCGACCCCTACCGCAAGCCGGCGGAGGACGAGGTCGACGACGAGGAGGACGGCGACCGATGAAGGACGGGCTTGTCATCGTCGACAAGCCGGGCGGTATGACCTCGCACGACGTCGTGGCCCGGCTGCGCAGACTGGCCGGGACACGGCGCGTGGGGCACGCGGGCACGCTCGACCCCATGGCCACCGGCGTCCTCGTCATCGGCGTCGAGAAGGCCACCCGGCTGCTCGGGCACCTCGCGCTCACGCGCAAGGAGTACGAGGCGACCATCCGGCTCGGCCAGAGCACGGTCACCGACGACGCCGAGGGCGAGGTCACGGCCTCCGTCCCCGCGGACGGGGTCACCCGCGAGGCGATCGACGCGGGCGTCGTGCCGCTGACCGGGGACATCATGCAGGTGCCGTCCAAGGTGAGCGCCATCAAGGTCAACGGCGTCAGGTCGTACGCCCGCGTACGCGGCGGCGAGGCCTTCGAGCTGGCGGCGCGGCCGGTCACGGTGTCGTCGTTCGTCGTGCGGGACGTCCGGCACGTGCGGCACGAGGGCGGTGACGTGGTCGACGTCGACGTCACGGTCGAGTGCTCCTCCGGCACGTACATCCGGGCCCTCGCCCGCGACCTGGGTGCCGGGCTCGGCGTCGGCGGCCACCTCACCGCGCTGCGGCGCACCCGCGTCGGCCCCTACGGCGCCGGGCTCGCCCGTACGCTGGAGCAGCTCACGGAGGCGTTCGCGGTGCTGCCCATCGCGGAGGCCGCGGCGGCGGCGTTCCCCCGGTGGGACGTGGACGCCCGGCAGGCGCGGCTGCTCGGCCACGGCGTGCGGCTGGACGCGCCCCCGTCCCTGGGGGCGGTGCCCACGGCGGTGTTCGGGCCGGAGGGGGAGTTTCTGGCGCTGGTCGAAGCGCGGGAGGGGCAGGCCAAGATCCTGGCCAACCTCGCCTGACGCGGCCCGGTGCTTGCGGCCCGGGGTGCGTTCTGTTGGGCCCGGTGGTTGTGCGCGGGTGTGTTGCGCCTGCGGCGGGCGGTTTCCCCGCCCGCCCTCCCTCCCCCAGCCTTCGGCCGGGGGTGCCCCCACCTCCCCCGCCCCCTCCGTATCGCCGGGCGACCAACGGCCGGTGGGGGTTCAGAGAGCGGTCCGGGGTTGCCGCAAGTGCCTTTCTGAACCCCCACCGGCCGTCAGTCGCCCCAACCCGTGGGAGGGGGTGTGGCGGCGTGCGCCCGGAAGCGACGAGCGGCGAACGCGGTGCCGAACGATGTAGACGTAAACCGCGAGCGCTGAGGACGTGCGCCGGCGCGGCACCGACCCCACCCCGACAGAGCGCATGCCCGCACTGACCGCGCCGGGCAACCGGGAGGGCGGGCGGGGGACAGCCCGCCGCAGGCGCAAACAAAGCCGCACACAACGACCGGGCCCCACAGAACGCACCCGGGCACCACGCACCGCGCGCACGCGGCGACACCGGGCACCCCGGACCGCTTCGCGGCGCAACCGTGAAGCGCGGGCCCTCCCCCCTCGCGGCCCGCGCTGCACGATCCCCCTCCCTCCCCGTCCCTATCCACCCCGCAAGATCAATTCACTCCAACGGGCAGGCGCTCGGAGTGAAGAGAGGGAGCGCTTGGGGGCGCGTTCGACGTGGGATCTGTTGTGTCGATCAACGGACGTCTACGGTCGAAACGGGCACTGTGGCGGGGAGGTGCGCAGATGGCGGTACCGACCGCCGATGTCGACCGGGCGCTGGTGCGCGTCCGTGACCTGGCCGGACGGCCACGGGGGACGGGGTTCCTCGTCGCGGCGCGGGACGGACGGGGGACGCTCGTGACGAGCCACGAGGCCGTGGACGGCCTCGTGCGGCTGGTGCTGCATGCGCACGGGGAGCAGACGACCCTCGTCGAGGCGCCCGCGATCACCCCGCTGCCGGAGCTGGGGCTGGCGCTCGTGGCGACGGAGGGACTGGACGTGCCGCCGCTGCCGGTGGCCGGGTTCGCGCGCACCGCGGGGCACGGGCGGGCCGTGCGGTTGCGCGGCGCGGCCTGGGTGGAGGCCACGATCGCGGGGACGGCGCCGGTGACGTACACCGCGACGGACCGCTTCCACCTCCTGGACGCGGCGTACGAGCTCGCCGGTGCGCGCGGTGACGACGAGCCGCTGCGTGCCGTCGCCTCGGGGGAGCCCGTGATCGACGCCGAGACCGGTGCCGTGCACGGCGTCGTCGTGACCGCGCTGCACGCGGGACGAAGGGCGGGCGGGTTCGCGGTGCCGTTGCGGACGCCGGCGGAGGGCGGGGTGCTCGCGGACGCGCTGGCGCGCAACGCGGCGACCGTGCCCGCGTACGGGCCGCACCTCAACATCGCGGGGGCGCTGCAGCTGACCGCGACCTCCGTCGCTTCCGCGGCCCGGCCGCGGCCCTGGCGCGAGGCCGAGGCGCGCCCGGACACGGAGGCGGAGCTGGCGGGCTTCACGGGGGAGGGGGGCGCCTGCGTGCTCGGGCTGGTCGGCGCCCCCGGCAGCGGCCGTACGACCGCACTGGAGGCGTTGGCCGCCCGGCGTGCCGCGGACCCGGACCCGGCGCCTACGCTGTGGCTGCGCGGGGCCGAACTGCGGGCGGGCGACGCCGGGTTGAGGGACGCCGCGGCGCGGGCGCTGGCTGCCGCGGGGCGCATCGTGCACGCGGGGAGGGCGCCGGAAGGCGCGCCGGCCGACGCGTCGCCCGATGCCGTCGCCCGCCTGGCGCGCGCCAAGGGGCAGCGGTTGCTCGTCGTGCTGGACGCTCCCGAGGAGATGCCGCCGCTGCTCGCCCATGCGCTGCCCGAGTGGTCCGCGGAGACGGCGCGGTGGCTGGGCACGACGGGGGCGCGGCTGATCGTGGCGTGCCGCCCCGAGTACTGGGAGCAGGCCGGAGCCCTCTTCCCTCCCGGCCTGCTCCACGACGCCGGCACCCCGCCGGGCGCCCGGGCGCTGCCCGCCTGCCTGCGCCTCGGCGGCCTGCCGGAGGAGCCGGCACGGCTCGCCCGGGCGCGCCACGGGCTGTCCGCCGGTGCCCTCGCCGAGCAGGACGCGGCGCATCCGCTGGCCCTGCGGCTGCTGTCGGAGGTACGGGCCGCCGGCGGTGGCCTGACGGGACGGCCCGGCCGGGCCGAGGTCTTCTCGGCCCACCTGGACCTGCTGTGCCTGCGGATCGCCCATCGGATCGCGGCAGTCACGGCCCCCGCGAGGGCAACGGAGGTACGGCGGCTGGCCGCCCGCGTCGCCGGGCAGGCGCACGAGGCGGCCCGGCGCTGCCTGGGTCCGGGCCAGGGCGAACTGGACCGGGCGTCCTTCGAGGAGCTGTTCCCGTGGCGCCCCGGGTGGGCGGCGGCGGTGCTCACGGAGGGGCTGGTGGTGCCGGCCGGTGCCGGGTACCGCTTCGCGCACGAGGAGTTCGGCGACTGGCTGCAGGGCGGCCAACTCGACCTGGACGAGGCGCTGTACGCCCTGGTCCACCGCTGGTCGGCCGACGACCGGGACGGCTGCGCCGAGGCCCCCGTGCGCCTGCCCGCCCGGGCCGGGGCGCAGCCGCGGCACAGGGCCGTGCCGCCTGTGCCGCCCGCACCGCCGCTCGCCCCGCCCTCCGAGCCGCGCTGCCTGCCCGTGCCGCGGCACCGCATCGGCCCGGTCGTACAGGCGCTGCTGCTCACCGCCCGCCGTTCGGGGCCGGACGTCCTCGGGCGCAGGCTGCGGCAACTGGTCCAGGTGCTCGACCGCGACGCCGCCGCGCCCGCGTCGCGCGGTGGCGGGACGGTGCTGCTCGACGGGGTGCCACGGCCGCGCGGGGAGGGCGACGGCGCCGCCCGGGCGGCGGCCCGGCGCGCGGACGCGGTGTGGTGGGCGGCGCACCTGCTGGGGGAGACCCTGCTCGGGGTGCCGGACGCGACGCCGTACCGGGACGTGCTGCGGCTGCTGGCGGAGCGTGTCACCGTCCGCTCGATCGAGGCCGGGGGCTTCCACGAGGGCGCGGGGCTGGGGGAGTTCGGTCCGTGGTTCTGGCGGCGGCTGCGGCTCCCCCCAGAGGAGCGCCTGGCGCTGCTGAGGCTGCTGCTGCCCGCCGACGGCCCGCCGCGCGCCGCGGACCGCACGCGGGAGCGGTTCCTGACGGCGGCCGGCGAGGTGCTGGCCGCCACGCCGCGGCCGTCGCTGCCCGCGCTGTGCGGCTGGTTCACCGACGAACGGCTGCTGCAGTCCGCGCCCTGCGGCCCCCGGCCGACGGTCGCCACCGCGGCGCAGGCCCTCCTGCACACGCACCGGCGGCAGGCGGTGGACGACCTCACCGAGGTCCTGGCCGCCACGGACCACCCCCGTGCCATGGAACTGCTGGCGGCCCTCGCCGAGGACGAGCCGTCCGCCGTGTGCCGTGCCGTCGACCGCTGGGCGCGCGAGGACCGGCCGGAGCGGCACGCCGCCGCGGCCACCTACGGCCTGCTCGCCGCCCCGCACGCCGTACTCGCCGCCGACCGCGAGCTGCTGCGCTACGCGGCCCTGGCGATCCTGGCCCGCCCCGCCGACCGCACCCTGCACGGCGCCGCGCTCGGCCTCCTGGTGCGGGACCCGGCGACCCGTTGCCTCCACCTGCGGGCCGCCCTGGACGGCTTCGCCGCCGGCGACCCGCTGCTGCCGGCCGCGGCGCTCGCCGCGGCCCTCCCCACGCACCCCGAGCAGGTGCTCGCCGCGTTCCACTCCCGGCTGCGCGAACCGGGCCCCGGCGCCGCCGAGGTACTGCGCGAACTGGCCGAGGTGTCCACCCCGGCGCTCGCCCGCCGGGCCGCCGCCCTGGTGTGGGACCACCTCGGCCACCGTCCCGAGGACGCCCGGCACGCGGCGGCCTACCTCGACCGCCGCCTGGAGCACGGACCGGCCGCCCGCGCCGTCCTCCTCCCGCTGGTCACCGGACTGCTGCGGGAGCACCCGCCGCAGGTGCGCAGAGTGCTGGCGCCCGTGCTGGCCGCACCGGGCGGCCACCTCTCCCGCCCGCTGCGCCAGGAGCTGCTGGACGTCCTCCTGGACCAGGAACGCGACCCGGCCGTGCTCGACGCCCTCCTCGGCGCGGCCGCCGACGGGTGCGCCCGGCGGCCGGCCCCGATGACCCGCGACCTGGTGCACCGGGTGGGCCTCCTGCTCTGCCGTACGCCCGAGGGCGCGGCCCTCTTCGACCGGCGGCTGGTGCAGCTGGTCAGCGGGTCGCCCGGGTTCGCCCGGCAGGTGCGCGGATGGCTGGCCGCGGACGGCCTCGACGGCGCGGGCCCAGGGGCGTGGGACGCGGTGATCGGCCCGAGCGCCCGGCGCATGTGCGACCAGCTGGCGCCGGCGGAGGCGGTGGGCCTCTGACCGGCCAGCGATCATCCGGGGGCGGCGTCACGTGCCCGCTGCGGTCCGTGCACCTCATGCCCCGGCCGGCCGTCGTGCTGCGCCGCTGCTCGCCGTGCCGGCACTCTGGACCGCGTGCCTCCGGCGCCGCGCCCCGCCACGTACCGCGTCCCTTCCGGGCGGAGGGGGTGCTCCCACCGGTCGGGCGAGGGGCGCGCCAGGTCCGCGACGGCCGCGTCACCGGGGGCGCTGCGCCGGTGGGCCCCCCGGCATGGCAGGCTTGGACCTGCACATCGAAGAATCATCGGCGGTCGAGGAGCGGTCACTGTGCAGCGCTGGCGAGGCTTGGAGGACGTCCCCGGGGACTGGGGACGCAGCGTCGTCACCATCGGCTCCTACGACGGCGTGCACCGCGGGCACCAGCTGATCATCGGCAGGGCCGTGGAACGCGCCCGCGAGCTGGGCGTCGCCTCCGTCGTCGTCACCTTCGACCCGCACCCCAGCGAGGTGGTCCGCCCCGGCAGCCACCCGCCGCTGCTGGCGGCCCACCACCGCCGCGCCGAGCTGATGGCGGAGCTGGGCGTCGACGCCCTGCTCATCCTCCCGTTCACGACCGAGTTCTCGCAGCTCTCGCCGGGCGACTTCGTCCGCACCGTGCTGGTCGACGCGCTCCACGCGCGGGCCGTCGTCGAGGGCCCGAACTTCCGCTTCGGGCACAAGGCCGCCGGTGACGTGGAGTTCCTGTCCGCGATGGGGCTGAAGTACGACTACGAGGTGGACGTCGTCGACCTCTACCTGACGGGCGAGGCGGGCGGCGGGCAGCCGTTCTCCTCCACGATGACCCGCCGCCTGATCGCCGAGGGCGACGTGGCGGGCGCCGCCGAGATCCTGGGCCGGCCGCACCGGGTAGAGGGCGTGGTCGTCCGCGGCGCGCAGCGCGGCCGGGACCTCGGATACCCCACGGCGAACGTCGAGACGCTGCCGCACACCGCGATCCCCGCGGACGGGGTCTACGCAGGCTGGCTGCACGTCGAAGGCGAGGCCATGCCCGCCGCGATCTCCGTCGGCACCAACCCCACCTTCGACGGGACCGCCCGCACCGTCGAGGCGTACGCCATCGACCGCGTCGGGCTGGACCTGTACGGGCTGCACGTCGCCGTCGACTTCCTCACCTACCTGCGGGGCATGGAGAAGTTCGACACGATCGACGCGCTCCTGGAGCGGATGGCCGACGACGTCAAGCGCGCCCGGGAGCTGGTCGACGCCTACGGCGCCGCCGGGTGAACCGGCGGCCGGAGCGCCGCTGACCGACCGACACGAAGGGCCCGTCCCGCCACGATGGCGGGACGGGCCCTTCCCGTCACTGCTGCTGGGTCCAGCCGGGCGGTACCTGCCCCTGCGCCGGGGGCTGCTGCGCGGGCTGCGCCTCCTGCGGCGGCGGCGGGGGCGGCTGCTGGGTCCAGCCCTGGGGCATGCCGCCCTGCGGGGGCGGGGGAGGCGGGGCCGGCTGCCCGTAGGGCGGCTGCTGCGGGTGGCCGTACCCCTGCTGCGGGGGCATCGGCTGCTGCGGCGGGTACGGCTGCTGCCCCTGCTGGGGCGGGTAGCCGCCCTGCTGCTGCGGCGGCATCTGCTGCTGGGGCGGGTAGACGCCCTGGGCCTGCTGGGCGCGGACGAAGTCCTCGGCGACCAGCGACGCCAGGTGGAAGTAGGCCTCACGGGTCTTCGGCCGCATCATGTCGAGGTCGACCTCGGCGCCCGCGGCGAGGTGCTCGTCGAAGGGCACCACGACGACTCCGCGGCAGCGGGTCTCGAAGTGCGCGACGATGTCGTCCACCTTGATCGTCTTGCCGGTCTCGCGGACCCCGGAGATCACGGTGAGGCTGCGCTGCACGAGGTCGGCGTAGCCGTGCGCGCCGAGCCAGTCGAGGGTCGTGCTGGCGCTGCTGGCACCGTCCACCGACGGGGTGGAGACGATGATCAGCTGGTCGGCCAAGTCGAGCACGCCACGCATGGCGCTGTAGAGCAGACCGGTGCCGGAGTCGGTGAGGATGACCGGGTACTGCTGCCCGAGCAGGGCCACCACGCGCCGGTAGTCCTGGTCGTTGAAGGTGGTGGAGACGGCCGGGTCCACGTCGTTGGCGATGATCTCCAGGCCCGAGGGCGCCTGCGAGGTGAAGCGGCGGATGTCCATGTAGCTGTTGAGGTGCGGCAGCGCCTGGACCAGGTCCCGGATCGTCGCGCCGGTCTCCCGGCGCACGCGGCGGCCGAGCGTGCCGGCGTCCGGGTTGGCGTCGATGGCCAGGATCTTGTCCTGGCGCTCGGAGGCGAGCGTGGCACCCAGGGCGGTGGTGGTCGTCGTCTTGCCGACGCCGCCCTTGAGGCTGATCACCGCGATCCGGTAGCAGGACAGCACCGGCGTGCGGATCAGGTCCAGCCTGCGCTGGCGCTCCTGCTCCTCCTTCTTCGCGCCGATCTTGAAGCGCGACGCCTGGTTGTTGTTCCTGCGCGCCTTCGGCTGCTGGCGCAGCAGACGGTCCGAGGAGAGCTCCACCGCCGCGTTGTAGCCGAGCGGGGCGCCGTGCATGACCCGCTGCTGCTGCTCTTGGCCGGGACCGGGACCGCCCCAGCCGGCGGCGGTGCGCGGGTCCACGGGCGGGGCGGGCTGCTGCTGCGGCAGGACCGGGGGGTGGGGCTGCACCGGCGGTTGGGGCTGGGGCTGGGGCTGGGCGTGCGGGCCGGGCCCCGGCTGCGGATAGCCGTAACCGTGCGGCGGTGCCGGCGGGGTGGCTCCGTCGGCGTACGGCGGCATCGGCTGCTGCCCCTGCTGCGGGAGCGGCCCCGGCGCGGGAGCCGGGGGCTGCTGCGGGGGCGTCTGGGCGTACGGCCCGGGCCCCGGCTGCGGATACCCGTACCCCTGCTGCGGGTACGGCGGCTGCTGCGCGTGGGGGTCACCCCAGGGCGCGCCCTGGTTCGGCTGCGGGTACCCGTAACCGTGCGGCGGCGGGGCGGGCTGGGGGTAGCCGTAAGGCTGCTGCGGCGCGGGCGAGTTGGGGTCGCCCCACGGCGCACCCTGATGCGGCGGCTGCGGGTAGCCGTACCCCTCCTGCGGCGGGGGCTGCACCGGGGCAGGCTGCTGCGGCGCCTCCTGCGGGGTGGCCGGCTGGTACTCCGGCGGCAGCGGCGGCACTTGGGACTGCGGCGCCGGAGCGGGCGGCTGCGGCTGCTGCTCGGGAGCGGCCGCGGTCTCCCCCTGGGGTGCGTGCCGGGGCTGCGGCACGGGCGGCTGCTGCGGCCCCGCGTCCGGCTCCGCGGGCGAGGGCGTCACCTCGGTGGCCACCGGCGCGGGCGCCTCCACCGGCTGAGGTTCAGCCGGCTGCTGTTCCTCGGGCCGGACGGGCTCGGGGTCGGCAAAGACCGCCGCCGCGGCGGCCTCGCGGGCGGCGTCGGGGGCCGCCGGAGCGGGCTGATGCTCTGCGGGGGCGGGGGGTTGCGCGGCCTGCGGAGGACGGGGGTTCTGCGGCACCTGCGGCTCCTGCGGCGACGTCGCCTCGGGCGCGGCCGCCACCGGCGGGCTCACCGCGGGAGCCGGGGCCGGGGCCGGAGCCGGGGGAGCGGGTGAGGGCGTGGGCGCGCCTCCTCCCGCCTGCTGCGTGTACCAGGACGGCGGCGCGTAGTCGATCTGGAACTCGCCCGTGAGGTCCGCGTCGGACTGATCCCCGTCCGGGACGGCCCCGCCGGTGCGGATGTCGTCCTGATCGCTGCTCACTTGTGCCTCCTGGTCAACTCAAGTACGCGCCCGGTCCGTCGGAGCGGACGCGATTCCCCCGTCTCGGAGTTCCCGCGGCACAGCTGCCGCGGCTCACCGGAAGAGCCTAATCATCCGGCCCGTGGGTAGGGCAAGCGCCGTCGGCATCACGACCGGAACGCCGACGTGATGCACCGTTCGCCGCGCACGGAGCCGCGCCGTCCACGCGTGGACACGGCTGCTGCGGATGCCGGGGCCCCTGTGCCCATGCCCCGTGCCGCGGCCGGGTAACCGCCGCGGCACGAGAGCGTCCGGAACGCCCCGGCGGGCGGCCCCGGGTCAGTCCACGCGCCGGGCCGGTCCCAGAAGGCCGGACTCCGCGTCCGTGGGTTGCGTCATCACGAACTGCCGGCGCTTGCGCGTGCACCACATCGTCACGTTGTCGCCGAGCGTCGGCAGCGCGGCCACGTCGGCCTCCGACAGGCCCATCACCTGGCCGATGATCTCGGCCTCCTGGGGCGAGACCCGCTGCAGCCCCACCACATCGGCGCCGGCGAGCAACCGCGGGGCCGTCGGCCCCAGGTACGGCAGCAGGGTCATGACCGACTGCCAGGACTGCGCCGCCACCCGGCTGCGCGGCGGACGGGCGCCGCAGTCACGGACGATGACGACGGGGCTGTGCACCGAAGGACCCTGCGGGGCGATCCGCCCGACCTCGTGCACCGTCACGCACTGCTGACCGCCGCCCGCCGCCTGCGCCATCGGCGCCCACGACTGGGGTCGGGCGGTCTCCACCGCGACCCGGGCACCGGTCGCGGCGGCGCGCAGCGACAGCACCTGCGCCAGCCACATGCTGCCGACCAGCACGACGTCGAGCCGGGCCGGGCGGCTCAGCGCCAGCACGGCGGGCTGGTTGGCGGCGTCGATCCCGATGACGACACCGTCGTCACCGATCGGCAGGGACAGCCCGGACAACTGCCCGGGCGTCAGGGTGTGCCGGTCGCGGCGCGGTCCGAGCAGCCCGAACGCGGCACGCAGCGTGCGCCGTCCGGCGCCGGCGAAGGAGGAGCCGCGCGGGTCGGCGCCCTGCGGCAGGTGCGAGGGGCGGGGCCCGCCGCCGGGGAAACCGGAGCCCGCGCCGGGGTGCTGTCCGCCGAAGGCGGGAACGGTCGGAGCCGACATCAGCGGGTACCTCCCAAGGGCAGCGTGGCCAGGATGCCGGGCACCTGCTCGCGGTCCAGCCGCACCAGGCCCAGCCGGGACGCGGTCGCGCGGCGCTCCAACTGGTGCCGGGCCTCGACCAGTTCGTTCTCGCTGCGGCCGGTCAGCCGCACGTACCCGGACAGCAGCGCCGCCCGGCTGCCGCCCGGTGCGAGGACCAGCGAGAAGGTGCTGGCCAGCGCGGGCGAGGAGGTCAGCAGGCCGACCAGGTCGGGCAGCGCGGCGGCGCCGGTGCCCAGCTGCGGCCAGCGGCTGACCCAGTAGGTCGTGTGCCAGCGGTCGTCGCACCGCCACGCCCGCGCGCTCTCGGAGGTACGGCGTGCCTGGCGGCTGCCGTCGAGGGCGGCGCCGCCCGTCGTGGCGAGGGGGTTCACGCAACTCGACGTCGCCACGGCGGCGATGATCTCGGGCTCGGTCAGCACGCGGGCCTCGAGCCCGGTGCCCACCAGCCGGCTCACCAGATGGTCGGCGGCCCGCAGGAGGGCGCGCCGCGCCCCGGCCATGCCGCCGCCGCGTGCCTGCACCGCCTCCGGGCACAGTTCGGGGTCGAGCTTGATCGCGATCCAGGTGAGCCGCAGCCCCGGCGTCCGGCTCTGCGCCTGCAGCGGTGCGTAGGAGCGCGCGGCCAGCGCCTGCGCGGGCAGGTGCGGGGCGGGGGCGGGCTGGGTGTGCTGGACGACCTGGACCGACGCGAGCCGGATGTCGTCCACCGTCAGCAGGCCGTTCAGCAGCTCCAGGGGGAGCGAGCGGACTCCGCGGGCCGGACGCAGCGGTTCGTCGACCGCCTGCACCTGGACGACGGCCGTCAGGAAGGTGCCGTCGCCGATCATGCCGATCTCGCGCTGCTCGCGCTCGTCGGTGTACCCGTAGGTGCGCAGCGCCGGGTCGCACTCCACGGCCGGTACGAAACCGGGGTCGGTGCCCTGCGGGACGCCGGCGGCGTTGCGCCGCTGACGGGCCTTCAGGGCGCGGGCGCTGGCCATCCACTCCGGCATCGGGCGGCCGCGCCGTCGCAGCAGGCCGAAGAGCAGCAGCGGAACGGCGATGACCGCGGCCACGACGGGCCCGACCACCTCGTGGATCAGCCAGCCGCCCAGCAGCAGTGCGAGTGCCAGCTCGATCAGCACGAGTTGCTGCACCCGCACGGGGCCTATGCTCCCGGGCCTGCGGGTCATCACCGGGGCCGCCGCCCCGGCCCGCGCCGCGGGGGAGCCGCCGTGCCCGCTCCCGGGTGGTCCGGCGTACTGCTGCGGTGGCTCGTCGCCCGGACTGCGCCGGGACCTGGTCGCGGTGGTCATCCCCCGTACAACCCTTCTGCTTCTGCTGGTACCTGTGCCGCGCGGGCGGCGCCCGGCGCCGTCCAGCGCTCGCTCGCGTCCGTCGCCCTGCCGGCGTGGGACGCTCCGGGTGCCGCTGGCGGGCCGATCGCGCTACCCCGTACCGTACGGTGCGATCGTCACACGGCATAGTAGGGGTCCCCCTCATCACAGCCGTCACCACAGCCGCCACCGCGGCGGACAGACGGGACCGGGGAACGCCACAACAAAGCAGCGACATACGGGGAGTTGACGCAGGGATGGCGACACGTAGGGATGAGCTGAACGCCTACTCGTTCGCGCGCAGGCGCACGGTGGCCGCGTTTCTCCAGCCCTCCCCGCACGGTTCGGAGGAGGCCGCCCCGCGCCCGCTGAAGACCGTCGCCCCGAGCCTCGTCGTGGGTCTGCTGGTCGTCGTCGGCTTCGGATTCTGGGGCATATTGAAGCCCGCCGCGCCCAAGGGCTGGGACACTCCCGCCCAGAAGGTCATCGTCGGCGACGAGTCCACCACCCGTTACGTCGTGTTGAAGACCAACGGCGAGGCGCAGCTGCACCCCGTGCTCAACCTCGCCTCCGCCCGACTGCTGCTCGACCCCGAGAAGTTCGAGGTCATCAAGGTCAAGGAGTCGGTGCTCGACAACAGCGGCATGACGCTCGGCAGCACCATCGGCATCCCCTACGCCCCGGACCGGCTGCCCAGCCAGGACGACGCCGGCAAGCCCAAGACCTGGGCGCTGTGCGAGACCCCGGGCGGCGGCACGGACCGCTCGGCCCAGCGGGCGGTCCTCGTCATCAACCAGCAGAAGCCCAAGGAGGCGGCCCTGGTCGGGGGCGCGAACCAGCTCCGTGACGACGAGGCCATGTACATCGAGGTGCCCGGCGGCGACCAGTACCTGGTGACGGACCGGGGCTTCACCTACCTGCTCGGCGGCCCCGCCGGGAAGCAGCAGCCCGAACTGGTCAACACCCTGCGCCAGGTCATCTTCGGCGCCTCCGCGCAGCCGCAGAAGGTCGACGCCGACTTCCTGTCGACCCTCAACAACGTGCCGGGCGCCGCCATCTCCTTCCCGCAGGTCGACGGCATGGGCGAGACGTCCACCGCGCCGGGCCTGAGCGCCGGGCACGCGAAGGTCGGCCTGGTGCTGAAGGCCAACGACGACCAGTACGTGGTGCAGCGGGACCGGGTCGTCCGCGTCACCGCCTTCATGGCGAAGCTGCTGCTGAACAGCCCTCAGGCGAGGTCGCTGTACGACGGATCGCCGGAGGCGGTCTCCGTCAACGTGGGTGAAGTCACCTCGGCCCAGGCGAGCGAGACCTTCATGGACGACCTCGGCTGGCCGGAGAAGGCGGTCACGCAGGCCAACACCCAGGACGAGAAGGACGGTCGCAGCGTCGCGTGCAGCGTGTACAGCGGTGTCGACGACAAGGTGACCAAGAAGCCGGCGATGACGATGTGGGCCGGGAAGAAGTTCCCCCGGGACGTGGCGCAGAGCGGTACGAACACCTACGTCTCGCCCGGTAGCGGCCTCTTCTACAAGGCGTACGACGGTACCGACAAGCGCATCGGGTCCATCTTCCTGGTCACCGACACCGGACTGCGTTACTCGGTGCCGACGACGGGCGACAGCGACAGCGGCGGCGCCGCCAAGCAGGACGACGCGGTCGGCGTCGTGCAGACCAAGCTCGGCTACGCGAAGAACTCCCCGGTGCCGGTGCCGCGGATCTGGTCGGACCTCCTCGCGAGCGGGCCGACGCTCGACGTGAACGCGGCGAAGCAGGCGCAGGGCTCCTGAACTGGTATTTCCACGGACCTTCACGGGTATTGATTGAGCATTTGACAATCCATTGGCCAAGCCATCAACACCCGTGGCAACGTGAGGGTTTGGTGATGAAGGTCAGGATCCCGATACGGAACCGGGTACCTGTTCGCCTTGTCACTGCTATTGGCTAGAGTTGAAGACCGACCACATCTTCCGATGTGCGACGAATCCGATCTTCTACGTCTCATGGGGGACGCCAGACATGGCTGGACAGCAGTTCACCATGACCGAGGAGGAGATGGTTGCGTTCAGCAACCGCATCTCCACGGTCAACTCCTCGATCCAGGGCGAGATCCGCCGCCTCCAGACCGTGATCGACACGATCACCTCGGGGTGGAAGGGCTCCGCCGCCACGGCGTACAACAACCTGCAGTCGCAGGTGAACGAGGACGCCAACAAGATCAATCAGATCCTGGGCGACATCAAGGAAGCTGTGGACGCGAGCACCAAGAACTACTCCGCCTCCGAGGAGGAGCAGCGCGCGTCCATCCAGAGCATCTCGGCGCAGGGAAGCAACCCGTTCGGATGACCGTCCCCGCGCGGTGACCTGACGCCGCGCCGGCCGGACGAGCTTTCCGAATCCAACATCTGAGGAGACATCACATGTCCGGGCAGATCCTGGTCAATTTCCAGACCATCTCCCAGGCCGCGACCGACGTGCGTACGACGGCCAACAACATCAAGCGCCAGCTGGACGACCTCGAGGCCGGCGTGAAGAAGATCGCGACCACGTGGGAGGGCTCCGCGCAGGAGGCCTACCGCACCAAGCAGACCGAGTGGGACCAGCGCGCCGCGTCCATGCACCAGACGCTGGAGGCCATCGCCCGTGCCCTCGACACGGCCGCGCAGAGCTACCAGGCCACCGAGAACAAGAACCGGCAGATCTGGGGCTGATCGCGCGCCTGGCCGCGTGACAGGTGATGAGGGCGGGCGTGTACGGCGACGTACGTGCTCGCCCTCGTCGGCGGTTTGACCACGAACCGCACATAACGGGAGGACGGAACACCAGTGGGATCGCACGCCGTGAGGCGCACCGCCGCCATCGCCGCAGCAGCGGCGCTCGCCGCCTTCGGCCTGCCGGCCGCCGGCGTCGCCTCGGCGTCGTCCGCCGGCGACGTACGCACGGTCCTCGCCGACGACGGCGACAGCGAGCGCTTCCAGATCGACGACACCCAGTGCTCGTTCCCGTCCGACGTGATCAAGGGCACGCCCTGGTCGCTGCAGCGCATCGTCCTGGAGCAGCTGTGGAAGGACACCCAGGGCCTCGGGGTGGTCGTCGCCGTCATCGACACCGGCGTCGACAAGAACAACAGGCAGCTCGCCACCGCCGTCAAGTTCGGCGTGGGCAAGGACCTGATCGAGCGCAAGGACCCGAACGACGGCGCCAAGGACCCGGTCGGTCACGGCACCAAGGTCGCCGGCATCATCGCCGCCCGGCCCTCCAAGGACACCGGCTTCGTCGGCATCGCCCCGCGCGCGTCGATCCTCGCCATCCGCCAGAACGACAACCAGGGCGGCGGCACGGTCAAGACCATGGTCGAGGCGATCAAGCACGCCGCGAACGCCGGCGCCAAGGTCATCAACATCTCGCAGGACACCGCCACGGCGATGCCGCCCGACTCCGCGCTGGAGCAGGCCGTCAAGTACGCCCAGGAACGCGACGCCCTGATTGTCGCCTCCGCCGGCAACGACGGCGCGGGCGGGCAGGAGAAGCTGACCTACCCCGCCTCCTACGACGGCGTCCTGGCGGTCGGCGCCTCCGACCGCGACAACGCCCGCGCCAACTTCTCGCAGCCCGGCTCCTTCGTGGGCGTCGCCGCCCCCGGCGTCGACATGGTCTCCACCGTCCCCTACGGCGGCCACTGCATCGACCAGGGCACCAGCTTCTCCGCGCCGTACGTCTCCGGCGTCGCCGCCCTCATCCGGGCCAAGCACCCCGACTGGACCTACCGCCAGGTCATCACCCAGATCGAGCAGACCGCGGACCGCAGCAAGCCCGGCCGCGACGACTTCGTCGGCTGGGGCGTCATCGACCCCGTGGCCGCCGTCAACGACGACGCCACCACCCCGAAGGACGCCCCGACGCCGGACCCCGTCGTCAACGCCGGGGCCCACGAGAAGATCGAGGCGGCGACCGTCATCCTCGGCGAGAGCCCCCAGGAACGCACCGAGCGCTACGCCGTCTACACGGTCGGCGGCGCGATCGGCGGTGTCGCGCTGCTGGTGGGCGGTGGCGTGGTGCTGGGCGACTGGCGTCGCAAGCGAGGGATCAACACATGAGTAGGAACGGGGAAGCGACACGATGAGTGACCAGTACAAGGTCGATCTGAGTGAGCTTGAGGACACGATCACCAAGCTCAACGGCGTGCTCAGCAGCATGGGCGGAGTGAAGTCCTGCGCCGTCAACGGGACGCACCTTCCGGACGGCGCTCTCGGGAGTGGCGATTTCATCGAGGCGAGCGAACTTGCCAAGGCCCACGACGAGATGAAGGTGCACATCCAGGACGTCATCGACTTTCTGCACAGCGTCATGGACGACTTCGGAAAGAACACCAAGAAGGTCCACGGCGCCTATTCCGACGCGGAGTACGACACGCAGACGGGCATGGCCGGCGGCTGACGGTGGGTGGACGGGAACGTGGCGAGGATCGACGAGGGGGCTGTGAACCATGGGTGAGAACGACCAGATCGACTACGACTACCAGCACATGTACGGACCGTACTTCGGTGTGGTGAAGACCCCGTTCGCCACCGACACGGACATGGACCAGATGAAGGCCATGCTCGCCAACGCGCAGCCGGACACCGTGCTGCGCGTGGCCGATGGCTGGAAGCGAGTCGCAGGCGACCTCGCTCGGGACCCGGACAGCGCGAAGGCCCAGTTCGACAAGGCGGTCGAACACATCATGGCCCACTGGGAGGGCCCGGCGGCGCAGGCCTTCCGCACGAAGGCGCAGCAGATCAGCAAGAGCATCAACGACTGTGCGACGTACGCCGACTACACCTCCACGGCGATGAAGCACGCCGGCGACGTCCTGGCCAGGATCAAGCCCGAGGTCGACGCCATCGAGAAGCCGGGGTGGCTCGCCTCCAAGGCCGACGCGGTCGGCAACCTCGGCAGCCGGGACGAGAACTGGCGCGGTGAGATCCGGAACAACCAGGGAGCGCAGAAGGCCCTGGACAACCACGCCGGAAACCTCTCCGAGGGCAAAGAGCGCCAACTGCAGATGGCGGCCAAGATGGAGACGCTGGCCCAGGCGTACACCCTGCAGACGTCGACCATGGGGTCGTGGAAGAAGGTGCCGCCGGCGAGGAGGGACGACCACGACGACTATCCGGGTGATCCGGGAGGCGTCGCTCCGGTTCCCGCTCCGATACCCACGGAGGTGTCCCGGCCCAAGACGGCGGCCCCGAGCCGTGGCACGACGGGGGGCACCACCGGCAACGTCAGGCCGTCGCAGCAGGTGAAGCCGCCGCGCGAGTCCGGCATCACCGGAGGCGTGCAGAAGCCCGTCACGAGCACCAAGCCCCAGGTCGGCACGGCCATCGACGGCATCTCCGGCCCGGGCGGCGGAACTGCCGGCGTCGGCGGTGGCGTGGGCGGAGCGGGCGGTGGCGTCGGTGGTGGTGTCGGTGGCGCGGTCGGTGGTCCCGGTGGGGCCGCCGGCGGACTCCCCGGCGGCGTGGCCGGCGCCGGGCTCGGTGCACGTGGTGGAGCGGGCGCCCGTGGCGGGTCCGCCGGAGCCGGCGGGTCCGCCGGAGCGGCAGGTCGTGGCGGCATGCCCGGCGCAGGCGGCGCCGGCGCGGGTGCAGGTGGCAGGGGCGGCGCGGCCGCCGGCCGCGGCGGCAGCCTCGCCCGTCGTGGCGGCGGTGTGGTCGGTGCCGCCAAGGGCACCGGTTCGGGCACCCGCGGTACGCCGGGCGGATCGGGCCTGCACAGGAGCCGCGGCGCGGCGGGTGCCGGCAGCGGCGGCAACACCGGCAGGGGCGCGAACCGCATGATGGGCCGCGGCCAGACCGATCGGACGGAAGAGGAAGAGCGCCGCGAGGGCGAGCGTCCCGACTACCTGGTCGAGGACGAGGAGACCTGGACGCCCGAACGCAACAACGCTCCGCGGGTCATCGAGTAATCACCCTTGGCCGACCGGTGCATCAGTGCATGTGGAAAGGTGTGGGGGCGTAGCCGGCTGAGCTACGCCCCCACACTGCCTGAGAGAGGACAGACAGGGATGGGCTTCACACGGACGTTTCGCGCGGTGAGCGGGGCAGTGCTTGCCGGCGCACTGGTCCTGGTGTCCGCACCGGGCGCTGCCGCGGACCAGACCAGGGAGGACCAATGGCCCCTGGAGGCGTTCGATGCCCAGGCCATCTGGAAGATCTCCAAGGGCGAGGGCGTCACTGTCGCCGTCATCGACGAGGGCGTGTACGCCGACCATGTGGATCTCAAAGGCAACGTGATCCAGGGGAAGGACTTCGTCGACGGAGGCGCCACCACGCCCAAGTACGGTGACTCCCACGGCACGAGCATGGCCGCGATCATCGCCGGTCACGGCCACGGTCCCGGTTCGTCCGACGGGGTCATGGGCCTGGCTCCGGAAACCAAGATCCTCGACATCCGGGACATCGGCCTGCGGCCGGACGGATTCGCGGGGTCCATTCGCTATGCCGTGGACCACGGGGCGTCGGTGATCAACATCTCGCAGGGCGGTCCCGGCGCCAATGACGAGAAGGCCGAGGCGGACGCGATCGCGTACGCGTTCCAGAAGGATGTTCTCGTCGTCGCGAGCACCGGCAACAACGGGCAGGGCGTCGAGTTCCCGGCGAACTATCCCGGCGTCGTCGCCGTCGGAGGCGTCAAGAACGACGGCACCATCTGGGAGGACTCGAATCGCGGCCCGAGCGCCCTCCTCAGCGCCCCGGCGACGTCCATCGTCTCCGCGGGCAACAAGTCGGACACGGCTTACGTGTCGGGCACGGGAACCTCGGATGCCACGGCCTTCGTCTCTGCGGCCGCCGCCCTCCTGCGCTCCAAGTTCCCCGACCTCACCGCCGGCCAGATCGCCAATCGGCTGACGAAGACCGCCGGCCTGCCGGATTCCGCCAAGAGCATCTCCCTCCCGGACGAGCGCTACGGCTACGGCTTCATCCAGCCGCTCGCCGCTCTCAAGGAGGACATCCCGGCGGGGCCGAAGAACGGGCCGTTGTCCGTCCCTGAGTCCCTCAAGGGAGGCACGGGGAACGCGGACACGGCCCAGCCGTCGAACAACGCGGCGGCCGGCGACGACGACTCGTCGTCCTCTACGGCCGAGTCCAAGCGGGTCATCATCCTCGTCGGGGTGGGTCTCGTCGCGCTCGTGGTCCTCGCACTCGTCATCCTGCTGATCGTCAAGGTCGCACGCCGTGGCAAGCGTAACGACGACGGCCCGGGCGGGCCCGGAACGCCCTCCGGCTGGGGCGGCAACGGCCAGCCGCAGTACGGGCAGCCGCCGCACCAGCAGCAGTATCCGGGCCAGGGCGGCAATCCCTACCAGCAGCAGCCGCAGGGCCCGGGGCAGCAGTGGTCGAACCAGTAGCCGGGGCCTGAAAGCGACCTTTCCCGCAGCAAGCGCGGGGCTGCGCCGTGCCGTCCTTCTCGCTGTCCGCAGAGCGAGCAAGCGGGGCCGTCAGGAGAGCTTCCCGGGGCTGTCGCAGCCGTGGCGCGCGGCCGACTGCTCGGCGAAGCGCTGCAGATCGGCCCGCTCGGAGGCGGTGAGCGGCTTCGAGGTGAAGCGCCGGTCGCTCCCGTCGACCGGCGACGCGTGGAAGTAGCCGATGCCCAGGGCCCCCGGGCAGGTGGCCGAGGTCCACACCGACGTGCCGTCGGCTCCCGAGGGCTTGTCGTGCCCCCCGTAGGCGCCGTTCATGACGGCTTGGGAGTTGTCGTTGAAGGGGCCGTACGCGGCGGCCAGCTGCAGGTGGCCCGAGAGCACGCACTCCTCCACCGGCGCTGCCTCCGCGGGTGTCTCGCGTACCTCGGTGGCGGAGGTCAGCCCCTTGCAGGTGCCCTCGGCCTCGGCGGCCGGCACGGTGGTGGCGGACGCCGCCGGGGCCGTCAGCTTGGCCGCGTCACCCGGCTCCGCCGCGCACCCGGTGCTGTCCGCCGCTCGCTGCGCAGTCCGGGTCACGGTGCGGGCCAGGGCGAGGCGCACGTCGTCGGTGACCTCGGTGCCGGACGGGGACGCGGCCGTCACGAGTATCCCGCCGCCTTCGTCGGGCGCCCAGTTCTTGCAGCCGAGCACCACGGACGCGGTCGCTCCGGCGTCCTTGGTGAGCATGAAGCCCTGCCAGCCCGCGTCCAAGGGCACGGGGAGCGACTCCTGCTCGTCCTGGAACGTGTAGACGCCGAAGGCATTGAGGGCGCCCGCCGTGGTCTCGACGGATATCTCGACGCCACCGACGTCGCACCGCACGGCGAGGCCCGCGGGCTCCTTCACGTCGTCGGACACGTCGAACTGCCGGCTGCCGACGTCGAAGCCCCCGCCGAACAGGCTCATCCGGGACTTCCCGGCGAGGTCCAGCACCGGGTCGACCGGCAGCATCCCGCCGCAGGCCCGGCCGGCCTTCGCGGCCGGGTACTGCAGCTGGAATCCGTAGCATCCCGCGCCCAGGGCGACGAGCGTCACCGCTGAGACGAGCAGCTTGCGCCTGCCGTTCTTCCGGAGCGAAATCCGGTCGTTCCACTTCATGTGCCGTAATCCCTGTCCGCGATGCCTGGGCCGACCGTGTCGGCGGTGTCCGTCGTGGTGGCCGGGCCCCTCCGGGGCCCGGTGGTCAGCCCTGCCCGGTTCCCCTCTTGTCCTGCCCGTAGCCGTCCAGGTTGCTGTCGGCGGAGTGGAAGCCCACCTCGACCTCGTTGGCCAGGATGTTCTGGTAGTCGGCGACGTGGCCCTGTCCCTGGGCCTGCGCGGAGTTCCGGTAGGCGTCCTGGAGGACCGCGGTGGTGGAGTACTTCGCGTCCTCCCAGTCGGTGCCGCTGGAGTACACCGCGTTGCCCATGGTGTCCCGTTCGGAACCGCTGACGATCTGGTTGATCAGGTCCCCGGTGACGGTGGTCGCCACGCCGCCGACGCCCGCGCCGACGGCAGGTGTGGCGATGAAGGACGTGCCGACACCGATGCCGGTGCCCACGATCCCGGACGCGTAGCTGCCGGCCCTCCCCATGGCGTCGTTGTAGGCCTTGTCGGCTTCCACGGCGTCGCCGATGTCCGACTCGCGCCGGCCGATCGCGATGCTCCCCTGGACCTCGCCGGAGGACCTGGCGATCTCCCGCAGCGCGGTGTCCGTGGACCCGTCGAACGCTTCGGGGTGCTGCAGGTGGTAGTCGATGAGGTTGGAGGTGTACGCGCTCTCGGCGAGGTTGACCGCCGCGTAGCCGTCCGGGTCCTTTCCGACGGTCATGAGGAAGCGGGAGGTGTCCTGCTCGCTCAGGTCCGCCGCGGTGCCCTCGATCGGGTAGAACTGGTCCCGGTTCCCCGAGCGGTCGTTCGTCAGGGACTGGTGGATGTCCGGCATGTACTCGCCCGCCATCCGGCCGAGGCTGTCCTGCATCCCGTCGTGGGCGAGCTCGGAGTCCTGGGAGACGGAGTGGACGACCTCCTCCATCAGGCGGGCCTGGGCCGCGTTGTGCGCCGGGGTGTCCGCCGAGGGGCTGGTGTCGTACGGGTGCCCCGTGGTCGCCGACTCCAGGGCGTGCCCAAGGTTGTCGTAGCCGCTGGGGTTCTTCGGGTCGCCGGTGAAGCCCGCGCCTTCCGGCCAGTGGCGGTCCTTCATCAGGTAGTCGAGGTGGTCGACCTTCTCGCCGTTGACCTCCGACTCGGAGGAGAGGAACTCGGTGGAGGCCGCCGGGTTGTGGCCCAGGGCGTCCATGAAGCCCGTCATGGGGTCGAGCGCGCCGATGTTCGCCGGTCCCAGGGAACGGGTCATGTTGCCGGTCCAGTAGGCGTCCGGGTTCTGGCCGCCGTTGGTGCCGTTCGTCTCGGCGGTGATGAGGTCGTTGCCGTAGGCCTGGAGGAAGTCCTTGTCCCACTTCCCGTGGCTCATCAGGCTGCTGGTCAGCTGGTAGCCGCTGAGGCCGTAGGGGGTCTCGGTGGGGTTGGCGTTGAAATCGCGGCGGCCGGCCTCGAGCAGGTCGTCCTGGAACTTGGTGACGGCCGGGTCTGGGCGGCCGGCGCGGTCGTCGGAGGTGGTGGCCGTTCCGATGGTGGTGCCCAGGTTCTTCTGGATGTCCTTGAGCCGGGCGAGCTCGCTCTTGGACAGGTGCGTCCCCGCGGGCGGGGTGACGATCTCGTTGTACTTGGCGAGCATGTTCTCGCCGCCGGTCTTCACCGCGAACTGCCGGGAGAACTCGGGGTCGTTCTTGTTCGCCGAGAGCAGCAGGTCGAGCTTGGTGAGCTCGGCGTCGGACAGCCGCCCCTTCTTCGTCATCAGCGCGGCCGCCTGGTCGGCCTCGACGGCGTCGAGGCTGGTGTAGACGCTGGTGTTGAACGACCGGCTGTCGCCGTTGGCGTCGCGCTCCAGGGCGGCGCTCGCGGCCTCGTCGGCGGCGGTGGCCAGTTCGAGCACGCGCGTCAGGCGTGAGGAGAGCGAGTCCAGCTTGTCCTTGCGCTCGGCGGCGAAGCCCGGGGAGGCGGAGGCGGTCGGGCTGTCCCAGCGGGAGTCGACGTCCTTGATCGCCCCGTCCTCGGAGACGTGGAAGCTGTCGGCCCGGGCTTCGTCGAGGAGGGTGTGGAGCTGCTTCTGGTACGCGGCGAACTCGGTGTGGGCGTCCTTGAGCAGCTTGGCGACGCGGCCGGCCTCGGTGGCGGCGTTCTCGTACTCCGTGCGGGCCTTGCCCATGGTGGCGAAGGCCGCGGTCGCGGCGTCGCCCTCCCAGTGGCCTTTGAGGTGGTCGATCACGCGCTGCTCGAACTCGCGCTGGAGGGCCTCGTACTTGGCGGGCAGCGCGCCCCACGAGGCGGCGGCGTCGGACAGCGGCCCGAGGTCGGCCTTGTCGAGGTAGGGGATGGACACCATGTGTGCGTCAGCTCCTGTCCGTCCCTGCGGACGGGTATGGGTGTGCGTTGCGGCCGTGCCACGTGGCCCGGGCGTCCCGGGCCGGAGGGCGGGCCCTAGGCCGTGTCGTCAAATGCCCGCCTGCCCAGCGACGCTCCCCCAGCTGGCGCTGGGAGGTGCCCCCAGGCACGGCACTCCCCCAGCCTTCGGCCGGGGGTGCCCCCACGCTGCGTTGTCGAATCGTCCGAGTAGCCCACTACGAGGACGACTCTCCGCCTTGCGATGCACCGCACCAGACGCCGCTGGGCCCGCCCTCCGGGCGGCCGGCGCTCATTTGACGACACGGCCTAGCCGAAGGGGGTGTGGAGCGAGGCCTGGCGGGCCTGCTCCTCCTGCTCGGTGCGGGTGTAGTGGCCGGTGCTGGTGTGGAGCTTGTCGCTGATGTCCTGCAGCATGCGCTTGAGGTTGAGGACCTGGTCGCCCCAGCGGACGTCCATGCTCATGAGGGAGCCCGCGGTGGCCCAGGAGCCCCCGTCGGGCGGACCCGGAGCGGTGTGCTTGTTGAGGCCCGTGACGGCCCCGAGGGTGTCCTCGTCGGCCTGGTTGTCGACGTTCTCGGTGTCACCGCGCAGTTCGACCAGCGCGTTGGCGGCCTCGTCCAGGCGCTGGGTGTCGACCTTCGTCGTCCCGGCGGACGTACCGCCGCCTCCCGGATCCGCGGGAACGGAGTTCAGCCGCATCCGCGTGGCTCCGCCGCCCTGTGAACCGTCGAAGGGAGTGCTCATCCCTTTGTCCCATCCCCGTTGACTGCGATCCCGGCACGTCCGCCGTGCGTGCGGTCCCCCGACTCCGGAACCGTGCCATCGCCTAAGCGAGGACATGCCAATTGCACCCGAACATACCGGATCACGTCCGGGGCGCACCGGGCGCCCTGCGTCCTGTGAGGAACCCGCGCACACCGTGCCCGCGTCGGGGCACGTAGAGATCCTGCGGGGAGCACCCGGGAGGGGGTGAAGCGGCACGTGGGGGAGCGGTAGCCTCGGTGGGTCGGCTGAAACCACCGCCCCTGGTGCTGAAGCACGGCGGGCGGTCCACGCGGGGGACACACATTGGGTGACCACTTCAAGGTCGAGGTCCAGGACCTCGACCGGCTGCTGAAGCAGTTGCACGACAGTCAGGACGACATGCGCAAGGCGCTCAACGCGCTGAAGGACGTGGGTCCGAAGAGCACCGGCAGCGAGGCGCTGGACAACGCCTGCGACGAGTTCCACGACAGCTGGGACAACGCCATCGAGAAGATCGCGGACGGCACGCAGCAGATCGAGGAGAAGCTCAAGGCCACCAAGGACAACTACGAGGCCACGGAGCAGGCGATCCGCGACGCCATGACGCAGGGAGCGGCGCCGAAGCCCACGCCCTCCCCGTCCCCCGAGGCGCGGCCCACGGCAGGTGCGCGATGACGGCGGTGGAATACCCCTCCATAGGCTTCGACCCGGCACCGGGGAAGCTGGAGAGCGTCGAGGACCTCACCTCCAAGCTCTCGCGGGCCGCGACGGGCCTGGACAACGCCTACACGACGCTCACCGGGATCACCAAGGGCGGCAAGACCTGGGAGGGCGAGGCCGCGAGCGCCTTCGCCGAGAAGGTCGGCGACCTGCCGCGCTACGTGAGCGACAGCCGGGACGCACTGCGCGAGGCCTCGCTCCAGCTGTCGTCGTGGCGCTCGAAGCTGGCGGCGTACCAGCACAAGGCCCGGGAGTACGAGGCGCAGGCCAAGGCCGCCAAGGAGCGGGAGAAGACCGGGCAGGGCACCTACGACCGCGCGACGGCCGCCTACAACCAGGCGGCCGCGGACCCGGCGCTGCGCCTTGCGGGCCAGTACTACGCGACGCAGAGCGAACTCGCCGACGCCCAGGCGAAGATCGACGCGGCGTCGAACCGGCTGAACCAGGCGGGCAAGGAACTCGACTCCGCGGGGAAGCAGCTGGAGAAGGCGCAGCAGGAGCTCGAGGACATCATCAAGCGGGCCGAGGAGCTGCTGGAGCACCACCAGTCCGACGCCCGGGGCATCGCGGACCGGCTGCGCAAGGCCAACGACAAGGCGCCCGACACGGGGTTCTTCGAAGGACTGGCGGACGCGTTCACCAAGCTGGGGCACAGCATCCAGAACTGGTGCGTCGAGCACGCCGACCTGCTCAAGCAGATCGGTGACTGGCTCAGCATCGCCTCGACGGTGATGGGCGTCCTCTCCCTGCTCACCCTCTGGTGCCCGCCGCTCTCCGGTGCCTTCGCGCTCGCGGGCGGCGCGCTGTCGCTGGGTGCCCTGGCCACGCACGGGGCGGCGAAACTGGGCGGCGCGGACGTCAGCGCGATGGACCTGATCGGTGACGGTCTGGGCGTCATCCCCATCGGCAAGCTGGGGAAGGTCGCGATGAAGGGCGTCAAGATCCCGATGAAGCTCTACAAGGTGAACGGCAGGACCATCGCCTCCATCGAGCACGTGACCAAGATCCGGGCGCTGAAGAACGCCGGTTACACGGTCGAGAAGCTGGAGGGCAAGGTCGGCCTGCTGCGGCGGGAGGCACTGCCGGGCAGCAAGATGGTCAGCGCCGAGGGCTTCGGCAACCGCATGAAGATGGCCTGGGACAACCACGTCCTGGACACCGTCGGATCCTCCGCCAAGGAGAAGGCGCTGAGCTGGGCGGTGGAGAAGTTCGCCCCGCAGAGCGTCAAGAACTCCCTCGGCGCGGCCATCCGGGCCGACGGCACGCTCGACCCCATGTCATGGTGGGCCAAGGGACCGCAGGTCGCGCAGCAGGCTCCCGGTATCGTGACCGGCGTCTACAACATGTTCAACAATTCGGACACGCCTGCGGCCGGGAGGCTTTGATGAGCACGTCGCTCCACGAGGCGCCGGGCGTGCTCGTCGAGTTCGAGTCCCCGGACGTCTTCCACGAGATCCCGCTGCACCTGCCGCCCGACGCCCTGGACGCGCAGGTGGCCGAACTGGCCGCGCGCATCTGGCCGGGCGGCACCGACTTCCAGCGGGAGGCCACCGCCGCGGTGTACCGCGAGGTCGCCGGGTCGCTGGACGCCGACGGGGTCCTGCACGCGGCCCTCGGCCTGTTCGCCACCGAGGACGACCGGATCAGCACGGCCAACCTGCTGGTGCGCATCGAGGAGGTCGAGCCGGGCGACCCGGGGATCGCGGCGGCGGCGCTGCACGAGATGCTCTCGCTGGAGCCGCACCGGGACGTCCACCAGGTGGACCTGGAGTGCGGTCCCGCCGTGGTGTCGTTCCACGCGACGGAGGTCGACGGCGAACAGATCGCGGCCCCCTTCGCGTTCCTGCACATCGAGCTCTACGTGCCGTCGCCGTTCGGCGGCTACCTCGTCGTCTTCTCGCTCAGCACCCCGAGCCTGGCGGACCTGCCCGTGTACGTCTCGCTGATGTCCGAGATCGGGGGGAGCGTGCACTTCGCACGCGACCGCGGCACTTCCGGCGGCGCCCCCGCAGGCCCACCGGAGCAGCCCGGCGCGGGTGGAGACGTCCGCTCCGTCTTCGGGTGACACAGGACAGGAGGTGATCGGATGAGTGTCGTTTCGTTCCAGGTACGGCCGCCCTCCGAACAGGAGCGCCGGCAGGCCGGCTTCAAGCTGCAGAAGGTCATCCGTCCCCGGCGGGGCGGCGAGACCGTGTACGTCGGGCACGGTGCTCCCGCCGGCGGCTCCGGGGCCGACGCGAAGCCGCGGTTCGCGATGTACCGGGACCTGGCCGGACGGGAGACGCTCGGCTACGTCGTCCGGCCGGTGGGCGGGCAGTCGTCCGGCGGGCGGCTGTCGGTGCTCGGGCCGGGCGGCGAGGAACTGGGCGAGCTGGGGACCCCGGCGAAGCGGGCGCGGTGGCGGCCGCGCTGGGAGATCAGGCTGCCGGGCGGCCGGGTGCTCGCCGGGCACGGCGGGACGACGACCTCGTGGGTGGTGTTCGTGCTGCTGTCGCCGCTGTGGCTCGTCCTCAACCTGTTCTGGGCGGTCGGCGGCACCGGTGACTCCGCCTGGTCGCTGCCCGTCCGGACGGCCTGGCGGCAGGGGGCCGGTTCGCCGGCGTCGCTGAAGTACTACGGGATGTCCGAGCGGTACAAGGTGCGGACGGACCGGCTGGACGTACGGGTGGCGTACGCGCAGGCCGTGGTCCACCGCTCGCACGGCACCGCGTGACCGCCCCGCCCCTCCTCGCCGCCCCGCGCAGGAACAGGCCCGGGCTGCTCGCGCAGTTCGTCCTGCAGTGGCTCTGGCTGCCGCTGTGGGCCGTCGTCGCGCTCGCCCTGGGCCTGTTCGTCGCGCTCGCGTCCGCGGGGGCCAACCCGCCGCTCGCGTGGCTCAACCCGTGGCGCGGCGCCCTCACCTGGCCCCGGTTCCGGCTCGAGTGGGCCGCCGACCCGCCCGGTGGGACGCGTACGCGACCGAGCGGATCCGCGCCCGGATCGCCGCCGCCGAGCGCCGGCCCGCGGCCCACCGGGCGCGGGACGCCGACGGCGGGGCCGTGCTCGCCGTCACCGTCCCCGCCCGGCTCTTCCGTGGTGCGGGCCCGGACCGCGCCTCCGCCGTCGCCGCCGCGGAGGGCTGGACGGCGGAGGTACGCGGCACGGGGCGGGACCCGTGGAGCCCCGGCGCCCTGCACCTTCGCCGGTCGCTGCCTCAGCAGGGCAGATAGCCCACCAGAAGGTCAGCCAGTCCGCCCGGGTCGGCGAGCGCCACCAGGTGCCCACCCGGCAGGACGTCCGGTTCGACGCCGAGCCGTTCCCGGGCCACCCGCTGCTGGAAGGCGGCGGGGAACAGCCGGTCGTCGCGGCCCACGACGACGCGGGTGGGCACCTGCGGCCAGGCGGGCAGCGGGAAGGGCACGCCGAACGGGGTGTCCGACTGCCGGTTCCCCTGGGCGAGGGCCTCGTCCGCCACGGGCCGCGGAAGGTCGTGGAAGAAGGTGACCAGGGGGTCGAACTCCCCGTCCACCGGACGTCCCTCGGCGAGGTCGAGGGCGCGCCGGGCCTCCGGCTGGCCGGTGGCGGCCCACCAGTCCCCGGCGGTCTCGCCGGGGACCGGGACCATCGCGTTGACCAGGACGAGCAGGACGAGCCGGTCCCCGAGCCGTTCGCAGGCCAGGGGCGCGCTGAAGCCGGCCATCGACTGGGCGACCAGCACCAGCGGCGCACGGTCGCCCGCGGCGGCGACGGCCGCGTCGGCGTACTCCTGCAGGCCCGCGGAGTCGTCCGCGGTGGGCAGGTCCACCGCGACCGCGGCGTGGCCGCGGCGGCGCAGCTCCGGCACGAGCAGGTGCCAGTACCAGGTGCCGCCGCCCGCCCCGGGGACCAGGACGAAGGTCGTCTCCGTCACGTCCGTCCGCCCTCCCTTCAGGACTTCGTCAGGACGGAGGTGAAGCTGTCCAGGATGTGGTTGGCCCCGGCCTCGGCCGTGGCGCAGTGCTCCTCGGGGACCCCGGGCTGGTGGTAGACGACCTCGGTCCTGTCCCCGCGGTCGGTGAAGGTGGCGTCCATGACGACCTCGGGTGCGCCGGGGACGTCCATCGTCCACACCAGGCGCTTGTGCAGCTCCACCTCGCGGTACACCCCGCTCAGCGGCATCTCGCCCTGCGGCGTGGTGATGGTGGCGCGCCAGGCGCCGCCCGGGCGGACGTCGCTGGCGACGGTGGGCAGCGGGGCGCCGAACCACTGGGCGAAGTACTCCGGCTCGGTCCACACCTTCCACACCTTGGCGAGCGGGGCGTCGAAGACCCGGGTAATGGTGATGTCGTTCATGATGCTGCCTTCCTGGTCGGGCCGGGCCACTGCGGAACGGCTCCGGGAGGTAGGACCGGCCGGGCCGGCGGAACTCATCGGTGGCGGTGTCCGACCCGTGTGGTGTGATCGGCAGGAGCGACGAGGGAGCGGAAGATGGCAGCGCAGGTACGGATCGAGCCGTGGGCGGAGGGCGACCTCGACCTGCTGCGCCGGGCGAACGCGCCGGGGATGATGCGCCACCTCGGCGGCCCCGAGACCGAGGAGCAACTGCTCGTCCGGCACGAGCGGTACCTGGCGAGCGGAGGCGAGGGCGGTGGCGGGATGTTCAGCATCGTGCTGCTGCCCGAGAGGGTCCCGGCCGGGAGCATCGGCTACTGGGAGAAGTCCTGGCGCGGCGGGACGGTGTACGAGACCGGCTGGGGCGTCCTGCCCGAGTTCCAGGGGCGCGGGGTCGCCGCGGCCGCCGGGGCGGCCGTCATCGCCCGGGCGGCGGCCGAGAAGGGCCCGCGCTTCCTGCACGCCTTCCCCAAGGTCGACAACCATCCCTCGAACGCGATCTGCCGCAAGCTCGGTTTCACGCTGGTGGAGGAGTGCGACTTCGAGTACCCGCCGGGGCACCCCATCCGCTGCAACGACTGGCGCCTGGAGCTGTACGTCCCGTGACGCCGGCCGCGGTCACCACAGGTCGCCGTCGCGCCAGTCGCATATGAGCGGGCAGGACAGGTCGAGCGGGGCGGGCCCGGGCAGCACGAGCACGCAACCGTCGTCCCCGGGGGTGCGGACGACACCGTCCGGCGTCAGTGCCGCGGTGGGGCCGCGCCAGGGCAGCCAGCCGCGTGCGGCGCAGAAGGCGGCGGCTCCGTCGGCGGCGGCCGGCGCCCCAGGCCGTGGGCGCCGCGCACCAGCCGTTCCAGGGCGTCCATCAGCGCGGCGGCGTGCCCGGCGAGGCCGCCGTCCTCCCACACCAGCGCGTGCATGCCGCCGAGGGCGTGCTCCCAGCCGGCGTCGGACAGGTCGCCCTCGAAGGCGGCGTCCGGCAGCGAGCGCGCCGCGCCGAGCACGGCGGCGTCCAGGCCGGCGGTGCGGGCGACGGTGACGCGGGCCATGTCCCCATCCCGGCAGGCCCGTCCGGGTCCGGCGCCGGCTGCCACAATCGACGCATGCTGACCCTCGGGACGATCGTGCTCGGAGTGACGGACGTGCGGCGCGCCGCGGCCTTCTGGGGCGCCGCCCTCGGCTACGTGCCCCGCGACGGCGAGGTGCGGGCGGAGGACGACTGGGCGGTGCTGGTGCCCGCTGCGGGAGCGGCGGGACCCGGGATCGCGCTCGGCACCAGCGACACCCCGGTCCAGGAGCACCCCCGGGTCCACCTGGACCTGTACGCGGACGACGCCGCCGGACAGGCTGCGGAGGTGGAGCGGCTGGTCGCCCTGGGCGCCGGGCGGGTCGACTGGGACCTCTACCCCCCGGACCCGGACTTCGTCGTGCTGGCCGACCCCGAGGGCAACCGGTTCTGCGTCATCGACAAGAGCGTCGGCTGACCGCCGCCCCCGTGTGTCACAGCGGTTCCGGCCCGACCTGCGGCGGGTCCACGAAGAAGCTGTCGTGGCGGAGCAGGAACTCCCGGAACGCCGTGCCCCCGCGCTGCGCCATCTCACCGGCCCGCTCGAAGTACTCCTCCCGGGGCGCGCCGGGCGCGAAGAGCAGCAGCATCGACGCGGGTTCGTCGGAGTCGTTCTGGAAGGCGTGCAGTCCTCCCGGCGGCACGTGGAGGAAGTCCCCGGGACGGGCGGTGATCCAGCGCTCCCCGTCGAAGAGTTGCACCGCCCCGGAGAGGACGAAGAAGGACTCGGAGATCGAGCGGTGGAAGTGGGTGCTGGGGCCGGGGGAGCCCGGGCCCATGTCGATCCGGTACAGGCCGAAGCCGCCGTCCGTCGTCGTGTGCGTGGCGAGGTAGTGGGTGCGGTTGCCCGAAGGCGCGACCACGTCCGCGGCGGTGTCGGCGGAGCGGAACAGTGCGCTGATCTCGCCCTGTTCTCCGAGGTAACGGGGCTCGGGGTAGGACATGATCGCTCGTCGCCTCCTTCGGCATCGTTCAGACAGACCGTGCCACATCTGATCGAGGAACTCCGATCAGCGCTCCGGGAAGGACGGCCGAAAGGTTGACGAAGCGTGTCCGTGCCGCTCGGCCCGCGCACCCGCGACGGCGCCCGCGACCGCTGACCGTGGTTGCGGCGTGCCTCTGATGGCACGATGGCATGAGCACACCCGTCACCACACTCTCGACCGGGGGAACGGACCGATGAGCAAGGAGATCAGCGACGCGGACCTGATGGACGTCGCGGACGACCCCGCACAGGCCCGCCGACTGCACAAGGCGCTCAGGACGCTTGCCGACAACCCCACCGTGGACGGCACGCTCAAGGAGACGGCGCGGGAGGTGCTCTCCGGTCGCCTCGGCATGCGCGAGGCACTGGGCTCCAGCGCCTACCTCGGTGCGATCGGCGACCGCCTGGCCGAGCTGAAGCGGGCCGACGAACGGCTGACGCCCGAGGAGCGGGCCGCGCAGGAGGAGCGCGCCCGGCGCTGGTTCGAGCAGCAGGCCGAGGAGGAAGCAGGGGAAGCCGGGGACGACCGGGAGGACGAGGCGGCCGGCGGCCACCGCCCGGCCGCCGTCCGGCGCGACCCCCGGGACCTCCCGCCCGCCTACCGGCCACCGGCCCCGCGGGACTGAACGCGGACACGCGAGCGGGGGCGGGCCGTCCGGCCCGCCCCCGCTCGCGTGTCCCGGCGCCGCGCGCCGGAACGGGCTCAGCTCTCCGGCAGGAAGCCGGTCTGGATGAGCTGGTTGCCGCGGCGCCGCGTGATGAACTGCGCACGGCCCGGGGGCAGCCTGGACGCCTTGACGTTGCCGAAGACCGGTCCCTCGCCCGGGTCGCCGGAGAGCAGCACACCGGTCGCGCCCAGCTCCTTGACGCGGGTCAGGAACGGCTCGAAGGACGACCGAGACGCCCCCGAGGTGCTGCGCGACAGCACGATGCGCAGACCCAGGTCACGGGCGAACGGCAGGTACTCCATCAGCACCTGCATCGGGTTGCCCATCGAGGTGGCGACCAGGTCGTAGTCGTCCACGAAGACCCAGGCGTCCGGCTCGCTGTACCAGCTGCGGTTGCGCAGCTGCTCGGGCGTGACGTCCTGGCCGGGCATCCGGCGGCTCATGGAACCGGCCAGCGACTCCATGACCTCCTGCAGCTGCGGACCGGAGGCGCAGTACTTGTACACGTGGCTCTCCGGGACCTGGCCGAGCAGCGCCCGGCGGAAGTCGGAGACCACGAACAGCGCCTTGCCGGACTCGTAGCGCTCGCTGACCTGCTTGGCGATCAGCCGCAGCAGCGAGGACTTGCCGGACTCGCTCTCGCCGTAGATGACGAACAGCGGGTCGGTCTCGAAGTCCACGAACACCGGCGACAGGGTGAGTTCGTCCACGCCGATCGCGATGCCGCGGTCGGAGAAGTCGCCGCCCTTGGGCAGCTCGGTCGACGGCAGCATCGTCGGCAGCATCCGCACCTTCGGCGCGGTGGGACCCGACCAGTTGGCGTTGACCGTGGCCACGAACTGCGCCATGCCCTCGGAGAGGTCCTCCACGTTCGAGGAGGCGTCGACGCGGGGCAGCGCCGCCAGGTAGTCCAGCTTCTCCGGGGACAGACCGCGGCCCGGCTTGCCGACCGGCACGTTCTCGGCGCGCCTGCGGTCGAACTCGGACTCCATCGGGTCGCCGAGCCGCAGCTCCAGCCGGCTGAGAACCTGGTCGCGCAGTGCGGGCCGGATCTCGGTGTAGCGGGTGGCGGTGATGACCAGGTGGATGCCGAAGCCCAGACCGCGGGTGGCGATGTCGTTGATGACCGGGTCGAGCATCTCGTAGTCGGTCTTGAAGGTGCTCCAGCCGTCGATGACGAGGAACACGTCGCCCCAGGGCTGGTCGGGGAAGTGCCCCGAGGCCCGGCGGGAGCGGAAGGTGTTCATCGAGTCGATGACGTTGGTGCGGAAGAACTCCTCGCGGGCGTTGAGGATGCCGTGCACCTCGGCCACCGTACGGCGGACCTTCTCCGCGTCCAGGCGCGAGGCCACCCCGCCGACGTGCGCCAGCCCGTCGAGGGCGAGCATGCCGCCGCCGCCGAAGTCCAGTGCGTAGAACTGCACTTCCTTCGGGGTGTGGGTGAGCGCGAACGACGCGATCAGGGTGCGCACCAGCGTCGACTTGCCGGACTGCGGGCCGCCGACGACCAGCGCGTGACCGCCGGAGCCCGACAGGTCCGCGTACATGACGTCACGGCGCTGCTCGAAGGGCTTGTCGACCAGGCCGACCGGCACCTGGAGCTTGCCGGTGGCGGTGTAGCCGTCGGCGTGCAGACCCCGCTCGGCGCTCACCGTCAGCGGCGGCAGCACCTGGTCGACGCTGAACGGCTCGTCCAGCGGCGGCAGCCACACCTGGTGGGCGGGCGGCCCCTGGCCCTCCAGCCGGCCGACGATGACGTCGAGCACGGTGTCGGCCAGCGCGTCGTCCACCTGCCCGGCGCGCGGCTGCGGCTCCGGCTCGGTGACGATGCGCACGGGCACGGGCGAGGCGGTGAACAGCACGGGGGAGCGGTCGATGCGTGCCCCGCTCGCCGTCCTCGTGCCCGGCGCCCGGTAGGTGCCGGACACGTACGCGGCCTTGAACTGCACCATCGTGTCGGTGCCGTACTTCAGGATGCCCGCGCCGGGGACGTTGGGCAGGTGGTACGCGTCGGGCACGCCGATCGCGGTGCGCGACTCGGCGGCGGAGAAGGTCCGCAGACCGATGCGGTACGACAGGAAGGTGTCCAGGCCGCGCAGCTTGCCCTCCTCCAGGCGCTGCGAGGCCAGCAGCATGTGCACACCCAGCGAACGGCCGATGCGGCCGATCTGGATGAACATCTCGATGAAGTCCGGCTTGGCGGCGAGCAGCTCGGAGAACTCGTCGATGATCAGGATCAGCGAGGGCAGCGGGTCGAGCGCCGCGCCCGCCGCGCGGGCCTTCTCGTAGTCCGTGATGTTGGCGTAGTTGCCGGACTGCCGCAGCAGCTCCTGGCGGCGGGTCAGCTCGCCGGTGATGGAGTCGCGCATGCGGTCCACCAGGGTGAGCTCGTCGGCCAGGTTGGTGATGACCGCCGACACGTGCGGCATCGTGCCCATGCCGGTGAAGGTCGCGCCGCCCTTGAAGTCGGCGAGCACGAAGTTGAGGGTCTCCGAGGAGTGCGTCACGGCCAGTCCCAGTACCAGCGTGCGCAGCAGCTCGGACTTGCCGGAGCCGGTGGCGCCGACGCACAGGCCGTGCGGGCCCATGCCCTCCTGCGAGGCCTCCTTGACGTCCAGCATGACCGGCTCCCCGGTCTCGCCCAGGCCGATCGGCACCCGCAGCCGCTCGTGGAGGGTCCGCGGCCGCCAGGTCCGCGCGACGTCCACCGACGAGGCGTCGCCGATCCCCATCAGGTCGGTGAAGTCCAGGTTCGCCAGCAGCGGTTCGTCGGCGTCGGCGGCGCCCAGCCGCAGCGGCGCGAGCTGCCGCGCCAGCGACTCGGCCTGTACGGGGGACAGCACGTCGGGGACGCCGGTGAAGGTGCCGGCCCCGGCCTCCAGGTACAGCTGGTCGCGCCACACCTGGATGGACAGCGAGCCACGCGCCTCGTCCAGCTCGCCGGGGACGACCTCCAGGATCGTGACGCCCTGCAGGCCCTCGGCGGAGGCGATCACGGAGTCCGCCGGCACGCCGCCGCCGTCCAGCACGATCACCACGTGCGGCTGGTCCAGCACCGTCTGGCCCTCGCGGTTGAAGCGCGGCCTGCCGTCCAGCTCGTCCGCCAGCAGCTCCTCGACCTCACCCAGGTCGCCGCATATCAGACGGCGCGAGCCCGCGCCGTCGTGCTCCTTGTGCTGTGCGTGCGGCAGCCACTTGACCCACTCCCACTCCGACTGCGCGCCGGGCGCCGCCACGACGGCGACGACCAGGTCCTCCGGCGAGTGCAGGGAGCACAGCTGGCCCACGATGGAGCGGGTCTGGCCGTAGACGGTGTCGGGGTCACCGGAGACCGTCACGTGATAGAAGGAGCGCAGGCCCACCGCCAGCGGCAGGTTGTCCAGCGAACCGTGCGCCGCGATGAACTGCTGCATCGAGTGCGCGGTCAGCGGTTCCAGCTCGTCCACCGGGGCGGTCTCCGGCGCCACCAGCGGAGTCGACAGCTGCTGGGGCCCCAGGCCCACCCGCACCTGCGCGAAGTCGGGGTCGGTGAGCCGGCGTTCCCACACCCGCGAGCCCTCGGCGACCAGCGCCCACAGCTGTTCGGGCGCGGGGTGCAGGTAATACTGTGCGTCGCGCTGCTTGCGGGCGGTCTTGCGCACCCCGCGGCGTATCTGCGCCAGGTACTTCAGGTAGTCCCGGCGGGCCTCCGCCATCTGCCCCGACGGCCCCTTGCGGGAGCGCACGATCTGGGCCACCACCATCGCCACGGTGGAGCCCATCATGAGCACGCCCATGACCTTCATGAACCCGCCGGAGGTCCCCGACCCCGTCGGCAGGAAGAAGAACGCCGCCGACGAACCCATGCCGAGCATCGGCAGCAGGTTCATCAACAGGCCCTGGTCCTCGCCGCGTGGCAGTTCGGGCGGGGCTTCGAGCCGTACCTCCTCATTCGGCACCTCCGGCGGGTAAACCCGCGGCGGGCGCTTGATGACGACCACGCTCACCGATGCACCAGTCCTTCACGCGAATCGCAGTTTCGGGCCGCCCCCGTGGCGACGGTCCCCCGTATGACACGTCCCGGTCGCGCTCCGCCCCCGCACGGGGCGGGCATTGGACCACAGGCAGGTGGCGATCCTACTGGGCATGACAGTCACAGGGCACTGGGACGGGTGAGGGACAAGGGACTTGGGGTACCCGGTAGGGTGACGGATCGCGAAGCGCGGAACGGGGGTCCGACCCTGGACGGCCGCGTGGACCCGACCTCTACCCATCCATCACCGGACGAGGGGGACCACTCCAGGTGAGCACGATCTCAGCGACGGGATTCTGCAGAGTCACGGTGGCGGCGCCGAACAGCCGGATCGATGTGGCACTTCCGGAGGACGTACCGCTCTCCGACATCCATCCCGAGATACTGCGCCTGTCGGGCCAGACGCCCGACGAAGCCGCCCCCACCGGTTACAACTTGGTCCGCCGTGACGGGCGTGTCCTCGACGACACCCTGTCCCTGGCCGAGCAGCGCGTCCACGACGGCGAGTTGCTGCTGCTGCGTCCGTTCGCGGACTCGCTGCCGCCCGCCGTGTTCGACGACGTCGTCGATGCCGTCGCCGCCGCGGTCCAGACCGACCGCCGCAGCTGGAACGACGGCCTCATGCGCGGCGTGGGCCTGACCGCGGGCGTCATCCTGCTCGCCCTCATGGCCTTCGTGCTCTGGTTCTCCGAGCCGGTCAAGCACGACATGCACGGCCTGCCCGGCATCCTCGCCGGCGCCGCGGGCCTGGTGCTGGTGGCGCTCGCCTCGGTGCGCGCCCGCGTGTACGACGACCGGCACTCCGCCGTCGCCCTCGGCCTCGCCTCCCTGCCGCTGCTGCTCGTCGCCGGCTCCGGGGTCATGGGCGTCGGCAAGACCGAGGGACCCGGCCGGCTGCACTTCCTCATCGGCTGCGTCGTGGTGCTCATCGCCGCCGTGCTCCTCGTGCTGATGCTGCCGCAGGGCGACGCGCCGTTCGTCGCGGCCTCCTTCACCGCCGGCGTCGGCACCGTGGCCACCTTCGTGGCGATCCTCACGGACGCCGCGCCGCGCGAGGCGGCCGCCGTCACCGCCGTCGTCATGATCGCCGTCATCGGCTTCCTGCCCGGCTGGTCCGCCCGCTTCGCCCGGCTGCCCATCGGTTTCCGCTCGCCCGACCAGGTCCAGGCCCGGCACCGCGGCGACGGCGACCGGCAGGGCGAGGAGGAGCCGGTCGACTTCGACCGGATCACCAACCAGGCCCGTCGCGGCCACGAGCTGCTGCTGGGGCTGGTCGGCGGCTGCGCGGCCGCGATCGTCGGCTCCGCCGGCGTCGTGCTCGGCTTCTCCGACAGCGCCTGGGCGCAGCTGCTCGCCCTCGCGATGGGCCTGGCGACACTCATGCGCGCCCGGCTGTTCCGCTACACCTCGCAGGTCGTGACGCTGATGGTGGCCGGTGTGATCACCATCGGGCTGCTGATCATCGGCCTCGCCCTCAACCTGCCGACCGACGTCCTCACCGACCTGCTGCGCGGCAACCACTCCTCGCTCGACATCCGCACCGTGTGGCTGTCCGCCGCGGTGGCCCTGGGCGCCACCCTCCTGGTCGCGATCGCCCTCATCGTCCCGAGCAAGGGCGTCACCCCCTTCTGGGGCCGGATGCTCGACCTCGCCGAGGCGACCGTGCTGCTCTCCCTGATCCCGCTCGCCCTCGCGGTCCTCGACCTGTACGCCGAGGCCCGCGGCATGACCAGCGGCTGAGCCGGGACGCCCGCGAGCCGCCCGCAGCACCACCACCCCGGCCCCGGACATCGCACCGGGCCCGGGGTGGTACTCTGTGTGACCGATGCGTCCGCCCATGCGCGGCGCGTCATGCCTTCCGAGTCATCGCAGCTTCTCCTGTGACGCAGACCAGGGGCGCTCGGAGGCACCGACACCACAAGGAGACCGTATGTCGCTCGACGTCGCGACGAAGAAGCAGATCATCGCCGAGTTCGGCACCAAGGAGGGCGACACCGGCTCCCCCGAGGTCCAGGTCGCGCTGCTCTCGCGCCGCATCTCGGACCTGACCGAGCACCTCAAGACCCACAAGCACGACCACCACTCCCGTCGTGGTCTGCTGATCCTGGTCGGCCAGCGCCGCCGCCTGCTGCAGTACCTGGCCAAGAAGGACATCCAGCGCTTCCGTGCGCTCGTCGAGCGCCTCGGCATCCGCCGTGGCGCGGCCGGCGCCCGCTGAGACGCCGTAAAGGGAGCGGTTCCCGTCCGGGAGCCGCTCCCTTGGCGTACGTACGGGACCGCGCTGGGCGCGAGACCGGGACCGAAGCTTTGTAGTCTGGTCCCATACACAACGCCATAGAGCATGCGGAGGGAGCGTCCTCCTAAACGCCACCAGAGCCGGTCCTCGGTAGTGGCCCCCGGGCAGCAGGTACGTCCCGGTGGCTTCGATCGAAGACCGGCCCGGCGGGACGCCCCTCCACCGACGGCTCCCGGGAAGACGCCCGGGGGCACGAAAGAGGAGAATCCCCATAGTGGAGAACGAGACCCACTACGCCGAAGCCGTGATCGACAACGGCAGCTTCGGCACCCGTACGATCCGCTTCGAGACGGGCCGCCTGGCCCGTCAGGCCGCCGGCTCCGCCGTGGCCTACCTGGACGACGACACCATGGTGCTGTCGGCCACCACCGCCTCGAAGCACCCGAAGGACCAGCTCGACTTCTTCCCGCTGACGGTGGACGTCGAGGAGCGCATGTACGCGGCCGGGCGGATCCCCGGCTCCTTCTTCCGCCGTGAGGGCCGTCCCTCCGAGGACGCAATCCTCACCTGCCGCCTGATCGACCGCCCGCTGCGCCCGTCCTTCAAGAAGGGCCTGCGCAACGAGATCCAGGTCGTGGCGACGATCATGGCACTCAACCCCGACCACCTCTACGACGTGGTCGCCATCAACGCCGCCTCCTGCTCCACGCAGCTGGCCGGCCTGCCGTTCTCCGGCCCGGTCGGCGGCGTCCGCGTCGCGCTGATCCGCGGCCAGTGGGTCGCCTTCCCGACCCACAGCGAGCTGGAGGACGCCGTCTTCGACATGGTCGTGGCCGGCCGCACCCTCGAGGACGGCGACGTCGCGATCATGATGGTCGAGGCCGAGGCCACCACCAAGACGATCAAGCTCGTCGAGGACGGCGCCGAGGCGCCGACCGAGGAGGTCGTCGCGGCGGGCCTGGAGGCCTCCAAGCCCTTCATCAAGGTGCTGTGCAAGGCGCAGGCCGACCTCGCCGCCAAGGCCGCCAAGGAGACCGCCGAGTTCCCGATCTTCCTGGACTACCAGGACGACGTGTTCGAGGCGCTCGAGGCCGCCGTCTCCGACGAGCTCAAGCAGGCGCTGACCATCGCCGGCAAGCAGGCCCGCGAGGCCGAGCTGGACCGCGTCAAGGGTCTCGCCGCCGAGAAGCTGCTCCCGCAGTTCGAGGGCCGCGAGAAGGAGATCTCCGCCGCCTACCGCTCGCTGACCAAGAAGCTGGTCCGCGAGCGCGTCATCAAGGACAAGGTCCGCATCGACGGCCGCGGTGTCACCGACATCCGCACCCTGGCCGCCGAGGTCGAGGCCATCCCGCGGGTGCACGGCTCGGCCCTGTTCGAGCGCGGTGAGACCCAGATCCTGGGCGTCACCACCCTCAACATGCTCCGCATGGAGCAGCAGCTGGACACGCTCGCGCCCGAGACGCGCAAGCGCTACATGCACAACTACAACTTCCCGCCGTACTCCGTCGGCGAGACCGGCCGCGTGGGCTCCCCCAAGCGCCGTGAGATCGGCCACGGCGCGCTGGCCGAGCGGGCGATCCTCCCGGTCCTGCCGGCCCGCGAGGACTTCCCGTACGCCATCCGCCAGGTCTCCGAGGCGCTCGGCTCCAACGGCTCCACCTCGATGGGCTCGGTCTGCGCCTCCACCATGTCGCTGCTGAACGCCGGTGTGCCGCTGAAGGCCCCCGTCGCCGGCATCGCCATGGGCCTGATCTCCCAGGAGATCGACGGCGAGACCCACTACGTCACCCTCACCGACATCCTCGGTGCGGAGGACGCCTTCGGCGACATGGACTTCAAGGTCGCCGGCACCAAGCAGTTCGTCACGGCGCTGCAGCTGGACACCAAGCTCGACGGCATCCCGGCGTCGGTCCTGGCCGCGGCCCTCAAGCAGGCCCGCGACGCCCGTCTGCACATCCTCGACGTGATGATGGAGGCGATCGACACTCCGGACGAGATGTCGCCGAACGCCCCGCGCATCATCACCGTCAAGATCCCGGTGGACAAGATCGGTGAGGTCATCGGCCCCAAGGGCAAGATGATCAACCAGATCCAGGAGGACACCGGCGCCGAGATCACCATCGAGGACGACGGCACCATCTACATCGGTGCCGCCGACGGTCCGTCCGCCGAGGCCGCCCGCGCCACGATCAACGGCATCGCCAACCCGACGATGCCCGAGGTCGGCGAGCGCTACCTGGGCACGGTCGTGAAGACCACCACCTTCGGTGCCTTCGTCTCCCTGCTCCCGGGCAAGGACGGCCTGCTGCACATCTCGCAGATCCGCAAGCTGGCCGGCGGCAAGCGCGTCGAGAACGTCGAGGACGTCCTCGCCGTGGGCTCCAAGGTCCAGGTCGAGATCGCCGAGATCGACCAGCGCGGCAAGCTGTCGCTGATCCCGGTCATCGAGGGCGAAGAGACCGCGGCCGACGACAAGGCCGAGGACGCGTCCGAGAAGTGACCACCGGCTCCACACGCGTGACGGCCCGCCCCTCCACCAAGGGGCGGGCCGTCCGCACGCAGACCCTCCTGCCCGGCGCCGACGGCATCGGTACGGTCCGGCGCAGCGTCCTCCCCGGGGGACTGCGCGTCGTCACCGAGACCCTGCCGACCGTGCGCTCCGCGACCTTCGGCATCTGGGTCGGCGTCGGTTCCCGCGACGAGACCCCGGCACTCAACGGCGCCACGCACTACCTGGAGCACCTGCTCTTCAAGGGCACCGCGCGGCGCAGCGCACTCGAGATCTCCTCGGCCATCGACGCCGTCGGCGGCGAGATGAACGCCTTCACGGCCAAGGAGTACACGTGCTACTACGCGCGTGTCCTCGACACCGACCTGCCGCTCGCCATCGACGTGGTCAGCGACATGCTGACCGGCTCCCTGATCCGCCAGGAGGACATCGACGCCGAGCGCGGTGTGGTCCTGGAGGAGATCGCGATGACCGAGGACGACCCCGGTGACCAGGTCCACGACCTGTTCGCCACGGCCATGCTGGGCGACTCCCCGCTGGGCCGCCCCGTCCTCGGCACGGTCGACACCATCAACGCCCTCACCCGCGACCAGGTCGCCCGCTTCTACCGGAAGCACTACGACCCGACCCGGCTGGTCGTCGCCGCCGCGGGCAACATCGACCACGCCACCGTCGTCCGCCAGGTCCGCAAGGCCTTCGAGGACGCGGGCGCCCTCCGTGACGCGGACGCCGTTCCCCGCCCGCCGCGCGACGGCGCCCGCACGATCCGCGGCCAGGGCCGGGTGGAGCTGCTGGAGCGCCGCACCGAGCAGGCCCACGTCGTGCTCGGCCTGCCGGGGCTGTCCCGGCACGACGACCGGCGCTGGGCGCTGGGCGTGCTCAACACGGCGCTCGGCGGCGGGATGAGCTCCCGGCTGTTCCAGGAGGTCCGCGAGAAGCGCGGCCTCGCCTACAGCGTCTACTCGTACACCTCGTCCTTCGCGGACTGCGGCCTGTTCGGCGTGTACGCCGGCTGCCAGCCGCGCCGCGTCCACGAGGTCCTGAAGATCTGCCGCGAGGAGCTCGACCAGGTCGCCGAGCACGGGCTGAGCGACGAGGAACTGCACCGCGCCATCGGTCAGTTCTCCGGCTCGACCGTGCTCAGCCTGGAGGACACCGGCGCGCTCATGAACCGGATCGGCAAGAGCGAGCTCTGCTGGGGCGAGCAGATGTCGGTGGACGCCACACTGGAGAGGATCGCCGCGGTCACCCCCGACGAGGTGCGCGCGGTCGCCCGCGACGTCCTGGGACAGCGTCCCTCGCTGGCCGTCATAGGCCCGCTGAAGGACCGGCAGGCCGCCCGCCTGCACGAGTCCGTCGTCTGAGCCTGAGCCGTACCGACCGTCTCGAACGTCTGGACCGGAGGACTGGAACGATGAGCAAGATCCGTGTGGGTGTGATCGGGGCCCGCGGCCGGATGGGCGCCGAGGCGGTCAAGGCCGTCGAGGCCGCGGACGACCTGGAGCTCGTGGCGGCGATCGGCCGCGAGGACAAGCTGGAGACCCTGGCCGAGAACGAGGCCCAGGTCGCGGTGGAACTGACCACCCCGGGCTCGGTCATGGGCAACCTCGACTTCTGCCTGCGGCACGGCATCCACGCCGTCGTCGGCACCACCGGCTGGACCGACGAGCGCCTGGACACCCTGCGCGGCTGGCTCGGTGCCACGCCGGGCACCGGTGTGCTCATCGCCCCGAACTTCGGCATCGGGGCGGTCCTGGCCATGCGCTTCGCCCGCCAGGCGGCCCGCTTCTTCGAGTCCGCGGAGATCGTCGAACTCCACCACCCGGACAAGGTCGACGCCCCCAGCGGCACCGCCGTGCGCACCGCGCAGCTCATCGCCGACGCCCGCAGAGAGGCCGGGCTCGGCACGCAGCCGGACGCCACCGCCACCGCCCTGGACGGCGCGCGCGGCGCCGACGTCGAGGGCGTGCCCGTGCACGCGGTGCGGCTGCGCGGTCTCGTCGCCCACCAGGAGGTGCTCTTCGGCGACGCCGGAGAGGTCCTCACCATCCGTCACGACTCCATGAACCGCGGCTCCTTCATGCCGGGCGTGCTGCTCGGTGTGCGCAGGGTCGTCTCCACGCCGGGACTCACCTTCGGCCTGGAGCACTTCATGGACCTCGACTGACCGACCGAGAGACGACCAACCGAGAGCCGGTTCTCCCACCATGCGCGCAAAGATCACCTACTTCGTCCTCGCGGCCGTCCTGGTCGTGTACTTCGTGCTGGCCGGCGCCCGCGGCGTCTGGCTGATCCAGGACGGCCGCCCGGTCACGGTGGTCCTCGGCGTGGCCGTGCTCGTGCTGCCGCTGGTCGGCGTCTGGTTCCTGGTCCGTACGACGCAGTTCGCACGCAACGCGGACCGGCTGGCCCGCGAACTGGAGGCCGAGGGCGGCCTGCCGGAGGACGAGCTGGTGCGCACCCCGAGCGGGCGCGTCGACCGCGCCTCCGCCGACGCGGTCTTCGCCCGGCGCAAGGCCGAGACGGAGGCCGCGCCGGAGGACTGGCGGACGTGGTTCCGGCTCGCGGTCGCCTACCACGACGCCCGCGACACCCCGCGGGCGCGCAAGGCCATGCAGCGGGCGATCGCCCTGCGCGGGAAGGCGCCGCAGACCCCCTGAAAGGGGCCCGGCCTCAGCCCGGCAGGACGGTCGTCCCGGCCTCGCCGGGGGCGCCGGTCAGCGCGCGCAGCAGGGCGTGCGGGACGCGCCCGTCCAGCACCCGTGCGGTACCGACACCGGCACGGACCGCGCGCAGGCAGCTCTCCATCTTCGGCACCATGCCGCCCCCCAGGGACGGCAGCATCCGTTCCAGCTCGGTGGCGGTCAGCCGGTCCAGCACCCGCTCCCGGCACGGCCAGTCCGCGTACAGCCCGGGCACGTCCGTCAGCACCACCAGGGCCTCCGCGCCCAGCGCGGCGGCGAGCGCGCCGGCGGCCGCGTCCGCGTTGACGTTGTAGACCTCGCCGTCCGTGCCGCGGCCGAGCGGCGAGACCACCGGGATGTGCCCGTGGTCCAGCAGCATGTCCACGGCGGCCGTGTTGACCTCCGTCACGTCCCCGACCAGGCCGATGTCCATCAGCTCCCCGCCGACCTCGGCGTACCGGCGCACCGCGGTGAGCGTGTGCGCGTCCTCGCCGGTGAGCCCGACGGCGTACGGGCCGTGCTCGTTGAACAGCCGCACCAGCTCCCGCTGCACCTTGCCGGCGAGCACCATCCGCACGACGTCCAGCGTCTCCGGCGTGGTGACGCGCTGACCGCCCAGGAAGTGCGCGGGTACGCCGAGCCGGTCCAGCTGCGCGCTGATCTGCGGACCGCCCCCGTGCACCACCACGGCCCGCACCCCGGTCCGCCGCAGCCGCACCACGTCCTCGGCGAAGGTGCGCAGCAACGACCCGTCGGTCATGGCGTGCCCGCCGAACTTCACGACGACGGTGCGGCCCCGCAGCGGTTCCAGCGCGGGCAGCGGCGCGGGATGGGTGAGGAGCGTGTCGGGATGCGGCGGTGCGAGCAAGAGTCGCTCCAGGTCCTCGGCGGGCCGGGTCGGCCGGACGCTAACAGCCGCAGGCAAACCCCCGATGACGCCCGGCTGTCGCCTCTACGCCGCCTCCCGCCACCGTGCGCCTCCCGGACCGGGGCGTGGCGTGGTCCCCCGCTGAGCCCTCAGCGGCTCAGCTCGGAGGCCCAGCCCTCTATGGCGTCGGCCGCCTGGTCGAAGGCCTCCGTACGGCCGAGGAAGTCCGCGTTGTGGTCGGTGAGCAGCGGTCGCAACCGCTGGCCGTCCGCCCGCGTGACGACCAGGGCCTGGCCCTGGACGGTCCGGGGCAGCCCCAGCCACTTCACCGGCTGCTGGGCCGTACGGACGGCCCCGACGCGGTTCCAGGGCAGCGTCGTGGTGTAGAAGAGCCCCACCTGCCGCAGCCCGCGCGTGCTCACCCAGAACCCCACGCGCAGCAGACGCAGCGCGCAGACGATGGCCAGCACGGCGGCGACGACCGTAGCGGCGACCCCGGGCCCGTTGCCCGCGAGCCCCATGATCACTCCCGCGATGAGCAGGTACGAGGCGAGCACCAGCAGCATCGCCGCCGCGGCGACCCGCCAGGGCCCCGGGCGGTAGGGACGGATCCACCCGTCCTGGACCCGGTGCGGAAGGGCGGCGTCCGCGGCGTACTCGTCGTGGCCGCTGTCGGCGGCGAGGAAGGGCAGAGACACATCGGTGAGGCTAGCGGGCCCCGCCGGGACCGGCCAGCAGTGGTCCGCCGGGCGTCTGCCTTGCTCCGCTTTGCGGGGGGTGGGGCCGGTGTCGACGGGTGTCGGGCGATGTCGGAGCGGGCGCATAGGCTGGGCGCCGCCCCAAGCTCCATGAGGAAGGACGCCCGGTGACCGACATCCCCGCCGACGATTCCGTGCAGTTCCGCGACGACGTGACCGTCGAGCTCGTCAAGCACAGCGCCGCCGACTCCGACGTGCTGTGGGCCGCCCGGGTCTCCACGGCCGGCGAGCAGTCCCTGGCGGAGCTGACGAAGGACCCCGAGCGCTCCAAGGGCCTGATCAACTACCTCATGCGGGACCGCCACGGCAGCCCCTTCGAGCACAACTCCATGACCTTCTTCATCAGCGCCCCGATCTTCGTCTTCCGCGAGTTCATGCGCCACCGCGTCGGATGGTCGTACAACGAGGAGTCCGGCCGGTACCGCGAGCTGCAGCCGGTCTTCTACGTGCCGTCCACGGAGCGCAAGCTGGTGCAGCAGGGCCGCCCCGGGAAGTACGAGTTCGTGCACGGGTCCCCGGAGCAGCACCAGGCCGTCGTGGACGCCATGGAGGCCTCCTACCGGCATTCCTACGAGGCCTACCAGAAGATGCTGGCGGCCGGCGTCGCCCGCGAGGTCGCCCGCGCCACCCTGCCCGTCGGCCTGTTCTCGTCGATGTACGCCACCTGCAACGCCCGCTCGCTGATGCACTTCCTCGGCCTGCGCACCCAGCACGAGCTCGCCACGGTCCCGTCCTTCCCGCAGCGGGAGATCGAGATGGTCGGGGAGCGGATGGAAGCCGAATGGACGAAGCTCATGCCGCTCACCCACGCCGCCTTCAACGCCAACGGCCGGGTCGCTCCGTAGCAGGTCACCACTCATCCGGAATGTTCCGATTGCCGGGTTTCATGCTGTTCGTCTAGTCTTCAGAAACGGATTCCGGTGCTGCTTGAACCCCCGAGCAGGCAGCGCCGGAGTCCTCATCGCAGGTCCCGAGGGGGTGTCCCGGCACCGGCACCGAGTAGCGTTGGACTCATGGCTCCGACCTCCACCCCGCAGACCCCCTTCGGGCGGGTCCTGACCGCAATGGTCACGCCGTTCACCGCGGACGGCGCCCTCGACCTCGACGGCGCGCAGCAGCTCGCCGCCCACCTCGTCGAGGCAGGCAACGACGGCCTGGTCGTCAACGGCACCACCGGTGAGTCGCCGACCACCAGCGACGTGGAGAAAGAGCAGCTCGTCCGGGCCGTACTCGAGGCGGTGGGCGACCGCGCGTTCGTCGTCGCCGGCGTCGGCACCAACGACACCCACCACACCGTCGAGCTGGCCCGCCAGGCGGAGCGTGCCGGCGCCCACGGCCTGCTCACGGTGACGCCGTACTACAACAAGCCCCCGCAGGAGGGCCTGTACCGGCACTTCACCGCCGTCGCGGACGCCACCGGCCTTCCGGTGATGCTCTACGACATCCCCGGCCGCAGCGGCGTCCCGATCGAGACCGAGACCCTGGTCCGGCTTGCCGAGCACCCCCGGATCGTCGCCAACAAGGACGCCAAGGGCGACCTCGGCGCCGCGAGCTGGGCCATCAGCCGCAGCGGCCTCGCCTGGTACTCCGGCGACGACATGCTCAACCTGCCGCTGCTCTCCGTCGGCGCCGCCGGCTTCGTCTCCGTCGTGGGACATCTGGTCAGCCCTGAGCTGCGGGCCCTCCTCGAGGCGTACCTCTCGGGTGACGTCCACAAGGCGGCCGAGATCCACCAGAAGCTGCTCCCGGTCTTCACCGGCGTCTTCCGCACCCAGGGCGTCATCACCACCAAGGCCGCCCTGGCCCTGCAGGGGCTGCCCGGCGGCCCGCTCCGGCTCCCGCTCGTGGAGCTCGGCGAGGCCGCGACGGCACAGTTGAAGCAGGATCTCGCCGCCGGCGGGGTACAGCTGTAACCAAAGACTTAAGAACTGAATATCGCTCCATGAGGACAACGCAACAGAAAGCACGCTGTCATGCGCGCACGGTGTCCCCGGGTGTCCGCCCGGGGCCTGTGGCGTGCGTGGTGAGGAGATACTTTGAGCCATCCGCACCCTGAGCTCGGCCCGCCCCCCGCGCTGCCCGAAGGAGGTTTGCGCATCACCCCGCTAGGCGGTCTCGGCGAGATCGGCCGCAACATGACGGTCTTCGAATACGGAGGCCGGTTGCTGATCGTCGACTGCGGGGTGCTCTTCCCGGAGGAGGAGCAGCCCGGAGTCGACCTGATCCTGCCGGACTTCACGTCCATCCGTGACCGCCTGGACGACGTCGTCGGCATCGTCCTCACCCACGGTCACGAGGACCACATCGGCGCCGTCCCCTTCCTCCTGCGGGAGAAGGACGACATCCCGCTGATCGGTTCGAAGCTGACCCTGGCCCTCATCGAGGCCAAGCTCGCCGAGCACCGGATCCGTCCCTACACCCTCGAGGTCGCCGAGGGGCAGCGCGAGCGCATCGGGCCGTTCGACTGCGAGTTCGTGGCGGTCAACCACTCCATCCCCGACGCCCTCGCGGTCGCCATCCGCACCCCGGCCGGCATGGTCGTGCACACCGGCGACTTCAAGATGGACCAGCTGCCGCTCGACGGCCGCCTCACCGACCTGCACGCCTTCGCGCGCCTGTCGGAGGAGGGCATCGACCTGCTGCTCTCCGACTCCACCAACGCGGAGGTGCCCGGCTTCATCCCGCACGAGCGGGACATCCTGCCGGTGCTGCGCCAGGTCTTCGCCAAGGCCGAGAAGCGGATCATCGTGGCCAGCTTCGCCAGCCACGTCCACCGCATCCAGCAGGTCCTGGACGCGGCCCACGAGCGCGGCCGCAAGGTCGCCTTCATCGGCCGCTCCATGGTCCGCAACATGGGCATCGCCCGTGACCTGGGCTACCTGCGGGTCCCACCGGGTCTCATCGTGGACGTCAAGACGCTCGACGACCTCCCCGACGAGAAGATCGTCCTGGTGTGCACCGGCTCCCAGGGCGAACCCATGGCGGCCCTGTCCCGGATGGCCAACCGCGACCACCAGATCCGCATCGTCGAGGGCGACACGGTGGTCCTGGCCTCCTCGCTCATCCCCGGCAACGAGAACGCGGTCTACCGGGTGATCAACGGCCTCACCCGCTGGGGCGCCAACGTCGTGCACAAGGGCAACGCCAAGGTGCACGTCTCCGGCCACGCCTCCGCCGGCGAACTGGTGTACTTCTACAACATCTGCAAGCCGCGCAACCTCATGCCTGTCCACGGCGAATGGCGGCACCTGCGGGCCAACGCCGAACTCGGCCAGGCCACCGGCATCCCGAAGCAGCGCTGCGTCCTCGCCGAGGACGGTGTGGTCGTCGACCTCGTCGACGGCGTCGCCAAGGTCACCGGCAAGGTCCAGGCGGGCTACGTGTACGTGGACGGCCTCTCGGTCGGTGACATCACCGAGGCCTCCCTGAAGGACCGCCGCATCCTCGGCGAGGAGGGCATCGTCTCGGTGTTCATCGTCGTCGACAGCACCACCGGCAAGGTCGTGGGCGGCCCGTTCGTCCAGGCCCGCGGTTCCGGGATCGACGACGCGGCGTTCAACGACGTACTCCCCAAGGTCGAGGAGTCCCTCGCCCGCGCCGCCTCCGACGGCGTCGCAGAGGTCCGTCAGTTGCAGCAGCTCATCCGCCGAGCCATCGGCAAGTGGGTCTCCGACAACTACCGTCGCCGCCCGATGATCCTCCCTGTGGTCGTGGAGGTCTGACGCACCACCAGGAGCGGGGCACCCCGATTTGCATCGGGGTGCCCCGCTCCAGTACGTTGTCACAACCCCCGCGACGAGAACGCCACGGAGACGTGCGTGCTCACAGCGGAGCGGTAAATCCGACGGAAAGCATCTGCTAAAGTCGGGGAGCGCGAAAGCCGAAAGGCAGAAACGCAAAAGCAGGAAATCCCCGCCGGCGGGAATCGGGCCCGAAAGAGTCTGATAAGCTGGT
>NZ_JBIATA010000043.1:0-65154 GCF_042891295.1 Streptomyces sp. NPDC001902 | reverse complement strand
GACCCGCACGTCCACACCCGAGTCGCGCAGCGACAGCGCGTGCGCGTGCCCCTGGCTCCCGTAGCCGATGACCGCGACCTTGCGGCCCTGGATGATGGACAGGTCGGCATCGTCGTCGTAGAACAGCTCGGCCACTTCGGGTCTCTCCTTGGTGATCTGGGGGGTTGCCCACACACTACGTCCGCGGGCGGAATCAAGTTTTACGGTCTCGCTATGCGGTCCGGTCGAGGGCGCGCAGGGAGCGGTCGGTGATCGAGCGGGCGCCGCGGCCGATCGCGATCGTGCCCGACTGCACGAGCTCCTTGATGCCGAAGGGCTCCAGCATCTTCAGCATGGCCTCGAGCTTGTCGGCGCCGCCGGTGGCCTCGATGGTGACCGCCTCGGGCGAGACGTCCACAGTCTTGGCGCGGAACAGCTGGACGATCTCCACGATCTGGGAGCGGGACTCGTTGTCGGCGCGCACCTTCACCAGGACGAGTTCGCGCTGGACGGCGGCGGAGGGCTCCAGCTCGACGATCTTCAGGACGTTGACCAGCTTGTTCAGCTGCTTGGTGACCTGCTCCAGCGGGAGCTCCTCGATCACGTTCACCACGATGGTGATGCGGGAGATGTCGGCGTGCTCGGTGGTGCCGACGGCGAGGGAGTCGATGTTGAAGCCGCGCCGGGAGAACAGGGCGGTGATCCTGGCCAGGACGCCGGGCTTGTTCTCCACCAGGACGGAGAGCGTGTGCTTGGACATGTCGCGTCGTTCCTCTGCTTCTCTCTCGGTCCTCAGTCGTCCGCGGCGTCGCCGAAGTCGGGGCGGACGTCACGGGCGGCCATGATCTCGTCGTTGGAGGTGCCGGCGGCGACCATCGGCCACACCATGGCGTCCTCGTGGACGATGAAGTCCACGACGACCGGGCGGTCGTTGATGGCGTTGGCCTTCTCGATGACCTCGTCCAGCTCGTCGGGGGACTCGCAGCGCAGGCCGACGCAGCCCATGGCCTCCGACAGCTTGACGAAGTCCGGGACACGGGTGCCGGCCGGCGGGGTCTGGCTGACGCCCTGGTGGGAGCCGCGGCCCGCGTTGGTCTCACCGGCGTGCAGGACGGTGTTGGAGTAGCGCTCGTTGTAGAAGAGCGACTGCCACTGCCGGACCATGCCCAGGGCGCCGTTGTTGATGATGGCGACCTTGATCGGGATGTTGTTCAGCGCGCAGGTGACCAGCTCCTGGTTGGTCATCTGGAAGCAGCCGTCGCCGTCGACCGCCCACACCGTCGCGCCGGGCCGGCCGGCCTTGGCACCCATGGCCGCGGGGACGGCGTAGCCCATCGTCCCGGCGCCGCCGGAGTTGAACCAGGTGTTGGGCCGCTCGAAGGAGATGAACTGCGAGGCCCACATCTGGTGCTGGCCGACGCCGGCCGCGAAGAGGGTGCCCTCGGGGGCCAGCTCGCCGATCCGCTGGATGACCTGCTGCGGGGACAGGCTGCCGTCGGCGGGCAGGTCGTAACCGAGCGGGTAGGTGTCGCGCAGCCCGCTCAGCAGCTTCCACCAGTCCGCGTAGTCGCCGCGGCGGCCCGCCTCGTGGTCGGCCTGGACGGCGACGATCAGGTCCGCGATGACCTCACGGGCGTCACCCACGATCGGCACGTCGGCGACGCGGTTCTTGGAGATCTCGGCCGGGTCGATGTCGGCGTGCACGATCTTGGCGTACGGGGCGAAGGAGTCGAGCTTGCCGGTGACGCGGTCGTCGAAGCGGGCGCCGAGCGCGACGATCAGGTCGGCCTTCTGCAGGGCCGCGACGGCGGAGACCGAGCCGTGCATGCCGGGCATGCCGACGTGCTGCGCGTGGCTGTCGGGGAACGCGCCCAGCGCCATGAGGGTGGTGGTGACCGGGGCGCCGGTCAGCTCGGCCAGGATGCGCAGCTCGCCCGTGGCGCGGGCCTTGAGGACGCCGCCGCCGACGTACAGCACGGGGCGCTTGGCCTCGTTGATCAGCCGGGAGGCCTCGCGGATCTGCTTGGCGTGCGGCTTGGTGACCGGGCGGTAGCCGGGCAGGTCGGCGGTGGGCGGCCAGGAGAACGTGGTCTGCGACTGCAGGGCGTCCTTGGCGATGTCGACCAGGACCGGGCCGGGGCGGCCGGTGGAGGCGATGTGGAAGGCCTCGGCGATGGTGCGCGGGATGTCGTCCGCGTTGGTGACGAGGAAGTTGTGCTTGGTGATCGGCATCGTGATGCCGCAGATGTCCGCCTCCTGGAAGGCGTCGGTGCCGATCGCCTTGGAGGCCACCTGGCCGGTGATCGCCACGATGGGGACCGAGTCCATGTGGGCGTCGGCGATCGGGGTCACCAGGTTGGTCGCGCCCGGGCCCGAGGTCGCCATGCAGACGCCGACCTTGCCGGTGGCCTGCGCGTAGCCGGTGGCGGCGTGGCCCGCCCCCTGCTCGTGCCGGACCAGGACGTGGCGCACCTTCGAGGAATCCATGAGCGGGTCGTACGCGGGAAGGATCGCACCACCCGGGATGCCGAACACCGTGTCGGCACCGACCGCCTCAAGAGAACGAATGAGGGACTGGGCGCCCGTGACGCGCTCGGCGGGAGTGGGCTGCGGCGCGGCGCCGCGGGCCCGCGGCTGCGGGTGGTGGGCCCCGGTGGCCTGCTCGGTCATCTGGTTCTCATCTCTCAGGAGTTTGAGGGTGGAGAGGGCGGTATGTCTGGATCCCAGGCAACAAAAAACCCCTCGTGCCGGCAGGCAAGCGAGGGGAGCGCGTCGGTGCGTTCCACGAGGCGGTCAGGGGCCCCGGGTCAGCCGACGCGCTTTCCAAGTACGAGAATTCGGGTGCGCATGGGACTGACCTTCCTCCTCGCGAGCAGGGAGTGTCAAGCGGGTGGGACGGGCGTCTCATTATTTGAGCGTAGCTCGTCCGCCTTACGTGTGCCGCGCACGGAGATCCGGCTGCTGCCGAGCGGGACCGGCCCACCGGGCACCGGGTAGCCCCCGCGGGTCAGCGAGGAGCGCAGCCGGTGCTCGTCCAGCGGCCCCGAGAATGCCATGCCCTGGCCGTGGGTGCAGCTCATCTCACGCAGGACCAGCACCTGCTCGGGACGGTCCACGCCCTCGGCCACCGAGCGGATCCCGAGGTCCTCGGCGATGCGCAGCAGCCCCGCGGTGATCTTCCGCAGCCGTGGTGACTCCACGACGCCCTCGGTGAGCCCCCGGTCCAGCTTGAGCACGTCGACGGGGAGCCGTCGCAGCGCGTTCATGGGCGCGTAGCCGCTGCCGAATCCCTCCAGGGAGATGCGCACCCCGAGCCGGCTCAGCGCGGTCAGCCGTCGCTCCAGCTCGTCCAGGGAGATCCGCGGGTCCTGGTCGGCGATCTGCAGGACGAGGCAGTCCGGTGGCAGCCCGTGCCGTTCGAGCAGGGCCTCGACGTCCTTGGTGGGCAGCTCGCGGTGCATCAGGCGCCGGGTGGACAGCCGTACGGCGACGGGGACCGGGCAGCCCGCGGCGCGGCGCAGCGCGGCCTGGCCGACCGCCTCCTCCAGCAGCCAGCGGGCCAGCTGCGCGGTGCGGTCGGTGTCCTCCGCGACCCGCAGGAACTCCGCGGGGGTGAAGAGGATGCCCTGCGCGGAGCGCCAGCGGGCCTGCGCCTCGACCGCGGTCACCTCGCCGGTGCCGAGGTCGACCACGGGCTGGTGGAGCAGGGCGAACTCGCCGTCCCGCAGGGCCGTGCGCAGCCGCCCCGCCAGCTCGGCCCGGCGCACCACCTCGGCCTGCATGGCGGGCGCGTACATCTCGACCCGGCCCTTGCCGGCCTGCTTGGCCCGGTACATCGCCAGGTCGGCGTTGCGCAGCAGCTCGCCGGCGCTGACCCCGGGGTCGGCGAAGGCCACGCCGATGCTGGCGGCCACCCGGACCTCGGTGCCGTCCACCCGGTACGGCTCGGAGAGGGCGGCGCGGAGCCGGTCGGCGACCTCGTGGACCTGGTACTCGCGCAGATGGCGGTCGGCGCTGGTGCCGCAGATGAGGGCGGCGAACTCGTCGCCGCCCAGGCGTGCGGCGGTGTCGCCGGCGCGCACCGAGTCCCGCAGGCGCCGCGCCGCCTGGACGAGGAGTTCGTCGCCGGCCTGGTGGCCGACGGTGTCGTTGACCGCCTTGAAGCCGTCGAGGTCGATGAAGAGCACCGCCGTGGTGCCGGTGTCGCCGTCGCCGGCCCGGCGGCCGCCGATCGCCTGGCGGATCCGTTCGGTGAACAGGGCCCGGTTGGGCAGGTCGGTGAGCGGGTCGTGCGAGGCGTTGTGCTGCAGCTGGGCCTGGAGCCGGACGCGCTCGGTGACGTCCCGGCTGTTGAAGATCAGGCCGCCCTGGTGGCGGTTGACGATCGACTCGACGTTGAGCCAGCTGCCGTCACCGTGCCGTATGCGGCACTCGATGCGGGTGGCGGGCTCCTCGGCCGCGTGGGCGGCCAGGAAGCGGCGCACCTCGTGCACCACCCGGCCCAGGTCCTCGGGATGGATGTGGGTGGCGAACTCGGTGCCGACCCACTCCTCGGGGTCGCAGCCGTACACGCCCTTCGCGGCGGGGCTCACGTAGCGCAGCACGCCGGTCGGCGAGGCGATCATGATGACGTCGCTGGAGCCCTGCACGAGCGACCGGAAGTGGTTCTCCTTCTGGGCCAGCTCCTGGGTGAGGGCCATGTTGTCCAGAAGCATGATCCCTTGGCGCACGACCAGGGCGAGCACCACGGTGCAGCCGGTCAGGAGCACCACCCGGTCGCTCTTGCGACCGTCGATGACGTTGTAGAGGATGCCGAGCACGCAGACCGCGGCGGCCAGGTACGGGGTCAGCGCCGCCAGTGAGCCGCTCACCCGGCGGCCCTGCTCCTGTTGCCGTTCGGCGGTCGCCCGCTCCGCGGCCACCCGCTCGCCGACCCAGGGGGCGTAGGCGAGCAGCATGCTGCCGGCGAACCATCCGGCGTCCAGGATCTGGCCGGAGCTGTAGTGCTCGCGCAGCAGGGGCGAGGTGAACAGCGCGTCGCACAGCACGGTCAGGGCGAGGGAGGCGATGGCGGTGTTCACCGCCGCCCGGTTGGCCGAGGAGCGCCGGAAGTGCAGCGCCAGCACCATGCTGACGAGCATGATGTCCAGCAGCGGGTACGCCAGGGACAGGGCGATGCGCGCGGTGCTGCGCCCCTCCCACAGGGCCGTCTGGGCCAGGGCGAGGGTCCACGAGAGGGTCAGCAGGGAGCCGCCGATCAGCCAGGCGTCCAGTCCGAGGCAGACCCAGCCGGCCCGGGTGACCGGCCGCTTGGCGAGCACCAGCAGCCCGATGATCGCGGGAGGGGCGAAGAGCAGGAAGCAGAAGTCGGCGACCGAGGTGCGCGGCACGTCGTCGCGCAGCACGACCTCGTACCAGCCCCAGATGCCGTTGCCGAGCGCGACCATGGCGGAGGAGACGGCGAACAGCGCCCACGCGGGACGGTACCGGTCGGCGGGGGCCCTGTGGACGTAGACCAGGCAGGAGACGGCCGCGGCCAGCGCGGCCACGGAGAGCCCGAAGTCGCCCATGACCAGGGCCAGCCCGGTGGATCCCCAGCCGAAGGCCGATCCGATGGCGTAGCCGCCGCAGAGCACGGCCAGCAGCATCTGGGGCAGCAGGCCGGTCCGGTTGCCCGGCGCGGACGCCTGCGAGAGGACCGCACCGGGCGCGCTCACGGCGTCGTCCCGTGACGCCGTGAGCGTCCCCGGCACGGTGTGCTGTGGTCCAGCGTCGGATGCTCTCTCCATTGGCCGTACATCGCCCGTCGCCCCCCATCAAGTCCTGAGTCGTCCCACGCCCGTTCGCAGCTCGCCGAGCCACGCCGGTCGTGTTCCCCCAGTGCGGGACGATACACCAGTTCAGTCACTCAGGGACATAGTTCCTCTACACAGCGTGACCACGCGTAGCGTCCTGCCCCACGCGTGGGGCACCCGGTGCCACGGCGCGGTCAGGTGGTCATGACGACGTTCGCGAGGTCCTGGCCGGCCGCGAAACGGCGGAGTTGCTCGCGGAGCAGCCGCTTGGCCCTGGGCAGGAACGCGGAGGTGCTGCCGCCGACGTGCGGGCTGATCAGGACGCCCGGGGCGTGCCACAGCGGGTGCCCCGGAGGCAGCGGCTCGGGATCGGTGACATCGAGTGCCGCCTGGAGGCGGCCGGCCTCCAGCTCCCCGAGGAGCGCCTTGGTGTCCACCACGGGTCCGCGGGCGACGTTCACCAGCAGGGCCCCGTCCTTCATCCCGGCCAGGAACCGCGCGTCGGCCAGATGGCGGGTGTCCGCGGTGAGCGGGGTCGACAGGACGACCACGTCCGCCTCCGGCAGCAGCCGCGGCAGGTCCCCCAGGGCGTGCACGGGGCCGCGCGGGGAGCGCCGGGCCAGCCGCGCGACCCGGGTGACGTGGCATTCGAAGGGGGTGAGCCGGTCCTCGATGGCCGCGCCGATCGATCCGTAGCCGACGATGAGCACGTGCTTGTCGGCGAGCGCCGGGTAGAAGCCGGCGTGCCATTCCTCGGCGTCCTGGCCGCGTACGAAGCGGGGGATGCCCCGCAGGGCCGCAAGGGTGAGGGTGACGGCCAGCTCGGCGGTGCTGGCCTCGTGCACCCCGCGGGCGTTGCACAGCCGCACGCCCGGCGGGAGCTGCCGCAGGTAGGGCAGGACGTGGTCGACACCGGCGCTGAGGGTCTGCACCACACCGACCCCGGACATCCGGGGCAGCGGGCGGCCGGCGACCTCAGGGCCCTTCATGTAGGGCACGACGTAGAACGCGGCGTCGGCCGGGTCGGCCGGGAACTCCTCGGCACCGTCCCAGAAGAGGTAGTCGAGCTCTGCGGGGAGCCCTTCGACGTCCGTTGCGGGGATCGGGAGCCAGACCGTGGGGCGGTGGTTCCGGGTGATGTCAGCCATGGTCAGGAGGCTATGGCACAGTGGGGCGGCGCGAGAGGTCAGCGGAGGTCAGCCAGGTGGAGTGCAGGACGGTCGGATCGGCGGCTCTGGAGGTGGGCGCCGTCGGCCTGGGATGCATGCCGATGAGCTGGGCGTACACGGCGTCCCGGCAGGACGGCGAATCGTCACTGCGGGCCGTGCACGCGGCGGTCGACCACGGCACGACGCTGCTGGACACCGCCGACATGTACGGGCCGTTCACCAACGAGCTGCTGCTGGGCCGGGTGCTGAAGGAGCGTCGCCGGGAGGTCTTCGTCTCCACCAAGTGCGGACTGCTCGTCGGTGAGCAGCACCTGGTGGCCAACGGCCGTCCCTCGTACGTGAAGCGGGCCTGCGACGCGTCGCTGCGGCGGCTGCAGACGGACGTGATCGACCTCTACCAGTTGCACCGGGCCGATCCGGAGGTCCCCGTCGAGGAGACCTGGGGCGCCATGGCGGAGCTGGTCGCGGCCGGCAAGGTGCGCGCGCTGGGGTGGTGCGCGGTGGGCGCGCGGGCGGCCCGGCGCCCGGGTGCGGGCATATACGACGAGACACTGCGGCAGTTGCGCCGCGCCCAGCAGGTCTTCCCGGTCAGCTGCGTGCAGGCCGAGCTCTCGGTGTGGTCGCCCGAGGCGCTGGCGCAGCTGCTGCCCTGGTGCACGCAGCGCGGGGTCGGGTTCATGGCCGCGATGCCGCTCGGCAACGGCTTCCTGACGGGCACGCTCACCCCCGGACAGGGCTTCGAGCCGGATGACGTACGGGCCCGCCATCCCCGGTTCACGGCCGAGATGATGGCCGCCAACCAGCCGATCGTCGCGGGACTGCGCCGGGTCGCCGAGGTGCACGGTGCGACCCCCGCGCAGGTCGCGCTGGCCTGGGTGCTCGCCCAGGGGCCGCAGGTCGTGCCGATCCCCGGGGCCAAGCGGGAGCGGTGGACGGTGGAGAACGCCGGCGCCGCGGAACTGCGCCTGTCCGACGAGGACTTCGCGGAGATCGCGGCGCTGCCGCCGGCCCGGGGTTCCTGGGACTGAGGTCGACACCGGGACCAACGGGACCAACGGGACCACCGGGGCCACCGGGGCCGGAAGCACCCGAGGGACCTGCGGGGAGGGCGACGGGAAATCCACGGCATGCGGCGGGAACCGTGAAGGGCCGGGCGGTGTAGTGAGGGATGTGATGTTCTTGGAGTCCGAGCCGGAGAACCCCCGGGAGGGAAGCGTGCGACGCCGTGCCGCCGTCGTGACCGCCGCGCTGGCCGGTGCCGCGCTGCTCGCCACCGGATGCTCCTCGGACGGTGGTTCCGCCCCGGCTCCCCCGGGCTCCGCCGCCACGCGCTCGTCGGCGCCGCCCTCCGGGGGCGGCGACGGGCCCTCGGCACCGGCGAAGGGCACGGCCGAGGTGACCGGCACCGTCGCGACCGGGCTCACCACCCCGTGGGGCGTGGCCGTGCTGGCCGAGGGCGATCTGCTGGTGGCCTCCCGGGACACCGGCCGGGTCGTCCGGGTGGCCGCCGGCAGCGGCCGCACCACGCAGGTCGGCACGGTGCCCGGGGTCTCCTCGGGCGGCGAGGGCGGCCTCCTGGGGCTCGCCGTCTCGCGGGACTTCGCGACCGACCACCTGGTGTACGCCTACTTCACCACCGCCTCGGACAACCGCATCGCGCGCATGCTCTACGACCCGGCGAAGCCGGCCGGGGAGCAGCTGGGCGCCCCGGACACGATCCTGCGCGGCATCCCGCACGGCGCCATCCACAACGGCGGGCGGATCGCCTTCGGCCCCGACGGCATGCTCTACGCGGGCACGGGCGAGAGCGGCGACCGGGGCCTGGCGCAGGACAAGAAGTCCCTGGGCGGCAAGATCCTGCGGATGACCCCCGACGGCGAGCCGGCGCACGGCAATCCCGAGGCGGACTCCGTCGTCTACTCCTACGGGCACCGCAACGTGCAGGGCCTGGCCTGGGACGGCCAGGGGCGGCTGTGGGCCGCGGAGTTCGGGCAAAACACCTGGGACGAGCTGAATCTGATCGAGCCGGGGAAGAACTACGGCTGGCCGGTCGTGGAGGGCCTCGCCCATCGCGACGGCTACGCGGACCCGATCGCGCAGTGGCGCACCGACGACGCCTCGCCCAGCGGCATCGCCTACGCGGACGGCTCGATCTGGATGGCCTCGCTGCGCGGCGCCCGCCTGTGGCGGATCCCGCTGGCCGGTACGAAGGCCGCGGCCGACCCGCAGGCGTTCTTCGTCGGAGAGTACGGCCGGCTGCGCACCGTCGTCACCGATCCGGACGGCGGTCTGCTGCTGACCACCAGCAACACCGACGGCCGCGGCGAGCCCCGCAAGGGCGACGACCGGATCCTGCGGCTGCGGGTGAGCTGATCCACGACACCTTGGGGGTGCGATGTTCAACGCGCTGGACGAGCTGTTCGCGCCGGGCCGCAGGCACGCCGAGGACGAGCGCAACCGCCTGGAGCTGGTGCGCGACGAGGAGAGCGACGCGGATCCGGGCCGGGGCCCCGTCGACCTGGACTCGGGCACCGTGCTGATACGTCCGCCGCGGGCCGGCACCTAGCTGTATTGATCACGAGCGTTGTCGACACCGGTCCGGGCTTGATCAAAGCGAAGACCTCCGGTGTGGTGGAGCTGTCTAGGACTGCACCACACGGAGGTCTTCGTGTCCCACCGTAATACCCGGCTGACCGTTCACGGCAGGCGGCTGCCGGTCGAACGTGTCTGCACGGGTCGCCCTGTCACGCATGTGGCCGCCGAAATGGGCATCTCCCGCGCCACCGCCCACAAATGGGTCCGCCGCTGACGAGCCGAGGGGCGAGGCAGGCCTCGCCGACCGCTCCAGCCGGCCCCGCACCACACCGCATCGAACCCCGGCGGCCGGTTCAGCCCGGCTGCCCGGCGAACAGCCGCAGCCGGTGGGCGAGCGCGGCCGCCTCGCCGCGGCCCGAGACACCGAGCTTGGCGAGGATGTTGGAGACGTGCACGCTCGCGGTCTTCGGCGAGATGAACAGCTCCTCGGCGATGCGGCGGTTGGTGTAGCCGGCGGCGACCCGGCGCAGCACCTCCCGCTCGCGCGCGGTCAGGCCGAAGGGCTCCGGTTCCCCGGCGGCTTCGGGCGCGGCGGCCTCCTCCGGTTCCTCCAGCACCAGCCGGCCCCGCCGGGCGAGCAGCCGGACGGCGTCGCGCAGCGGGACGGCCCCCAGGGAGTCGGCGACCCCGCACGCCCCGCGCAGCAGGGCGGCCGCGCGGTCGCGGGCACCGGGATCGTGCCGGGCGAGCAGGGCCTCGGCCTGCCGGAGCCGTATCAGGGCGAGCGGGTACGGGCGGTCGAGGGCGGCGAAGGCCTCCCCGGCGGCGGCCCAGGGTCCGGGGTCGGTGCTCCCGTCGGCGCGCAGCAGTTCGGCCTCGACCAGCAGGGCGTGGGCGGCCCACACCGGTGACAGCCGGGGCAGCCGGCCGGCCGCCTTGCGGATGAGGGCGAGCATCTCGGGGCGGCCGGCCTCCGCGCCCGGCAGCCCCAGCGCGTCCGCCTCCACGGCGGCCGCGGTGTGCAGCATGGGCCAGACGTAGCGGTGGAACGCGGACGGGAACCCCGCCTCCAGCGCGGCGCGCACCGCGGCCCGCGCCTCCAGGAAGCGTCCGCGCCCGGCGGCGACCGCGATGGTCAGATGCCGCAGCGGCAGGGTGTTCTGCGGCTGGTGGTCCCGGGGGCCCAGATGGTCCCGGGCGGCGGCGACCTCGGCCTCGGCGTGGTCGTACTCCCCGCGCAGCACGGCGAGATGGGCCAGCAGCGTCGCGGCCCAGCCGAGGTACAGGGCGTGGTTGGTGTTCTCCCGGCCGCGGACGGCGACCTCGGCCGCCTCGTCCCAGCGGCCGAGGGCGAGCAGGGACTCGGCCTGGTTGGCGGAGGCGAAGGTGGCGCCGTCGCGCAGCCCGTGGCGGGTGGCGCCCTCCACTCCCCGGCGGGCCACCGCGATCGCCTCCTCCGAGCGGCCCACGGCCTCCAGCAGGGCGGCGAGGTTGGCGTCGGCGTTCACCGTGAGGTTGCCGTACCGGGCGGCGGCGGCCCGTTCGCGGGCGGCCTCCAGCTCGGCGATGCCGGCGTCGGCGTCACCTGTGTCGGCGAGCAGGATGCCGAGGGTGACCCGGGCGTGGAGCTCCGTCTCCTCGGCACCGACGAGCCGGGCCAGTTCGATGGCGCGCTCCGCCGTGGTGATGCCGTCCGGCCCCGGGTCGTGCATCATCGCCCACCCGGCCACGCTCTCCAGCACCTCGGCGTGGACCGGGGACGGCGGCAGCCCGCGGACGAGTTCCTGGGCCTCGGCGATCTCCGCCCAGCCGTCGCCGCGGCCCATCGCGACCATCAGCCGGGAGCGCTGGATCCAGAACCAGGCGGCGCGGAGCGGGTCGCCGGAACGCTCCAGCAGGCGCAGCGCCCGCTTGGTGACCTCGTAGGCGCCCTCGCGGTCGGCGCTCAGGCGCGCGGCCACGGTCGTCTCGGCGAGCAGGTCCATGTACTGCAGGGGCTTGCTGCCCGGGTCGCAGCCGCATGGGGGGAACACCTCGACGTAGTCGACGGGCCGCAGTTCCTCGCGGACCTCTCCGGGGGTGTCGTCCCACAGCTCCAGGGCGCGTTCGAGCAGCCGGTGCTGTTCGGCGTAGGCGTGCCGGCGCCGCGCTTCGACGGAGGCCCGCAGCACGGCGGGCAGCGCCTTGGCGGGCTCGTGGGCGTGGTACCAGTAACTGGCCAGCCGGGCCGGGAGTTCGTCGGCGGGCACCAGAGTGGGGTCGGCCTCCAGGGCCTGCGCGTAGCGGCGGTTGATGCGGCTGCGCTCGCCGGGCAGCAGGTCGTCGCCGACGGCCTCACGGACCAGCGAGTGCCGGAAGCGGTAGCCGTCGCCGTCGTCGGTGGGGAGCAGGATCTTGGCGCCCACGGCGGAGCGCAGGGCTTCGATGAGTTCGTCCTCACCGAGCCCTGCGACGGCCTCCAGCAGCCGGTACTCGACGGCGGAGCCGCCCTCGGCGACGACGCGGGCGACGCGCTGCGCGGTCTCGGGCAGTGTCTCGACCCGGACGAGCAGCAGGTCGCGCAGGCTGTCGCTGAGGCCGGTGCGGCAGCCCTGGGTGATGCTGCAGGCGAGTTCCTCGACGAAGAAGGGGTTGCCGTCGGAACGGCCGAAGACCCGGTCGACCATGCTCGGCGAGGGCTCGGAGTCGAGGATGCCGGCCACCTGGGCGCGGACCTCGCCGCGGTTGAACCGGGACAGCTCCAGGCGCACCACGGAACGCATCCGGTCGAGCTCGGCGAGGAAGGGCCGCAGCGGGTGGCGCCGGTGGATGTCGTCGGAGCGGTAGGTGGCCAGGACGACGAGCCGGCCGCGGGAAAGCGAGCGCAGCAGGTAGCCGAGGAGTTCGCGGGTCGAGCGGTCGGCCCAGTGCAGGTCCTCGAGGGCGACGACGAGCGTGCGCTCCTCCGACAACCGTTCCAGCAGCCGCGAGGTGAGCTCGAAGAGCCGGGCGCGGCCGTGCTCGTCGCGCTGGTCGGCGAGGGGGTCGGGGCCGTCGGCCCCGCCCAGGCCGGGCAGCAGGCGGGCGAGTTCGCCCTCGCTGCCGGCGGCCGCGGCGACCAGTTCGTCGCCGAACCTGCGGTGCAGGGCGCGCAGGATCGTCGCGACGGGGGCGAACGGCAGCCCGTCCGCGCCGATCTCCACGCAGGCGCCGACGGCGGTCACGGTCCCCGGTCCGTCCTGCGCCGCGGCGAGGAACTCCTCGACGAGCCGGGTCTTGCCGACGCCGGCCTCGCCGCCGATCACCAACGCCTGCGGCTCGCCCGCGTGAGCGCGGGCGAGCGCGGAGGTGAGGCGGGTCAGTTCGCGGGTGCGGCCGACGAACACCGGGCTGACCGACTGGTTCTGCACGGTCCCGAGCATCGCACGGGGCCCTGACGGCGCGGTACCGGTTTGCACCGGCACCACGGTGCTCATCCGGCGGCCCTCGGCCGCCGGGTGACCCGGCCGGCCCTCCTTCCGTGCCGCCTTCCCTCGTCCTGGTCGGCGGCGGCCACGCGCCGGCCGCCTGCGGTGCGGGCGGCCTCGCGGGCGGCCTTGCGGGCCTGGTGCGCCAGGCGGTACTCGGCGGCCTCGCGCAGCAGTTGCTCCGTGCGTTCGCGGCCCAGCAGTTCGTGCGTGTACATCTCGTGCTCCTCGGGATCGGGACCGATGGTCCGGAGTCGTTCTCCGTGCCATCAGCCTCGTCCCCAAGGGGGGTGGGGCACATCGGGCAACCGCCCAGGCTTCGGGGGTGCGGATGCCTTAGGCCGCGCGGCGGACCGCTCAGGTCCTCAGGGCCGCGCGGCCTGCCTCCTCAGAGGTCTCAGCCGCCGGACGAGACCGGGGCCTCGGCCACGCTCGGCAGCCCGCCGAAGAGGTCGAACCACGTCCCGAGGGCGACGCACAGCCCGAGCGCGCCGAGGGCGAGACCGCCCCAGGCGACGGCGCGCACCCACGGTGCGGCGTTCCGTCCGGCGAGCAGCACCGCGCCGAGGACGACGATGGCGATCAGCGCGCAGACGCCGTTGACGGCCGCCGTGGTGTGCCAGGGGCCGCCGTATATCTGCTCGATCTGCTGGGCGGCGCTGCCGGAGGAGGTGTTGATCTGGCCGACCAGCTGCCGCCGCTCGGCCAGGACGGTGCCCAGCCAGGTGCCGGTGAGGGACGCGAGGCCGAGGGCGGCGCCGACGACCGCCGCGGCGCCCGGCACGACCCCGGCGGGGCGGGGGGCGTCCGGCGTGTCAAGGGTGTCCGGCTCGTCGAGGTCGTCGGCCTCGTCGAGGTCGTCAGGCGTGTCGAGGTCGTCGGGCGCGGGCGGTCCGGCGTCGGGCGCGGGCGCCGACGTCGCGCCGTCGTCCTCGGCCCGGTCGAGCTCGGCGTCCGCGGCGCGACCGTCGGCTGCCGCCCCGTGGGTCTTGGTGGTCTCCATGGTCGGCAACCGTACGGTCAGATTCTGAGAGCCGTCTGAGAACCGGGCTCGTCCACGGCCGTCGCCGCGGGCTCCGCCGGACCCTCGATGCAGATCCGCGGCAGCCGGCGCTCCAGCCACCGGGGCAGCCACCAGTTCCAGTCGCCCACCATGTGCATCAGCGCCGGTACGAGCAGCGTCCGCAGGACGAAGGCGTCCAGCGCGACGGCGGCCGCCAGGCCGATGCCGAACATCGCGATCACACGGTCGCCACTGAGCACGAAGGCCAGGAAGACGGAGATCATGATGACCGCGGCGGAGTTGATCACACGGCTGGTCTCGGCGAGGCCGACCCGGACCGCCCGGCGGTTGTCACCGGTCTCGCGCCACTCCTCGTACATGCGGCTGACGAGGAAGACCTGGTAGTCCATGGAGAGCCCGAAGAGCACCGAGACCATGATCACCGGCAGGAAGGGCTCGATCGGGCCGGCCGCCCCGAGCCCCAGCAGCTCGCTCCCCCAGCCCCACTGGAAGATCGCGACCACGATGCCGAAGGACGAGGCGACGGCGACGACGTTCATGACCGCGGCCTTGAGCGGGATGCCGAAGCTGCGGAAAGCCAGCAGCAGGAGCAGGCAGCCCAGGCCGATGACGGAGCCCACGAAGAGCGGCAGCTTGCCGACGATCACCGAGGCGAAGTCCGCGTAGCCCGCGGTGACCCCGCCGACGTACACCTCCAGCGAGGTGCCGTCGGTGGCCTCGGGGATGACGTCCTCGCGCAGGTGGGTGACGAGCCGGTCGGTGGCCTGGTCCTGCGGGGAGGTGGTGGGGACGACGTCGATGACGTCCAGCCCGCTGCCGTGCTGCGCCTGCTCCATGTGCACCGCTGCGACGCCCTCGGTGCGCCCCAGGGCGACGGTGAGCTGCTCCAGGGCCGCGCGGTCGGCGGCGTCGCCCGACTTGGCGACCAGTTGCAGGGGGCCGTTGAAACCGGGCCCGAAGCCCTCGGAGAGCATGTCGTACGCCTGGCGGGTGGTGGTGCCCGCGGCGCTGTTGCCCTGGTCGGAGGCGCCCAGGTGGAGGGAGGTCGTGGGCAGGGCCAGGACGAGCATGACGACGGCGGCGACCGCGCCGAGGACCTTGGGGTGCCGTTCGACGAACGCGGACCAGCGGGCCGCGAACCCGGTCGGCAGCTCGGGCGACGGCCCGTGCTCGACGAGCCGGCGCCGCTCCCGGCGGCTGAGCGCCTTCATGCCGATCGTGCCCAGCAGCGCGGGCAGCAGCGTCACCGAGGCGGCGACGGTGAGGATCACGGTGAGGGAGGCGGCGATCGCGACGCCGTTGAGGAAGGACAGCCGCAGGATCAGCATGCCGAGCAGGGCCACGCAGACCGTGCCGCCGGCGAAGACCACCGCCCTGCCGGTCGTGGCGACCGCCTTCTCGGCGGCTTCCCGTACCGGCAGGCCCTGTTTCAGGCCCCTGCGGTGACGGGTGACGATGAACAGGGCGTAGTCGATGCCGACGCCCAGGCCGATGAGCAGGCCGAGCATCGGCGCGAAGTCGGCCACCCTGATCAGGTGGCCGAGCAGTTCGATCGCCATGTACGCGGTGCCCACGCTGACCAGCGCGGTGATAATCGGCATGAACATCGCGAACAGCGAACCGAAGGCCACCAGCAGGACCACGGCGGCGACGGCGACGCCCACGACCTCGCTCATGTGCCCGCCGCCGCCCTCGGTGAGCGCGATGGCGCCACCGCCGAGGGCGACCTGGGTGTTGCCGTCGGCCGCCGCCCTGGCCGTGTCGACGACCTTCTGCACCTGGTCGGCGTGCAGGTCGTCCGAGGGCCTGTCGAACATCACGGTCGCGTAGGCGGTGTGCCCGTCCTCGCTGATCTGCGGGGCGCCCTCGGCGCCGTAGGGGCTGGTCACCGAGGCGACCCCGGGAAGTGCGGCCACCTCGTCCAGCGCGCCGGTGAGCCGCTCCCTGACGGACGCGACGCCCACGGTGCCCTTGTCGGTGTGCCAGACGATCGTGTCGCTGTCCCCGGCAGAGCCGGGGAAGGCCTCCTTCAGCAGGGCGGTGGCCTTGCTGGAGTCGGTGCCCTTGATGTCGTAGTCGTTGGAGTAGGCGGATCCGGCGAGCAGGGCGGCCGTGGACAGACCGAGGAGGGCGACGAGCCACAGCAGGACGACGGCGAGACGGCGGTTGAGGCACCAGCGGGCGAGTGCAGCCATTGCTCTCCCTGGGGTTGCGCGGATCTTTCAGGCCGGGGAAGAGCCCGCAAAGAAGACACCACGTACGTCACCGACTGAAGCAGGAAGAAGAGATCGTTGGCCGCTTTCGTGCGGTTAATCACATACGGCGCGGGGAATTTATGCCGCCCTTACAAGCGGCGGACCTGCGACGACGCGGAAGGGGCGGGCCCCCTGACCGGGAGCCCGCCCCTTGTGCGCCGTACGCCTGCCGGCCGCGCCGGATCAGCCCTGGACGCCCAGCTTCTCCAGCACGAGCTCGCGCACGCGCTTGGCGTCGGCCTGACCGCGGGTGATCTTCATCACGGCGCCGATGAGCGCGCCCGCGGCCGCCAGGTTGCCGCCACGGATCTTGTCCGCGACGGCGGCGTTGGCCGCGATGGCCTCGTCGACGGCCGCGCCGAGCGCGCCCTCGTCCGAGACGACCTTCAGGCCGCGCTTCTCGACGACCTCGTCCGGCTCGCCCTCGCCGTCCAGCACGCCCTCGATGACCTGGCGGGCCAGCTTGTCGTTGAGCGAGCCCTCGGCCACCAGCGCCGCCACCCGGGCCACCTGGGCCGGGGTGATGGGCAGGGCGGTCAGTTCCACGCCGTCCTCGTTGGAGCGGCGGGCGAGCTCGCCCATCCACCACTTGCGGGCGGAGGCCGAGTCGGCGCCGGCCTCGATGGTGGCGACGATCGGGTCGATCGCACCGGCGTTGAGCACCGACTGCATCTCGTGGTCGGAGATGCCCCACTCCTGCTGCAGACGCCCCCGGCGCACCCGCGGGAGCTCCGGCAGGCCCGCCCGCAGCTCCTCGACCCACTCACGGGCCGGGGCGACCGGGACGAGGTCGGGCTCCGGGAAGTACCGGTAGTCCTCCGCCTCCTCCTTGATGCGGCCGGAGGTGGTGGAGCCGGTGTCCTCGTGGAAGTGCCGGGTCTCCTGGACGATCGTGCCGCCGGAGCCGAGCACGGCCGCGTGGCGCTGGATCTCGAAGCGGACGGCCCGCTCGACGCTGCGCAGCGAGTTGACGTTCTTGGTCTCGCTGCGGGTGCCGAACTTCTCCCGGCCGATGGGGCGCAGCGACAGGTTGACGTCGCAGCGCATCTGGCCCATCTCCATGCGGGCCTCGGAGACGCCCAGCGCCTTGATCAGCTCGCGCAGTTCGGTCACGTACGCCTTGGCGACCTCGGGCGCGCGCTCGCCGGCGCCCTCGATCGGCTTGGTGACGATCTCGATCAGCGGGATGCCGGCCCGGTTGTAGTCCAGCAGCGAGTGCGAGGCGCCGTGGATGCGGCCGGTGGCGCCGCCCACGTGGGTCGACTTGCCGGTGTCCTCCTCCATGTGGGCGCGCTCGATCTCCACGCGGAAGACCTCGCCGTCCTCCAGCTGCACGTCGAGGTAGCCGTTGAAGGCGATCGGCTCGTCGTACTGGGAGGTCTGGAAGTTCTTCGGCATGTCCGGGTAGAAGTAGTTCTTCCGGGCGAAGCGGCACCACTGCGCGATCTCGCAGTTGAGCGCGAGGCCGATCTTGATGGCGGACTCGACGCCGGTCGCGTTGACGGCCGGCAGAGCGCCGGGCAGGCCCAGGCACACCGGGCACACCTGGCTGTTCGGTTCGGCGCCCAGGGTGGTCGAGCAGCCGCAGAACATCTTCGTCTTGGTGCCGAGCTCGACGTGGACCTCGAGGCCCATCACCGGGTCATAGGACGCGAGCGCGTCCTCGTACGACACCAGGTCCGTGACGGTCACAGTCTTGATACCTCTCAGTTCCCCGTCAGGATGACAACACGTCGTCGTCGCCGAGCCGGCGCAGCTGGCGGAGCAGCAGGGCGACGCCCGTGGCGATCGCCGCGGCGCTGACCACCGCGTCGATCAGCAGCAGCGTGTCGCTGTCCGCGCGCCCCCGCTTCATCTGCCGTGCCACACCGACCGCGCCGAAGAGCGTCGTGCCGATCGACAGGTAGGTGCCGGACTTGCTCTTCTTGAAGCCCTTGGCCTTCTCGAGCTTGCTCACAGGATCGGTGCCTCCTCCAGCAGCGGGTGCCCCCAGCGTGCGGTGAACGCCGCTTCGACGGCCGCACCGACACGGTAGAGCCGGTCGTCGGCCATGGCCGGGGCGATGATCTGCAGACCGACCGGGAGCCCGTCCTCGGACGCGAGGCCGCAGGGCACGGACATGGCGGCGTTGCCGGCCAGGTTGGCCGGGATGGTGCACAGGTCGGCGAGGTACATCGCCATCGGGTCGTCCACGCGCTCGCCGATGGGGAACGCGGTGGTGGGGGTGGTCGGCGAGATCACCACGTCGACCTGCTGGAAGGAGCGCTCGAAGTCCCGCGAGATCAGGGTGCGGACCTTCTGGGCGCTGCCGTAGTACGCGTCGTAGTAACCGGAGCTGAGCGCGTACGTGCCGAGCATGATGCGGCGCTTGACCTCGGGGCCGAAGCCGGCCTCGCGGGTGAGGGCGGTGACGTCCTCGGCGCTGCGGGTGCCGTCGTCGCCGACCCGCAGGCCGTAGCGCAGGCCGTCGAACCGGGCCAGGTTGGACGAGCACTCGGACGGCGCGATCAGGTAGTACGCGGCGAGCGCGTACTCGAAGGACGGGCAGGACAGCTCGACGACCTCGGCGCCGAGCTCGCGCAGCAGCTCGACGGACTCGTTGAACCGCTCCATCACACCGGGCTGGTAGCCCTCGCCCGCGAACTCCTTGATGACGCCGACCCGCAGGCCCTTGACGTCGCCGTTGCGCGCGGCCTCGACGACCGGCGGGACGGGGGCGTCGATGGAGGTGGAGTCCATCGGGTCGTAGCCCGCGATGACCTCGTGCAGCAGCGCCGCGTCCAGCACCGTGCGGGCGCAGGGCCCGCCCTGGTCCAGCGAGGAGCTGAAGGCGACCATGCCGTAGCGGGAGACCCCGCCGTAGGTCGGCTTGACGCCGACCGTGCCGGTGACGGCGGCCGGCTGGCGGATGGAGCCGCCGGTGTCCGTGCCGATGGCCAGCGGCGCCTGGAAGGAGGCCAGGGCCGCGGAGGAACCGCCGCCCGAGCCGCCGGGGATGCGGGTGAGGTCCCACGGGTTGCCGGTGGGGCCGTAGGCGCTGTTCTCGGTGGAGGACCCCATGGCGAACTCGTCCATGTTGGTCTTGCCGAGGATGACGATGCCGGCCTGCTTGAGGCGGGCGGTCAGCGTCGCGTCGTACGGCGGGATCCAGCCTTCGAGGATCTTGGAGCCGACGGTCGTCGGGATGCCCTTGGTGGTGAAGATGTCCTTCAGCGCCAGCGGGACGCCCGCGAGCGGGCCGAGCTTCTCGCCCGCGGCGCGCTTGTCGTCGACGGCCTTGGCGGCCTTCAGGGCGCCCTCGGTGTCGACGTGCAGGAAGGCGTGGACCTTCTCGTCGACGGCGCCGATGCGGTCCAGATGGGCCTGGGCGACCTCGACGGCGGACGTCTCGCCGGAGGCGACGGCGGCCGCGGTCTGCGCGGCGGTGAGCCTGGTCAGATCGGTCATCGTGATCAGTCCTCCCCCAGGATCTGCGGCACCTTGAAGCGCTGCTGCTCCTCGGCGGGGGCGCCGGACAGCGCCTCGGCCGGGGTCAGGCTGGGCCGGACCTCGTCGGGGCGCATGACATTGGTCAGCGGCAGCGGGTGGGAGGTCGGCGGTACGTCCTCGCCGGCCACCTCGGAGACGCGGGCGACCGCGCCGATGATGGCGTCGAGCTGTCCGGCGAAGTGGTCGAGCTCTTCGTCCTTCAGCTCCAGACGCGACAGCCGGCCGAGGTGGGCGACCTCCTCGCGCGTGATGCCTGGCATGCAGCGATCCTCTGGGGGTGAGTTTGGTCTTTTCCCGCCCAATCCTATGGGCGCGGGCGCCCCGGGGGCGAAACGGTTTGCGCTGCGCCCGGCCGGGGGCCGCCGGACGCGCCGCCCGCGGGCTGCGGTGCCCCTGGGGCGGGTGGGGCCGGCGGGGCGTCCGCGGCCCCGGCGCGGCGGGTGCGGGCCCGCTGGTCGAAGGCCCGCAAACGTTACTGCGCGTCGGGGACGGCGGCCCGCTCCTTGGCGGCCTCCAGCTCCGCCGGACGGCGCCATCCGGCACGCCCGCGCAGCCGCAGCCAGGCCGTGGTCTCCTCCGGGGGCATCGCTGCGGCGACCAGCCAGCCCTGGATCGCGTCGCAGCCGAGGTCCCGCAGGCGCTCCCACGTCTCGTCGTCCTCGACGCCCTCCGCCACGACGAGGAGGCCGAGGGAGTGGGCGAGGTCGACCGTGCAGCGCACGATCTCCGCGTCCTCGGCGTCGACGGACAGCCGCGCGACGAACGAGCGGTCGATCTTCAGCTCGCTCACCGGCAGCCGCCGCAGGTGGACCAGCGAGGAGTACCCGGTGCCGAAGTCGTCCAGCGACATCTTCACCCCGTGCCCGGTCAGCCCGGCCATGGTGTCGGCGGCGCGCTGCGGGTCCTCCAGCAGCACGTGCTCGGTGATCTCCAGCTGCAGCGCCCCCGGCGGGACCCCGTGGCGGGCCAGGCGCGCGGCGACGGCCCCGGCGAAACCGGGCGAGTGGACGTCGCGCGGCGAGACGTTGACCGCGACGGGGACGTCGAGGCCCATCGCCCGCCACCGGGCGACCTGCCCGAGGGCGGTCTCCAGGACGTACTCGGTGAGCTGCGGCATCAGCCCGGAGGTCTCGGCGATCGCGATGAACTCCTCGGGGCTCACCCGGCCGCGCTCGGGGTGCACCCAGCGGACCAGCGCCTCCAGGCCCGCGACCTGTCCGTCGAAGCGGACCTTCGGCTGGTAGTGCAGCTCGACCTCACCGCGGTCCAGTGCCCGGCGCAGGTCGCCGAGGAGGCCCAGCCGGTCGGGCGTGTTGCCGTCGCGGGAGGACTCGTAGACCTCGACCCCGCTGCGGTCACGTTTCGCCTGGTACATCGCGACGTCGGCGCGGCGCAGCAGGCCCTCGGCGTCACCGGCGTGATCGGGGTAGACGGCGACCCCGGCGCTGGCCTCGAGCACCAGGGTCAGGCCGTCGAGGCTTAACGGCGAGCTCAGCGCGGCGACCAGGGCCCTGGCGATGCGCTGGGCGCGGGTCGGCGCGTCGCAGGTGGGGAGCAGGACGGCGAACTCGTCGCCGCCGAGCCGGGCGACCTCGGCGCCGCGCGGCAGGGCCAGCCGCAGACGGTCCGCGATCTGCACCAGCAGCCGGTCGCCGGCCATGTGGCCCAGGGTGTCGTTGACGGAGCGGAACTTGTCCAGGTCGATCAGGACCAGGGCGGCGCGCTCGCCGCTGCGGGCGGCGTCGTCGAGCGCGGTCCAGGTGCGCTCCAGCAGCCACTGACGGTTGGGCAGTCCGGTGAGGGGGTCGCGCAGTTGTTCCTCGGCGCGGGCGTGGGCGATCCAGAGGGTGGAGTCGAGCGCGATCAGGGGCACGGCGAACAGCGGGAGCAGCAGGGGCAGATCGGCCGCGACGATGATGATCAGCGGGGAGATGCCGAGCAGTGCGACGCCGACGAAGCCCTGGCGTATCAGGGCGGTGCGGGCCACGGTGGGCAGGGCTCCGGCGCGCGGCACGATCGCGTACCACAGGAGCGTGCGCGTCGCAGCCAGGTAGCCGAGTGCGGCGGCGAGCACCGAGGGGATGGCGGCCATCCCCCAAGTGGCGGGTTGCCAGGGCTGTTCGACGGACGGGTGGTTCCCGAAGGCGGACAGCGCGAGCGAGGCCGCGCCGATGCCGAGGATGTCCACGGCGCCGTGCAGCAGCGCCTCCCGCCAGCGGTGCCGGCGGGCCGCGCCGACCAGGACGACGACGGCCAGGCTGACCAGCACCGCGGGCACCCAGCCGTAGAGCAGCAGCATGGCGAGGGTCAGGGCGGCACCGGAGCCGGTGCCGCCCCACCAGCGGTCCCGGCCCATGGCGACCAGGTGGCCGACGATGATGCCGGTGAGCACGGCGAACGCCCAGCCGACGTCCCCGCCGGGGAAGAAGGCGTTGCCGTCCACGAGTATCCGGACCACGCCCACGACCAGGGCCGCGGCGGCAGCGCCCACGACCGAGTACCTGAGTGCCGCCGCGGGCAGCACCGGCGCGGCCGGCCCGAGCAGCCGCTGCGCCGGTCCGGCGCTGTCCGTCGGTTCCATGCCCGTACCCTCTCGCAGCCGCGTGTGCCGTTCCACCACACGCCCGTGCCCGCGGGATTGACCACCGGGCTGCTGGAGGGCCCATGCCCGGAAGGCGCGCCTCTCAACAGTAGGCCGATAAAGGCTGTCACGGGCACCGATCGGCTGCTGTTGCCCGAATGGATCCCACCCTCCCGGATCGTTCCACTATGGGCCGAAAGGGTGATGATGGGCTGTCAGCCCTCCGGGTTCACGGTGGCCTCCCGGGCCGCGTCGGCGCCCTGTCCGAGCAGGACGGCGAAGCCGTCCTCGTCCAGGATCGGCACCTTCAGCTGCACCGCCTTGTCGTACTTGGAGCCCGGGCTGTCGCCGACGACCACGAAGTCGGTCTTCTTGGAGACCGATCCGGTGACCTTGGCCCCGCGGCTCACGAGGGCCTCCGTCGCGCCGTCCCGGGTGTGGGTGGCGAGGGTGCCGGTGACGACGACGGTGAGGCCCTCCAGCGGGCGCGGCCCCTCGTCGGAGCCCTCCTCGGTGAACCGGACGCCCGCGGCCCTCCACTTGCGCAGGATCTCGCGGTGCCACTCCTCCTCGTACCACTGCTTGAGGGAGGCCGCGATGATCCCGCCGACGCCGTCGACACCTGCCAGGCGCTCCTCGTCGGCGGCGAAGACGGCGTCCAGGTCGCGGAACTCGCGGGCGAGGGCCTCGGCGGCGACCGGGCCGACGTGACGGATCGACAGTCCCGTGATGACGCGGGCGAGCGGCTGCTCCTTGGCCTTCTGGATGTTCTCCAGCATGGCGACGGCGTTCTTCTTCAGCTCCCCCTGCTGGTTGGCGAAGACCGAGACGACCTTCTCCTCGCCGGTCGCGGGGTCGCGCTTGGGCAGGCCGCTGTTCTGGTCGAGGACGTGGGCGCGGATGGGCAGCAGGTCCTCGGGCGTGAGGTCGAACAGGTCGCCCTCGTCACGCAGCGGCGGCTCGGCGGGCTCCAGCGGCCCGGTGAGCGCGGCGGCGGCGACGTAGCCGAAGTTCTCGATGTCCAGGCACTTGCGACCGGTCAGATAGAACACCCGTTCCCGGATCTGCGCCGGGCAGCCCCGCGCGTTGGGGCAGCGCAGGTCGATGTCGCCCTCCTTCATGGGGCGCAGCGCAGTGCCGCAGGAGGGGCACTGCGCGGGCATCACGAACTCGCGCTCGCTGCCGTCCCGCAGGTCGACGACGGGGCCGAGGATCTCGGGGATGACGTCACCGGCCTTGCGCAGCACGACGGTGTCGCCGATCAGCACGCCCTTGGCCTTGACCACGTCCTGGTTGTGCAGGGTGGCGAACTCGACCTCCGAGCCGGCGACCGTGACCGGCTCGACCACCGCGTACGGCGTCACCCGGCCCGTGCGGCCGACGCCGACCCGGATGTCGACCAGCTTGGTGTTGACCTCCTCGGGCGCGTACTTCCACGCGATGGCCCAGCGCGGCGCGCGGGCGGTGGAGCCGAGCCGGCCCTGCAGCGGGATCTCGTCGACCTTGACGACGATGCCGTCGATCTCGTGCTCGACGTCGTGGCGGTGCTCGCCGTAGTAGGCGATGGCCTCCTTGACCTCGGCGAGCGTGCCGACCACGCGGGCGTACCTGGTGGTGGGCAGGCCCCACTCGTGCAGCAGCTCGTAGGCGTGCGACTGGCAGTCGATGGTGAAGCCCTCACGGGCGCCGATCCCGTGCACCACCATGTGCAGCGGGCGGCTCGCGGTCACCCGGGGGTCCTTCTGCCGCAGGGAGCCGGCGGCGGCGTTGCGCGGGTTGGCGAAGGGCTTGTCGCCGGCCTCGACCAGACGGGCGTTGAGCTCCTCGAACTTCTCCATCGGGAAGAAGACCTCGCCGCGGATCTCGACCAGCGCGGGGACGCGCTCCCCCGCCAGCCGGTCCGGGATCTCGGCGATCGTACGGACGTTGGGCGTGATGTCCTCGCCGGTGCGGCCGTCACCGCGCGTGGCGCCGCGCACCAGACGGCCGTTCTCGTACGTGAGGTTGACGGCGAGTCCGTCGACCTTCAACTCGCACAGGAAGTGGTAGGTGCCGCCCTCGCCCGCCGGGGGGCCCAGCTCCGCGGCGAGGCGTTCGGCCCAGGCGTTCAGCTCCTCCTCGGTGAAGGCGTTGTCGAGGGAGAGCATGCGCTCGCGGTGCTCGACGGAGGTGAACTCCGTCGCGTACGCGCCGGCGACCTTCTGGGTCGGCGAGTCCGGCGTGCGCAGCGAGGGGTGCTCGTCCTCCAGCGCCTCCAGCCGCCGCAGCAGCTTGTCGAAGTCGGCGTCGCTGACGACCGGCTGGTCCTTGACGTAGTAGCGGAAGCGGTGCTCCTCGACCTGCTCGGCCAGGGAGGCGTGCAGCTCGCGCGCCTTCGCCGGCACGTCCTCGTTCCTGGCGCCCTCGGGGATCACGGAGTCCTCCACGTCCACGTCCTTCCTCATCCCATCCTCACTCAGGGTTGTCGACGAGCGAGCGTGCCGCCTTCGCGCAGTGCACGAGCGCGGCACGGGCATAGGCCGGCGAGGCCCCGGCCAGACCGCAGGTCGGGGTCACCGCCACGGAGGTGCCCAGATCCCCCGGGGACAGCCCCAGCCTGCGCCACAGCGCCCGAACACCACTGACGCTACCCGCAGGGTCCGACAATGGGGCGTCGGTACCCGGGACGACACCGGTGAAGAGCGCGGTTCCCGCCTCCGCCGCCTCACCGAAGGCGTCCCAGTCACTCTCCGTGAGCAGCGAGAAATCGAACGACACCCCCGCCACCCCGGCCCTGCGCAGCAGCGCGAAGGGCACCTCCGGCGCGCAGGAGTGCGCGATCACGGGCACGCCGTCCCCACCCCCGACGGCCGCCATGACGTCCCGCAGCGCGCCCTCGACGACGCCCCGGTCCACCGCGCGGTGCGTGCGGTAGCCGCTGGCGGACCTGACCCGGCCCTGGAGCACGGCGGTGAGCGAGGGCTCGTCCAGCTGCAGCACGGGCCTCGCGCCGGGCACACGCCGGCGCACGTCCTCCAGGTGCAGCCGCAGTCCCTCGCCGAGCGAGGCGGCCAGGTCACGGCAGGCGCCCGGGTCGGAGAGCGCCGCCTCGCCGTTCTTCAGCTCGACGGAGGCCGCGAGCGTCCAGGGCCCGACCGCCTGGAGCTTCAGGGGGCCCTCGTAGCCCTGGGTGAACTCCTCCAGGGCGTCCAGGTCCTCCCCCAGCCACGCCCTGGCCCGGCGGGTGTCCCGGCCCGGGCGGTCGCCGAACCGCCATCCGCTGGGCTCCACGCGCGCGTACAGCTCGACGAGCATCCCGAGCGTGCGGCCGATCATGTCCGCGCCCGGGCCGCGCGCGGGCAGCTCCGGCAGGAACGGCAGCGCCTCCAGCGCCCCGGTCGCCGTCCGCGCCGCCTCGCGCGCGTCACCTCCCGGCATCGAACCCACACCGGTGGCCGCCCCTTGGGGCAGCCGGAACTTCGCTTCGGTCGCTTCCGTGCTCACCGGTGCAGCCTACGTCGGCGCGCCGGTCAGGCTCCCGGCCGGATCGTCAGGTCGTTGACCTCGGCGTCCCGCGGCAGGTCGACCGCCGTCAGGATCGCCGTCGCCACCGACTCGGGGGCGATCCAGCGCGAGGGGTCGTACGTCTTGCCCTCCTGCTGGTGCACCTTGGCCTGCATCGGCGTGGCGGTCCGGCCCGGGTAGACGGAGGTGACCCGCACCCCGTTCGCGTGCTCCTCGTGGCGCAGGGAGTCGGCGAGCGCCTTGAGGCCGTGCTTGCTGGCCGCGTAGGCGCCCCACTCCGCGTGCGCGTTGAGCCCGGCGCCGGAGTTGACGAAGACCACGTGCCCGCGGGAGAGCCGCAGTTGGGGCAGGACGAGGCGGGTCAGCTCGGCGGGGCCCACGAGGTTGGCGGCGAGCGTCCGGTTCCAGGTCTTCGGGGTCAGCTCGCCGACCTGCCCCAGGTCCACGACGCCCGCGATGTGCAGCAGGGAGTCCAGCCGGTCCGGCGGCGACTGGTGGCCCAGCGCCCAGGACAGCCGCTCCGGCTCCGCGAGGTCACCCACGAGGGTGCGCGCGCCCGGGAAGCGGTCGGCCAGCTCCTTGGCGCGTCCGGCGTTGCGGGCCAGCAGCCACAGTTCGTCGCCGCGGTCGAGGAGGCGCTGCGCCACGACGGCGCCGATGCCGGAGCCGGCGCCGGTGATCAGGTGAATCGACATGGGCTCCATGCTGTCATCCCCCGCGGCTCACACGATGCCGGCGTTCTCCTCCAGATAGGCGAGCGCCGAGACGCCGTCCTCGGCGAAGAACACCAGGTCGGTGAGGGGCAGCGGCAGGAAGCCCTCCTCGTCCATGCGCTGGAACTGCTCCTTGAGCCCGTCGTAGAAGCCCGCCGTGTTGAGCAGGACGACCGGCTTGGTGTGCAGCCCGTGCTTCTTCAGCTCCAGGATCTCGGTCGCCTCGTCCAGCGTGCCGGTGCCGCCCACCATGACCACCACGGCGTCCGCGCGGGCCAGCAGCTCCGCCTTGCGCTCGGCGAGGTCGGCCGCGATCACCATCTCGTCGGCGCCCTTGCGGGCCTTGGCCGCGAGGAACTCCACCGAGACCCCGACCAGGCGCCCGCCGTGCTCCTGCACCCCGTCCGCCATCACCTTCATCAGGCCCACGTCCGAGCCGCCCCACACCAGGGTGTGCCCGCCCTTGCCGATCAACTCGGCGAACTGGCGGGCGGGTTCGGTGTAGCGGGGCTCGAGGTCGGCGGCGGAGAGGAAGACGCAGATGTTCATGCGGGCCAGTCTCGCGCATGGCGCCGGGCGCCGGGCAGGGGGGCCGTTCCGCCCGTTCCGTACCCCGCGCCCGGTGCCGGGGCCGCTCAGGCGCTCGCGGTCGCCGGCCGGCTGCGCTCCGTCGTGGCGATCGTCCCCGAGCCGACGACGCGCGTGCCGTCGTAGAGCACGACCGCCTGGCCCGGCGCGACGCCGCGGACGGCCCCGCCGGTGAAGCGGACGCGCAGTTCGCCGCCGTCCAGCTCGGCGGTGACGGGCACGTCGTCGCCGTGGGCGCGCAGCTGCGCGGTGTACGCGCGCTGCCCGGCACCGTCGGGCGCGGTGCCGCACCAGCGCGGGCGGATGGCGGTCAGGGCCGTGACGTCCAGCGCCTCGGCCGGGCCGACGGTCACCGTGTTGTTCACCGGCGAGATGTCGAGCACGTAGCGCGGCTTGCCGTCGGCGGCGGGCACGCCCAGGCGCAGCCCCTTGCGCTGGCCCACGGTGTAGCCGTAGGCGCCGGAGTGGGTGCCCAGGCGGTTGCCGTCCTCGTCGAGGATGTCGCCGTCGGCGGTGCCCAGGCGCCGCGCGAGGAAGCCCTGGGTGTCGCCGTCGGCGATGAAGCAGATGTCGTGGCTGTCCGGCTTCTTCGCCACGGACAGACCGCGGCGGGCCGCCTCCGCCCGGATCTCGTCCTTGGTGGTGAGCGTGTCGCCGAGCGGGAACATGGCGTGCGCCAGCTGCCGCTCGTCGAGGACGCCGAGGACGTACGACTGGTCCTTGGCCGCGTCGGAGGCGCGGTGCAGCTCGCGGGAGCCGTCGGGGTTGGCCACGACGGTGGCGTAGTGGCCGGTGCACACGGCGTCGAAGCCGAGGGCGATCGCCTTGTCGAGCAGCGCGGCGAACTTGATCTTCTCGTTGCAGCGCAGGCAGGGGTTGGGCGTGCGGCCCGCGGCGTACTCGGCGACGAAGTCGTCGACGACGTCCGCGCGGAAGCGGTCGGCGAGGTCCCAGATGTAGAAGGGGATGCCGATGACGTCCGCGGCCCGGCGGGCGTCGTGGCTGTCCTCGATCGTGCAGCAGCCGCGGGCTCCGGTGCGGAACGACTGCGGGTTCGCGGAGAGGGCGAGGTGCACGCCCGTGACGTCGTGCCCCGCTTCGGCGGCGCGGGCGGCCGCCACGGCCGAGTCGACGCCACCGCTCATCGCGGCGAGCACGCGGAGGCGACGGCCGTCGCCAGGGCCTGTGGGTGCACCGGGGAAGTCAGTCATAGCGCCTCCTAGAGTACGGCGCCCCCGGGGCGTCCTGCGGGGCCGGTCTTCGTGAACGCGGGGCGAGCGGCCCGGCCTGCCCGCAGGCCGCCCGCCCTCAGGAGGCGCAACGGCGCGCGGGCCGCCGACGGACCGCCACCGCCGGCACCGCGAACGCACGGGCACGCAGCCGCCGACGGACCGGCGCACCGCACCACGGATGGTCCGCCGCGGGCGCTACATCAGGCCCGCGCTGCGGGCGCGGGCCACGGCGGGGGCGATCGCCTCGCCGAGGACCGAAACGTCCTCCGCGGTCGAGGTGTGCCCGAGGGAGAAGCGCAGGGAGCCCCGCGCGAGGTCGGGGTCGGCGCCCATGGCGAGGAGGACGTGGCTGGGCTGGGGGACGCCGGCGGTGCACGCGGACCCGGTGGAGCACTCGATGCCCTGGGCGTCGAGCAGCATCAGCAGGGAGTCCCCCTCGCACCCGGGGAAGGAGAAGTGGGCGCTGGCCGGGAGGCGGCCGCCGGGGGCGGGGTCGCCGTTGAGGATGGCCTCGGGGACGGCTTCGCGGACCCGGGCGACCAGGTCGTCGCGCAGGGCGCCGATCTCCCGGGCGAAGTCCTCGCGCCGCTGCGCGGCGAGCGTCCCGGCGACGGCGAACGCGGCGACCGCGGGGACGTCGAGCGTGCCGGAGCGTACGCCGCGCTCCTGGCCGCCGCCGTGGAGGACGGGGACCGGGCCGATCTCGCGCCGGAGCACCAGTGCCCCGACGCCGTACGGCCCGCCGACCTTGTGCCCGGTGACGGTCATCGCGTCGAGCCCGGAAGCCGCGAAGTCGACCTCGACCTGCCCGAGGGCCTGGACGGCGTCGGAGTGCAGCGGCACCTCGAACTCCCGGGCCACCTCGCTGAGTTCCGCCACCGGGAAGATCGTGCCGACCTCGTTGTTGGCCCACATCACCGTGGCGAGGGCCACATCGCCCGGGTCGCGGGCGATGGCCTCGCGCAGGGCCTCGGGGTGGACGCGGCCGTAGGCGTCGACCGGGAGCCATTCGACGCGGGCGCCCTCGTGCGTGGCGAGCCAGTCGACGGCGTCGAGGACGGCGTGGTGCTCGACGGGGCTGGCGAGGACCCGGGTGCGCCGGGGGTCGGCGTCGCGGCGGGCCCAGTACAGACCCTTGACCGCCAGGTTGTCGGCCTCGGTGCCGCCCGCGGTGAAGACGATCTCGCTGGGGCGGGCGCCGAGCGCGGCGGCCAGGGACTCCCGGGACTCCTCCACCGTGCGCCTGGCCCGGCGGCCGGCCGCGTGGAGGGAGGATGCGTTGCCCGTGACGGCGAGGTGCGCGGTCATCGCCTCGACGGCCTCGGGCAGCATCGGGGTCGTGGCGGCGTGGTCGAGGTAGGCCATGATGAGCGTGATTCTACGGGCGCCGCGGCACCCTCCCGGACCGAGGCCCGTCCCGGGGCCCACCGCGCCGGGTGGTGCCCCGCTACAGGTGGAGCTCCTCCGCCGCGGTGGTGCGCCGGTGCCAGGCGCGGGGGGCGCGCCAGTGGAAGCGCATGGCCAGCAGCCTGAGGACGAAAGCGCTGATGACGGCGAGCACCCCGGTGCCGGGGGTCAGGGCCTCGAATTTGATGAGCACGACCACGACGGTGGCCCCCACGATGGCCGGCACCGCGTACAGGTCGCGGTCCCAGCGCAGCAGGGAGGGGACCTCGTTGCCGAGCAGGTCGCGCAGGACGCCGCCGCCGACGGCGGTGGCGAGCCCGAGGGTGGCGGAGGCGGTGAGGTTGAGGCCGTAGTCGTAGGCCTTGGTGGTGCCGGCGACGCAGAAGAGGCCGAGGCCGGCGGCGTCGAAGATGTTGATGGTGGTGTTGATCCGCTCGACCTGGGGGTGCAGGAAGAACACCACCGTGGTGGCGATCAGCGGGGTCAGGAAGTAGCCGAGGTCGGTGAAGGCGGCCGGCGGGACCGCCCCGATGATCAGGTCCCTGATCAGCCCTCCGCCCAGCGCGGTGACCTCTGCGAGGACCGCCATGCCGAAGACGTCGTAGTTCTTGCGTACGGCGAGCAGCGCGCCGGAGATCGCGAAGACGAAGATTCCGACGAGGTCGAGCACGTGCTGGACGGAGTGGCTGAACAGTTCGGTTTGCACCGGCCCCATTGTGCCGGGTGGGTGGCTAGGCCTTTTCGGCCGTCTTCCCGGCCGCGCCGCTGCCGGAGTCGCCGGTGTTCTCCGGGTGGTGGCAGGCCACCTGGTGCCCGGTGGCCAGGGTGGCCAGCGGGGGCTCCGTGGTCTTGCAGACCTCGGTCGCCTTCCAGCAGCGGGTGTGGAAGCGGCAGCCGGGCGGCGGTGCGATCGGCGACGGGACGTCGCCGGTCAGCAGGATCCGCTCGCGCTTGGCGCGCCGCTTCGGGTCCGGCACCGGCACCGCGGAGAGCAGCGCGTTGGTGTACGGGTGCATCGGCTTGGTGTACAGGTCCTCGCGGTCGGCGACCTCGACGATCTTGCCGAGGTACATGACCGCGATGCGGTCCGACACGTGCCGGATGACCGACAGGTCGTGCGCGATGATCACGTAGGTCAGGCCGAGCTCGCTCTGCAGGTCGTCCAGGAGGTTGACCACCTGGGCCTGGATGGAGACGTCGAGCGCCGACACCGGCTCGTCCGCGACCACGAGCTTGGGCTTGAGCGCCAGCGCGCGGGCGATGCCGATGCGCTGCCGCTGACCGCCGGAGAACTCGTGCGGGTAGCGGTTGTAGTGCTCGGGGTTGAGGCCGACCAGCTCCAGGAGGTTCTGCACCTCCTTCTTCACCCCGTTCTCCGTCTGCACTTTCTGCAGCCGGAACGGCGCGCCGACGATGGTGCCGACGGTGTGCCGCGGGTTGAGGGAGGAGTACGGGTCCTGGAAGATCATCTGCACGTCGCGGCGGAGCGGGCGCATGCCCGCGGTGCCCAGGTGCGTGATGTCCCGGCCCTCGAACTCGATCTTCCCACCGGTCGGTTCGAGCAACCGGGTGATCAGCCGGCCCATGGTGGACTTGCCGCAGCCGGACTCGCCGACCACGCCGAGGGTCTCCCCGGGGTTGACGTGGAAGTCGATGCCGTCGACGGCCTTGACCGCGCCGACCTGGCGCCGCAGCAGACCCTTGGTGATCGGGAAGTGCTTGACCAGGCCGCTCACCTTGAGCAGCGCATCCGACCCGTCGGCGGTCGACTGCTGGGGGATCGTCATCTCCTGGCCTTTCACAGCTTCGGCGCAATCTCTTCGGTCCAGATGCGCTCCCGGTCCGCCGCGCCCAGGTGGCACGCGGCGTGGTGCCGGCTGCCGACCTCGCGCAGTTCCGGAACGACGGTGGTGCTGGCGCCGCCGGTGAGCTCCGCGTACGGGCAGCGCGGGTGGAAGGCGCAGCCGGACGGAATGTTGATGAGGCTCGGCGGCGAGCCCTTGACCGGGTTGAGCCGTTCGGTGCGCTCCCGGTCCAGGCGGGGCATCGAGCCGAGCAGGCCCCAGGTGTAGGGGTGTTGCGGCTCGTAGAAGACCTTGTCGGCCGGTCCGCGCTCCACGCAGCGTCCGCCGTACATCACCAGGATGTCGTCCGCGAGCTCGGCGACGACGCCGAGGTCGTGGGTGATGATGATGACCGCGGAGCCGAACTCCTTCTGCAGGTCCCGGATGAGGTCCAGGATCTGCGCCTGCACGGTCACGTCGAGCGCGGTGGTCGGCTCGTCCGCGATGAGCAGGTCGGGGTTGTTGGACAGCGCCATGGCGATCATCGCGCGCTGCCGCATGCCCCCGGAGAACTGGTGCGGGTAGTCGTCGACGCGCTTGTCGGGCTGCGGGATGCCGACGCGGTCGAGCATCTCGATCGCGCGCTTGCGGGCCACGGCCTTGGACACGTCGTGGTGCACCCGGTACGCCTCGACGATCTGCGCGCCGACGGTGAAGTAGGGGTGCATCGCGGACAGCGGGTCCTGGAAGATCATCGCGGCGTCCTTGCCGCGCAACCGACGGACCTCGTCCGGGTCGGCCGAGAGCAGCTCCTTGCCGTCGAGCCAGATCTCGCCGGACATCCGGGCCCTGCTGCGGCCGTACTGGCCGGCCCGGTGCAGACCCATGATCGCCAGGGACGTCACCGACTTGCCGGAGCCGGACTCGCCGACGATGCCGAGGGTCTTGCCCTTCTCCAGCTGGAAGGAGAGGCCGTCGACGGACTTCACCAGACCGTCGTCGGTCGGGAAGTGCACCTTGAGGTCGCGGACCTCCAGGAACGCCGTGGGCTGCCCCGCCTTCCCGGCCACCGGCTCGTTCGGCGCGGCATCCGCCCCGGTGCCGGACTTCTGGATGGGGAGGTCGGTCATGACAGCCTCACGCGCGGGTCGACGACGGCGTACAGCAGGTCTACGAGGAGGTTGGCCACCACCACGGCGACGGCCGCGATCAGCGTGACGCCGAGGATCAGCGGGAAGTCCTTGTCCGAGATCGCCTTCACCGCCGCCTGGCCGATGCCGGGCAGGCTGAACGTCGTCTCGGTGAGGATCGCGCCGCCGACGAGGGCGCCGAGGTCCATGCCGAGGATGGTGAGCACCGGGGTCATCGTCGAGCGCATGGCGTGCTTGCCGATGACGACCGGCTCGCGCAGGCCCTTGGCACGCGCGGTGCGGATGTAGTCCTCGCCCATGATCTCGAGCATGGTGGCCCGGGTCATCCGGGCGTACATGGCGGCGTAGAGGAACGCGAGCGTGACCCAGGGCAGGAGCATGCCGCCGAACCAGCCGGATGGTGAATCACCGAACGGCACGTACTGGCCGTCGATCCATCCGAGCCCGTAGACGACCACCGCGAGGGCGATCATGCCGGTGAAGTAGATGGGGAGCGAGACGCCGGCGAGCGCCACCGTCATCAGGGAGCGGTCCAGTACGGAGCCGCGCTTGAGGGCGGAGACGACACCGGTGCCGACGCCGACGATCACCCAGATGACGCAGGCGCCGGCGGCCAGCTGCAGGGTCACCGGGAGACGGTCCGTCAGGACCGGCCAGATCGCCTGCTCGTTGCGGAAGGAGTAGCCGAAGCAAGGGGCGGGGCAGTGCGTGACGTCCGCGCCGTTGGCGTAGTCACGCCCGGCGAACAGCCCCCACAGGAACTTGCCGAACTGCACGAGGATGGGATCGTCGAGGCCCATCTTCTTCCGAATGCCCTCGAGGGAGGCCGGATCCGCCTGCTTCCCGATGAAGTAGGTGGCGGGGTCGACTCCGACCCATTTGGGGATCAGGAAGAAGATCCCGAAGGTCACCAACGTGATGACCAGCAACATGACGACGACAGCGAACAGTCGCCGGATGATGTATGCAAGCACTGTGCTCGGCCCGGCGGCGGCCCGGGGGTTCCCCGGGCCGCCGCACGCGGCCATCACCTGCCCTTCGTGCCTAGCGGGTGTGGCACTCGATCGATTCGAGGGTTGTTACTGCACGCCCAGCGACGCGTAGTCGTAGCGGCCGTTGTACGCGTCGGCCGTGTAGACGTTGGTCAGGCGGGAGCTGCGCCAGATGATGTTCTTCTCGAAGGTGAAGGGCAGGTAGTACGCGCCCTCGGAGACCTTCTGGTTGATCTGCTTGTACAGATCGGCCGCGGCGTTCGGGTCGGTCTGCTGCAGCGCCTGGTCGAACAGGCCGTCGATCGACTTGTCCTTGATCTCGGCGAAGTTGTTGTTGCCGCTCTCCAGGATGAACCGGCTGTCGACCAGCGGCTGGAGGAAGCCCTGGCCCGACGGGAAGTCGGCGCCCCAGCCCATGATGATGATGCCGTAGTTCTTCGACTTGACCGTCTTCGGGGCACCGATGATGCCGGAGGTCTGCGCACCGTCGAACTCGTCGAGCTCGGTGGTGATGCCGACCTTCTTCAGCGACTCCTGCAGCGACTCGGCCGTGGCGATCTCGATCGGCTTGTTGTTGCGGACCGCGATCGTGGTCTTGAAGCCGTTGGGCTGACCGCAGGCCTTGAGCTCCTTCTTGGCCTCTTCGACGTTGCCCGAGGTGTCCTTCAGGACGTTGTACGGGTCGTAGTTGGCGTCGGCGCCCTTGATGCCCAGCGGGAGCATGTTGGGGGCGATGGCGCCACCGGCCTGCGGGCCGCCACGGGCGGTCTGCAGCGACTTGTGGTCGGCCGCGAGGATGACCGCCTTGCGGCAGTGGATGTTGTCCATCGGCTTGACCGTGGTCGGGAAGACCGCGTAACGGATGAAGCCGGTGTCCGGGTTGTCGGCGTTGCCCTTGTTCTTGCCGAGCACCTCGGCGCGCGCGGCCTGGCCGACGCCGGTGGCGTTGAGGTCCAGGTCGTAGTCGCCGTTGATCAGGCGCTTGTCCATGTCGTCGGCGTTGGTGGTCAGGGTGACCGTGATCTTGTCCGGCAGCGCCTTGCGGAGGTCGTCGGTGGACGCGCTCCAGTTGGTGTTGCGGACCAGGACCATCGACTTGTTCGGCGTGTACGACTCGAACTTGTACGGGCCGCTGGAGAACGGCTTGAGGCCGTACTTCGCGCCGGTGTCCTTGGCCGCGGGGACCGGGGAGCCGGACGGCATCGCGAGCATCTGCTCGAAGTCGCTGTTCGGCGTCGCCAGGTGGAAGGTGATGGTCTTGTCGTCCGGCGTCTCGATGGCCTTCAGACCGAGCTTGTCGGGCGAGGTGTCCTTGTACGGGCCCTTGTACTCACCCTTGGGGTCGAGCACCTGCTGCAGGTAGATCGGGCCGCCGGAGATGACGTCCTGCGCCCAGATGCGCTCGATGCCGTACTTGACGTCCTTGGAGGTCAGCGGGGAGCCGTCCTCCCACTTCAGGCCGTCCTTCAGGGTGTACGTGTAGGTCTTGCCGCCGTCGCTGACCTTCGCGAGGCCGGTCGCGAGGTCCGGCTTCAGCGTGGTGCTGCCCAGACCCGGCTCCGGGGTGAAGGAGACCAGCTGACGGGTGTAGTACCGGGCGAAGTCCCACATGAAGCCGTAGTAGCCACGCTGCGGGTCCCAGGAGTCGGCGTCCTGCGTGCCGATGAACTTGAGCGTGCCGCCCTTCTTGTCGGACGCGTTCGCCACCTTGTTGACGGCGGCGTTGAATCCGGGGGCCTTGGCGTTGCCGTCGGACTTGCCGCCACCGCCGCCTCCGCCGCCGCAAGCGGCGGTGGACAGCAGTGCGGCGACCACGACGGCCGTCCCTGCGGCCAGCCTGCGCCTCGATGAGCGTGGGGATGTCACTTTTTCGTAACCTCCGTGATTCGCGGTCCGCGACTTTCGGCGGACCTGCGGTCCTTCTCGGTGAGAAGCCACCTGACGGGAATGGCAGGGGCGGTGTGCGAGGGCTAGCGGGAGCCCTTCGGGTCCAGCGCATCCCGTACGCCGTCACCGAAGAGGTTGAAGGCGAGCACGGTGATGAAGATCGCCAGGCCCGGGATCAGCATGAAGATCGGGTCCGTCTCGTAGAAGGACAGCGCCTTGAACAGCATCTGTCCCCACGACGAGGTGGGCGGCTTCACGCCGACCCCGAGGAAGCTCAGGGCGGCCTCGGTGAGGATGTTCGTCGGGATCATCAGCGTCGCGTAGACGGTGATCGGGGCGACGAGGTTGGGCAGCAGTTCCCGGAAGAGGATGTAGCCGCGGCCGGCACCGAGGCTGCGGGCCGCGTCGACGTACTCGCGTTCCCTCAGGCTCAGGGTCTGGCCGCGGACGATGCGCCCGACGTACGGCCAGCCGAAGAACCCGATGACGACGACCAGGACGCCCATGCGCACGCCGGTGCCGCTGAAGCCCAGCAGCGAGTTCGGCATGACCGAGACCAGGGACATGATGAAGAGCAGCTGGGGGAAGGCCAGGAGGACGTCCATCACGCGGCCGATGGCGGCGTCGACCCAGCCGCCGAAGTAACCGGCCATGATGCCGAAGAAGGTGCCGAGGACCACCGCGACGACCGCCGACAGGAAGGCCACCAGCAGGGAGATCCGCGTCCCGTAGACGATGCGGCTGAAGACGTCGCGGCCGTTGACCGGCTCCACACCGAAGAGGTAATCCCCGCTGATGCCGCCCCACTTGCTGGTGGGGGTGCCGAAGAGCGGGTCGATCTTGTTCTCGTGGAAGTCGTTCGGCGGATGACCGAGGGCGCTGACGATGAGGGGGGCGAAGATCGCGACCAGGATGAGGAAGACGACGATCACGCCGCCTGCCAGCGCCACTTTGTCGCGCTTGAGGCGCATCCAGGCGATACGCCCGGGCGAACGCCCCTCGATGGCCTTCGCGGGTATGTCGGCGGCGACGTCGGCGACGGCCGTCTCGGCGGTGTCGTGCAGCGGTGCTGTCATGTCTCCTCGTGCATCCCCCTGCCGGCGGTGGCCGGCTTCGCCTGGCCGTCCGCCCGGGTCGACGGAGCGGACCGACCATGTCGGGCGCAGCTCTTGATGGTGGTGCGGTGGCGCTGGGCTGTGTGTTTGGCTTGTGATGAATCGTTAAGGCGACGTGTGAGCGGCCTTGGTGCGCGAGTCTTCATGGGGCGTGGATCACGCGCCAGACCCCACAGGGAAGCGATGCGCAACCGTGATGTGGTGAGCCTTCGTCCGTTATTACCGCAGTGTTACGCGCGTTGACAGATCGCCGCGATGCAAGAGGAGTCGCTACCTTCGATGCCATGAATGATCGGCTTCGCTCGGTGTGCGACCTGATGGTCCCCGTGGTCAGGGAGATGGCGGGACTCCACGAGTACGACGGCCAGGTGCAGGACCTGTCACCCGACGGCGTCCGCCGCGGGCTGTCCTCGCTCGCCCACGCCCGGCTGCGCGAACCGGCCCTTCCCGACCCCCACGACGAGCGGCACCTGTCGGTCTTCGAGGACACCCTCAAGGTCCAGTACGGCGAGCTGGAACTGCACCGGCGGGACCCATATCCGCATTTGTCCAACCTCGAACTCACCGCGTACGACCGCGAGTACGCGCCCCGCGAGGAGCTGGCCCAGGCCCGCAGCCGCCACCTCCAGCAGTGGCCGGACGCCGTCGACGCCGCCATCGCATCGCTCGACCGGGTGAGCGCGCCGGTCGCCGGGGCACTCCTCGGGGCGGTCCGCGGCCTGGCCGCCGACCTCGATCCGGACCGGGAGCCGGAGGCCGGTCCCGCGCTCGCCGCGCACGCCCGGCTGGTCGACCACATCGCCCGCGCCGCGGAGACCGGCGACCCCGACCCACGGCTCGGCGGGGAGGCGCTGGCGCTCCTGATGGGCAGTCAGGAGGGCCTGCGGGTCGACCTGTCGGCACTCGCCGACGAGGCCGAGCGCGAGCGGGACCGGCTCACCGGGCTCCTCACGGAGTCCTGCGGACGACTGGACCCCAAGGCCACCGTGGACGAGCTCATCCCCCGGCTGCTCGCCGACCATCCGGACGCGGACGGGGTCATCCCCGAGGCCGCCCGGCTCACGGACGAGGTCATCGAGTTCACCCGGCAGCGGGGGCTCGTGCCCTGGCTCGACGGCGACTGCCTCGTCGGGCCGGCGCCGCCGTCGCGCCGCTGGTCCATGGCGATGATGACCTGGGCCGCCCCGGAGGAGCCCGATTCCGCCTCCTGGTACCACGTCACCCCGCCGGAGCCGGACTGGCCGGAGGAGGAACGCGAGGAGTGGCTCTCGGTCTTCAGCCGTACGAGCCTGCCGGCGATCACCGTCCACGAGGTGGCGCCCGGCCATTTCGCCCACGGCAGGGCATTGCGGCACGCACCCACGCAGGTACGGCGCGTCCTGCACTCGCTGTCCTTCTGCGAGGGCTGGGCGCACTACGTCGAGGAGGTCTGCCTCGAGGAGGGTTTCCGGGCCCGCGACCCCCGCTTCGCGATCGGCGTCGCCCTGGAGGCGCTCGTACGCGTGACCCGGCTCGCGTGCGCGATCGGGCTGCACACCGGGGCGATGACGCTGGAGGACGCCACGCAGCGCTTCATGCGGGACGCCCACCTCGCCCGGGCCGGCGCGGCCTCCGAGGCACGGCGCGGCACCTTCGACGCGGCGTACGGCCGTTACACCTGGGGCAAGTTGGAGATCATGCGGCTGCGCGAGCGGGCCAGGCGCGCCTGGGGGCCCGAGTTCTCGCTGCAGCGCTTCCACGGGGCGCTGCTGGAGCTGGGGAGCCCGCCGCTGGGGCTCATCGACGCGGTCCTGTGAGGGTGGCCTGCGGCGCGCCGTGCGGGGCGGGTCGTGGTGGGCTGTCTCCCGCCCGCCCGCCCGCCCGCCCGTTGCCGTCGACGGCGCCGCACGGGTGGGCGGGAGGGAAAGGCCCGCCGCAGGCGCGACGGCGCGCAAGCCGCCGGCGGACCGACGCACCGGACCGCGGAAACCGCCGGAGGCGTCAGTACGGCTGGGGGGCCCAGCCGTACGTCGTACCGGGGACACCGGGCGCACCCGGTACGCCGTGGGCGTCGCGGGAGTAGAAGGGCTGCGCGGAGGCCCGCATCCACATGCCCACCGGGTCGTACTCGTCCGTGAGCGCGACCGTGGCGACCGGCAGCCCCTGCGGCACCGCCCCGAGGGCGGACTGCATCATCAGGCGCACCGTTTCCGCGGCCTGGGGCCCGGCGTCGTAGAGGTCGACGCCGATCGCGAGGTACGGCTCGCCCAGCGCGGGCTGGACCCATGCGCGCCGCAGCGAGCGGACGGCCGGGGTGCGATGGGCCTGCTGGGACAACAGGGCGTAGTACTGGGGGATCTGGAGCGCCGGTTCGCCGATCCGCAGCGGTCCGGCCGGGGAGCGGTCGAGCCCGAGGCAGACGCGCCGCAGGTCGAGCCAGGGGATGCCGACGCCGCCGCCGGGGGCGTGCGGGTTGAGCCACAGGCCCCACCGGTCGGGGAAGAGCGAGGCCGCGATCTCCCGACCGGAGACCACCTCGTGGGCCCGGTTCCAGCCGCAGGCGGAGAACTCCTGCGGTGAGGTCACGCAGGGCGCGTAGCCGTGGCCGGCGACCTCCATGTTGCCGTACTGCGCGTCCGCCCCGCCGGGGGTGCCCTGCCAGAGCAGCATCCACACCTGGCTGTCGGCGAGGGTCCGCAGCACTTCCTCGTAGGCGTCGTACCTACCGGGCGTCACCTGCCGGAGCGCATGCTCCAGCCCCCCGCCCCCTCCCACGCCGGCGCTCACGTGTCCCGCCCTTCCGCGTCTGCCTCGTCCGCGTCGTCTGCTTCGCCGAATGCTTCGGGTGTCGTGTCGGACCCAGGTTATGCGCCCGTGCCGACATAGAAGGGTCGCACGCGCTCCAGCATCCAGTCGCCGATGGGGTCCTGTGCGACGTCCAGCAGCACGAGGTTGACCTGCCAGGGCAGCGGTACGGCGCCGAGCGCGCGCCCGAGGGCGGCCATGGCGGCGGCCCGGTCCTCCTCCTGCCAGCGGTCGAGCTCGACGCCGACGAAGAGCGTGGCGGGATCGCCCTCGACACTGGCCAGCGCGCGGCGGGCGGAGAGCACGACGGGGAGCACGGCGAACTCGCCCGCGGCGGCGGCCAGGAAGTCGACCGGCTCCTCGTCCGGCGAGGGTTCCCACAGCCGGACCCGGGCCCCGGTCGGGGTGCCGGGCTCGCGGTCGGTGCGGCACAGCTCCATCACGGCGGCGGGCGGCAGCGGGATGCCCACCGCGCCACCGGGGTTCACGGCGATCCCGAGCTGCGGGGGCAGCCCGCGGGCGAACTCGCGGGCGGGGGCGACGGCGAAGCTCATGCCGGAACCGGCGGCGAGGAACTGCCGTTCGGAGCTGAAGACCGGGACGTAGACGCCGCCTTCGAGTTCGAGGGTCGGCAGGTCGAGGTCGGTGCTGTCGGGGCCGCCGCCGTTCGGCAGCGGGATCCACAACTGCGAGCGCCCGAGCACCTCCAGGACGCGGGCCGTGGCACCCGGGTCGCCGAGTGCCGCGGAGAGCACTTCCTCGAGTTCGTTGGCGGGCCAGCCGCCCCCACCGTGGCCCGCCGGGGCGAAGCCGTCCGGTATCCGCTGCCCCGGGATGTTCACTGCGTCTCGCCTCGCAATTTCCTGTGGTGGTGCGCTCCGTGGAAACCCTATCCGGCGACGGGCGCGCGCGACCCCCGCATCCCGGGGTCGTCACACGATGCGATCGTCCGGTTGCGAAGCGTCACTACGGCTCCGAAGGTAGGACGAGCAAGGAGAAAACCCTCAACCGGGAGATATCTCGACATGCGCATCACCAGGATCAACTCCACCCTCATAGCGGCGGCTGTCTGCGCCTCGCTGACGATGGGCCTCACCGGCGGTGTCGCGAGTGCCCACGCCCCCACCCGGAGCACGGCCGTCGAGGTCGAGCACCTCGCCGCCCGCGCGGCGCAGACGGGCAACGCCGAACTCATCGCCAAGCTGGGTGACACGCTGTCCATCGGTGCCAAGCTCACCCAGGAGGCCCAGGTCGAAGCCCCTGACTCGGCGAAACTGGAGGAACTCCGCAGGGGTCTGGAAGAGGCGAGCCAGCAGCTGGCCTCGGTTCTCGACCAGGCTGGTGCGGTATCTCCCGGTGTCACCGACCCGTCGGCCTACGATCCGGGCGCGCCACAACCGGGCCTGGAGCCGGCCGATCCCGGCCAGCCGGGTGACCTGAGCGCCGTCGACCAGATCGGCGGGCCGGGCGACCAGGGCGCCGCGGACGCCGTCACCGACGTCAAGAACGCGCTCACCAAGCTGGTCCAGGACGTCACGGACCTGCTGGCCAAGGTGCTGGCCAAGGACCTCGCGGGTGTGACGGCCGGTGTCGCCACCGTCGTCGCCGACCTGCAGGCCCTGCTGCTGGCGGTGCCGAAGCTGCTCACCGGCGCACTGCCGCTGCCGATCCCGCTGCCGCTCCCCCTGAACGACCAGGGGCAGCAGCTCTCGCCCGACGGGCAGCTCTCGCCCGACGGGCAGCTCTCGCCCGACGGGCAGCTCTCGCCCGACGGGCAGCTCTCGCCCGAGGGGCAGTTCGCGCCGGAGGGCGCGGCGGAACCGCAGGTTCCGTAGCGGTACCGTCCCTCACGCGTCGCGGCCCGGCCGCTCAGCCGTCGAAGTCGATGGCCTCGAGCTCCCGGGCCGCTTCGCGGTCCAGCAGGACCACCGAGGCGCACGCCGCGGGCAGCCGGCCGGCCTCGGCCTCCGCCAGCAGGCGGCGGGAGGCGTTGCGGTGCCGGACCATGGCGTACGTCGACACCCCCCGGCCGCGTTCGCGCTGGCCGTCCAGCGCGGTCCGCAAGGGGACGTCCAGCAGCACCAGGTGCATGCCCCGCCCGCGGCGCCGGGCCTGACGGGCGACCCAGGCGCGCACCCAGCGCAGGGTGCCGCAGTCGTGCAGGACGACGCTGTCGCCGGAGCGCAGCGCCCGCCACAACCCCGCGTAGTGCGCGATCCGCACCAGGGGGCGGTAGAGGGCGTACGGCAGCAGCCGCGGCAGCCGGGCCTGCCAGCGTTCCCGTACGTCCTGAGAGTCGATCAGGCGGGCACCCCCCGTCGCGCGCCGCATGAGGGTGCTCTTCCCGCCGCCCGGGAGGCCGGAGACGACCAGCACGTCGCCCGCCGGGTAGCGCAGGGTGCGCACGGGCCGGCGCCCCCGCCGCAGATCGAGGAGCCGGCGCGGCCGCACGGCCCGGCCCCCGCGGCGCGCTCCCCCGGCCCGCGCCGGTACCGGCCGGGACACGGCCGGACCTCCGGCCGTCGCATACGCACTCTGCCACCGCACAGCTCGCCTCCGGGTCCGACGTTCAAGAAATGGTAAATCCTGTGTCTTTGCCTACCCAGAGGAACGGCGGGGTTACTACCGGATCGGAACCGGACCGGGACATCCGGGACGCGATCGCGACAACGGCGGGAGCCCGTGCAATGATGGCGGCCTCAATCTCATACCGGCCGTTCGAGGCCGCGCGGGAGAGTTTCCGCACCGCCACGGCGGGGTGGGGCGCCGAAGGAGCAAGTCCTCCCTTGAATCTCTCAGGCACAGATACCGCGCGTCCGAGGCACATCTGAAAAGCGGACGAGTCCGCCCCGGCCGACGGGGCGCCGTCCCACCCAAGGTGCAAACCGGGACTCCTCCGCTCGGAGGGTCCAGGTGAACCTCTCAGGTTCCGATGACAGATGGGGAGGGCCTGCCCGTCATGGCCCTATCCGTCGTTTCCTTGCCTTGGGAGCCCGCCCGATGAGTGAACCCCGCCGTACCGCACTGGACGCGCTGCACCGCGCCCTCGGCGCCACCATGACCGACTTCGCGGGCTGGGACATGCCGCTGCGGTACGCCAGCGAGCGCGACGAGCACACCGCCGTGCGGACCCGGGCCGGTCTCTTCGACCTGTCCCACATGGGCGAGATCACGGTCACCGGTCCGGCCGCGGGCGAGGCCCTGGACCACGCGCTGGTCGGCCACATCTCGGCGCTGGCCGTGGGCCGTGCGCGCTACACGATGATCTGTGAACCGGACGGCGGCATCCTCGACGACCTGATCGTCTACCGCCTCGGCGACCAGGAGTACATGGTCGTCGCCAACGCCTCCAACGCCCAGGTCGTCCTGGACGCGGTGACCGAGCGCGCGGCCGGCTTCGACGCCGCCGTCCGCGACGACCGGGACGCGTACGCGCTGATCGCCGTCCAGGGCCCGGAGTCCCCCGGGATCCTCAAGTCGGTCACCGACGCCGACCTGGACGGGCTGAAGTACTACGCGGGCCTGCCCGGCACCGTCGCCGGCGTCCCCGCGCTGATCGCCCGCACGGGCTACACCGGCGAGGACGGTTTCGAGCTGTTCGTCGCCCCGGCCGACGCGGAGAAGCTCTGGCAGGCGCTGACCGAGGCGGGCGCGGACGCCGGCCTGGTGCCGTGCGGCCTGTCCTGCCGCGACACGCTGCGCCTGGAGGCGGGCATGCCGCTGTACGGGCACGAGCTGACCACCGCGCTCACCCCCTTCGACGCCGGACTCGGCCGGGTCGTGAAGTTCGACAAGCCGGGTGACTTCGTGGGCCGGCAGGCCCTGACCGCCGCCGCCGCGAAGGCCGAGGCCGCGCCGCCGCGCAAGCTGGTCGGCCTGGTCGCGCAGGGCCGCCGGGTCCCCCGCGCGGGCTACCCGGTGGTGGCGGGCGGCGAGGTGGTCGGCGAGGTCACCTCCGGCGCCCCGTCCCCGACCCTGGGCAAGCCGATCGCCATGGCCTACGTGGACGCCGCGCACGCCACCCCGGGCGCCTCCGGCGTGGGCGTGGACATCCGCGGTACGCATGAGCCGTACGAGGTGGTCGCCCTGCCGTTCTACAAGCGGCAGCGCTGAGGCACCGGTCACATCCGGCACAGCCGTCCCACCTGTCAAGACAGCCGTTCACCAGCACATACCGTCATCCAGGAGAATTCACGCCATGAGCAACCCCCAGCAGCTGCGGTACAGCAAGGAGCACGAGTGGGTCTCGGCCGCCGACGCGGACGGCGTGTCCTCGGTGGGCATCACCGAGCACGCGGCGAACGCCCTCGGCGATGTCGTCTACGTCCAGCTCCCGGCGGTCGGCGACACGGTCGCCGCGGGCGAGACCTGCGGTGAGCTGGAGTCGACCAAGTCGGTCAGCGACCTGTACGCCCCGGTCTCCGGCGAGGTCACCGAGGTCAACGAGGACGTCGTCAACGACCCCTCGCTGGTGAACTCGGCGGCCTTCGAGGGCGGCTGGCTGTTCAAGGTGAAGATCTCCGAGGAGCCGGCCGACCTGCTCTCCGCGGACGAGTACACCGCCTTCACCGGCAACTGACCGCTCGGGACCTCCCGACCGCTCCGCCCTGTCCACTCCGACCTCCGGACGGATGACCCCCCTGATGTCGCTTCTCAACAGCTCACTGCACGAGCTCGACCCCGACGTCGCCGCCGCCGTCGACGCCGAACTGCACCGCCAGCAGTCCACCCTTGAGATGATCGCCTCGGAGAACTTCGCTCCGGTCGCGGTGCTCCAGGCCCAGGGCTCGGTGCTGACCAACAAGTACGCCGAGGGGTACCCCGGCCGTCGCTACTACGGCGGCTGCGAGCACGTCGACGTCGTCGAGCAGCTCGCGATCGACCGGATCAAGGCGCTGTTCGGCGCCGAGCACGCCAACGTCCAGCCGCACTCGGGCGCGCAGGCCAACGCGGCCGCGATGTTCGCGCTGCTGAACCCCGGCGACACGATCCTGGGTCTGAACCTCGCCCACGGCGGGCACCTGACCCACGGCATGAAGATCAACTTCTCCGGCAAGCTGTACGACGTGGTCGCCTACCACGTGGACGCCGAGACCGGTCAGGTCGACATGGCCGAGGTCGAGCGCCTCGCCAAGGAGTCCCGGCCGAAGCTGATCATCGCCGGCTGGTCGGCGTACCCGCGGCAGCTGGACTTCGCGGCCTTCCGGCGGATCGCCGACGAGGTCGGCGCGTACCTGATGGTCGACATGGCGCACTTCGCCGGCCTGGTGGCGGCGGGGCTGCACCCTTCCCCCGTGCCGTACGCGGACGTCGTCACCACGACCACGCACAAGACGCTGGGCGGCCCGCGCGGCGGCGTCATCCTGTCCAAGGCCGAGCTCGCCAAGAAGATCAACTCCGCGGTTTTCCCCGGCCAGCAGGGCGGCCCGCTGGAGCACGTCATCGCGGCGAAGGCGGTCGCCTTCAAGGTCGCGGCGACCGAGGAGTTCAAGGACCGCCAGGTCCGCACCCTGGAGGGCGCGAAGATCCTCGCCGAGCGGCTGACGCAGCCCGACGTCACCGGGGCGGGCGTCTCGGTGTTGTCCGGCGGCACCGACGTGCACCTGGTCCTGGTCGACCTGCGCAACAGCGAGCTCGACGGACAGCAGGCCGAGGACCGGCTGCACGAGATCGGCATCACGGTCAACCGCAACGCCGTCCCGGACGACCCGCGTCCGCCGATGGTCACCTCGGGTCTGCGCATCGGCACCCCGGCGCTGGCCACCCGCGGCTTCGGCGCGGAGGACTTCCGCGAGGTCGCCGACGTCATCGCCGAGGCCCTCAAGCCGGGCTTCGACGCGGGGACCGCCGAGGCGCTCGGCGCCCGGGTCACCGCCCTGGCCGAGAAGCACCCGCTGTACCCCGGCCTGAAGTAGCGAGCGTCACCCGGTGTGCGGGGCCGGCCACGAGGGCGGTCCCGCACACTGGAACAAGTGCGGCGCACCCACGCCGCAACACGTACCACCCCGGCGGTGATCCCGCCGGCCGCCCGCGGACAACGGGGTCCGCGAACCCGAGGAGTCATCGCACCGTGGCCATCTCCGTCTTCGACCTCTTCTCGATCGGCATAGGCCCGTCCAGCTCCCACACCGTGGGCCCGATGCGCGCCGCGCGGATGTTCGCCCAGCGGCTGAAGAACGACGACCTGCTGGCGGGCGTGGCCTCCGTGCGCGCCGAACTGTTCGGCTCGCTCGGCGCGACCGGCCACGGCCACGGCACCCCCAAGGCGGTGCTGCTGGGCCTGGAGGGCCACTCCCCCCGCAGCGTCGACGTCGAGACCGCCGACGAGCGGGTCGAGCACATCCGCGGCAGCGGCCGCATCAGCCTGCTCGGCGTCCACGAGATCCCGTTCTCCGTCGCGGACGACCTGATCCTGCACCGGCGCCGCTCGCTGCCGTACCACGCCAACGGCATGACGCTCTTCGCGTACGACGAGGGCGGTGCGCCCGTGCTGGAGAAGACCTACTACTCGGTGGGCGGCGGCTTCGTCGTCGACGAGGACGCGGTCGGCGAGGACCGGATCAAGCTCGACGACACCGTGCTGAAGTACCCGTTCCGCACGGGGGACGAACTGCTCCGGCTCACCCGGGAGACCGGTCTTTCCATCTCCGGCCTGATGCTGGAGAACGAGAAGGCCTGGCGCACCGAGGCCGAGATCCGCGCGGGCCTGCTGGAGATCTGGCAAGTCATGCAGGACTGCGTGAAGGCCGGTATGACCCGCGAGGGCATCCTCCCCGGTGGCCTCAAGGTCCGTCGCCGCGCCTCCGCGACCGCCCGGCAGCTGCGCGCCGAGGGCAGCACGGTGGCGCACGCCATGGAGTGGGTCACCCTCTACGCCATGGCCGTCAACGAGGAGAACGCCGCGGGCGGCCGCGTCGTCACCGCCCCCACCAACGGCGCCGCCGGCATCATCCCGGCCGTGCTCCACTACTACGTGAACTTCGTGGCCGGGCAGTCGACGGAGGCGGAGAAGGAGGACGGCGTCGTCCGCTTCCTGCTCGCTGCGGGCGCGATCGGCATGCTCTTCAAGGAGAACGCCTCCATCTCCGGCGCCGAGGTCGGCTGCCAGGGCGAGGTCGGCTCCGCCTGCTCCATGGCCGCGGGCGGCCTCGCCGAGGTCCTCGGCGGCGGCCCGGAGAAGGTCGAGAACGCCGCCGAGATCGGCATGGAGCACAACCTCGGGCTCACCTGCGACCCCGTCGGCGGGCTCGTCCAGATCCCCTGCATCGAGCGCAACGGCATGGCCGCGGTCAAGGCCGTCACCGCCGCGCGCATGGCGATGCGCGGGGACGGGCGCCACCACGTCTCCCTCGACAAGGTCATCAAGACCATGAAGGAGACCGGGGCCGACATGAAGGTCAAGTACAAGGAGACCGCCCGCGGCGGCCTCGCGGTCAACGTCATCGAGTGCTGACGCCGCCCCGGACCCCGGCCCGCCCGGACCGCGGGAGCGTCGTCCCCGTGGGCGACGTCAGCGGTACGTGAGCACCGCCCACACGCCGGTCGCGGCGACCGCGAGTGCGTAGAGGGCGACGGCGGCGCGGAGGATGCGCGTCTTCGCCGGGGCGGCCAGCCGGGTGCGGGACAGCAGCCAGGCGAGGGCGGGGAGGACGAGGACGGCGTGGAGGCTGACGCCGTGGAGGGGCTTGAGGGGGGCCGTGGAGGCGTAGGCGGCGCTCTGGTGGCCGGTGCGGGTGAGGTGGACGCCGCGGGCGATCATGGCGGCGCCGGAGAGCAGGGCGACGAGCAGGATCGCGAAACCGGAGCGCAGGGCGAGGGGCATGCCGGCGGGGCCGGTGGGGCGGCGCCGGAAGGACGCGACGGCGAAGGCCGACAGGACGGCGACGAGCACGGCGCCGCCGGCCGCGAGCGTCATGGAGACGGCGGTGTCGAAGCCGGTCTCCATGTCGAGGTGCGAGGGTACGTGCCGCCACGCCTGCAGGGTGATGCCGACGACCTCGACGACGCAGTCGGCGGTGAACACCGCGAGCAGCGCCGTGCGCAGGCGCGCGCCGACGTCCAGGTACGAGGTGACCCAGGTGATCGCGACGAGGGTGAGGCCGAAGGAGAGCCCGAAGGTCATGGGCTTGCGCCAGGACACCGGGCCGTCCCAGGGGCCGCCGTCCACCACGAGGACGGCGAGGTGGAACAGGCCCGAGAGGATCAGCAGGGCGCCGGTCGCGTGACACAGGCGGTCGGCCGTGCGGGGGCCGTCGTGCGCCCGTGCCCCGGCGGTGGGGATGGTGGTCGTCGCCATGGCCCCAGCGTGCCGGGGGCGGCACGGCCGGTCGTCGTCCGGGGGGAGGCCGGCCGGATACGTCCCCGGGAGCAGTGGTTCCCGCTCAGCGGGTGGCCGCGTGCACGATGCCCGAGGTCGCCGCGATGCGGTCGAGCAGGAACATGGTGCCGACGCTCGCCACGATCCAGCTGCAGAGGATGACGATCCCGCGGGTCAGGCCGTCGTGGTGGAAGTAGGCGATTCCGTCCATGGCACGGACGCCCACCCCGGCCGGCATGACGGAGGCCAGTGGCTCCAGCCAGCCCGGCAGGAAGTACGGCGGGAGGACGCCGCCACTGGTGGCGTTCCCGATGATGAGCATGAAGATCGAGCCCAGGAGCACCCCGGCCGGGCCGAAGACGCGGATGAGCGCGACGGTGGCGGCGGCGACCGCGCCGGCCATGAGGGTGACGACGCCGAAGATCCCGAAGAAGGAGCCGGGTATCGCGCCGAAGGCCGTACTGGCGATGAGGGTGGTGGCCAGGCCGCCGACGACGGCGAAGAGGCCGATGCTCAGGACCCGCTGGTGGAAGGAGAGCCGTGGCGCGACCTGGTAGGTCAGCTGGCCGAAGAGGAAGCCGGCCAAGATCAGCCCGAAGGAGGCGTAGAAGACCGACAGCCCTCTGCTGTCACCGGACGACAGCGGCAGGATGTCGACCACCGGGATCTTGTGGTCCTCGCCGTGCGGAACGGACGCCAGGGGGGTGAGCAGGGCGGACACCGCGGGGCCGTTCGCACCGGCGTAGACGACCTGGGGCTTGCCGCCCTCCGACAGGTAGGCCGCATAGGCCTCCCGGTGCTCCACCGCGTGCCGGGCCGAGGCCGCGTCGGGATACCGGTCGACCTGGAAGGCCTCGGGCGCGATGCGCTGGAGGCGGACGTCGAACAGGGCCGCCGAGTGGTCCGAGGCGACGACGGCAACCGGCAGCCGGTGCGCCGTGGGCGTGTGGAAGGCGGCGAGGAAGACGCTGACGAAGGACAGCCCGACGACGAGCACCGTGATCACCGGGGTGATCACCGCCTTCGGGCCGGTCAGTCCCGCCCGGGCGGGCGGTGCGTCGGTCTGCGGCCCCGGGACGTGCCGGTGTCGGTGCCGCTGGTGGGACGGGGGCGGGTCCGCAGGGGGGTTCGCATCGGTGATGATCACGGTGTCCACCAGGGGGAGTCCCTCCTATAATATAAGTTGACTTATATAAGTTAACAGACAACAGAGAGGCACCCGGCATGCCCCTGCGCGAACCCCGCGAGCACATCGGCTACCTGATCTGGCAGCTCGCGCAGGCTTACGCGATCCGCATCGAGCAGGCGATGCGCCCACTCCGGCTGACCCAGGCGCAGTTCAGCACCCTCATGCAACTGAGCGTCTACGGGGCCATGTCGAGTGCCGAACTGGCGCGCCGCTGCGGGGTCACACCGCAGTCCATGGGCACCGCGGTCCAGGGACTGGCCGAGCGCGGACTGGTCGAACGCAGGGCACATCCGACGCACGGCCGGATCATCGAGATCAGCGTCACCCCGGAGGGCGAGGAGCTGGCGGTCCGCGCCGAGCGGGCCATCGCCCCCGCCGAGGAAGAGGCCCTCTTCCCCTTCGCCCCGCACGAGCGCGAGCGCGTCCGGGCCGACCTGCAGCGGATGCTGGCGACCCTCAACCCGTACGCGCTGTCCGAGGGTGATTGAACGCTCACGTCGACGCCGGCGCCCGCATCACAGACCGCCCGACCACCGGCTCCCGGGGTGGTCAGGGCTTCGCCGACACGTAGGCCGTGCCGTCGGCAGTCTCCACGAGGACGGCGGCGACGTCCTCCGGGGCCACCGCCGCCGAGCCGTCCAGGCTGACGCCGTGGCCCTCCCCGGTCGGCGACACCACCCAGCTTCCGGCGATCTGCCGGGAGCCGTCCCGCGCCACCACGACCAGCAGGCAGTGCTCCCCCGCCGGGATGCCGCCGACCCGGGCGTGGAGCCGCACCCAGGCGGCGGCCGGGGTGAGCCGCACGGTCAACCGGGCGCCGGTGGACGGATCGGTGGCCGAGGCGGTGCGGACGGGCCCCGGCGGCGGGGCCGCGGCCGGCGGCCGGACCGCCTGCCCGGCCTGGTGCTCTCCGATGAGCACACCGGACTGGAGGAGGCCGGCCGCCACCACCGCCGCCGCCGCGACCCCGGCGGCCGCCCACCGGCGGCGCCGCGCGCCCGCGCGTTCGGCGCGCACCTGACGCAACGTCCGCTGCAGCAACAACTCCCCGCCCTCGGGCGGGCCGTCCAGGAAGGCCTCCGGCGGTACGTCGCCCAAGGCCTGTGCCAGGGACCGCAGTTCCCCGAGTTCGGCGGCGCAGGGCCGGCAGGACACGACGTGCTCGTCCACGGCGCGGGCCTCCTCCTCGTTCAGCGCACCCAGGACACGGGCGGTGAGCGCCTCCCCGTCGTGCCGCTCCCCCGTGCTCATGCCGCGACCTCCCCCATCTCGACGGGCCCCTGCCGGCAGAAGTCGCGCAGCGCCTTGAGGGCGTAGTGCGACCGGGACTTCACCGTGCCCGGCGGGATGCCCAGGGACCTGGCCGCCTCGGCGACGCTCTGCCCACGGAAGTAGAGCGCGTACAGCACGTCGCGGTGGTCCGCGGAGAGCCGTTCCAGCGCCTCCATGACGACCACGGCGTCCACCACCGCCTCCGCGTGGTCGCGCTCCACCGGCCCGGTGGACGTCGACTCGGCCACCTCGGTGGGACGGGCGGCCCTGGCCCGGTGCCGGTCGGTGATGATGTTGCGCGCCACGGTGAGCAGCCATCCCCGCACCGATCCCTTGCCGTTGAGCAGCGCGTCGGGATGGCGCCAGGCGCGGATCAGGGTCTCCTGGACGACGTCCTCGGCCGCGGCACGGTCGCCGGTGAGGCGGGTCGCGTACGCGAGCAGGGCCCTGCCGTGTTCCTCGTAGAGCGCCCTGACGAGCGCCTCGTCGCTCGTGCCCCGGCTCTGCCGGGTACGGGGCCGCATTGCCGCCATCCGCTCACTCCGTCCGCCCACCGACCGTGCCGCGGTGCCTCGAGGCAGACACGGCCCCCGCCCGGGGCGGGTTCAGGTGAGCCGCCTCACACTGCGCGGCCCGGCAATGAACCGCCGGGCCGCGCGGGCCGTGTCTGGTCACACGCCCCCGCGTGCCCGGCCGGTCCACCGGAGGAGAGGAACGATGCGGTACAGCCCCGCGATGAGGACGGTCCGCCTGCTGGCGGCGGCCGCCCTGCTGTTCGCCGTCGCCCCGTCCCCCGGCACCACTGCGGGCCGCTCCCCCGCCGCCCCCGTACGGCTGGTGCCGCAAGGACCGGCGACCGCCGCCGGTGCGCCCCGTCCGTCCCGTCCGTCCCGTGGTGACGCCGGCCTGCCGCCGTACGGGGCGGCGGCGGGGGTCGGCGTGGTGGTGCTGCTGGCCGGCCTCGCCGTGGGCCGCCGTCCGTTGCTGCGGGCGCTGCGACGGCGCCGGCGGGCGGCGCTCGGCCGGCGGCTCGCGGCGGACACCCGTACCCCGCTGGTGGTGCGGCACGCACTGCGTGAACTGGCCCTGGCGGGACGGCCCGGCAGCCCGGTCCGGGTGCGGGGCGTGCTCGCCGAGCCCGGCCGGGTGCTGGCCACGGTCTCGGCGTGCGGGCCCGCCCCGGCGCCGTGGACGGCGCTGACCCCGACCCGCTGGGAGCGCACGGGTCTCGTACCGGCCGAGACGGCCGCCACCGGCCCGGGGCCGCTCCCCCAACTGACCAGGCTGGGCGCGGTCGGCCGGGGGCAGCTGCTGGTGAACCTCGCGCGGATCGGCGGCGTCCTCAGCGTGCTCGGGGATCCCGCGGTCGCGCGGGACGCGGTGCTCGCCCTGGTGGACGGGGTGTTGGAGGCGGCGCCCGCGGGCCGCACCGTGGTGGTCGCCGTCGGTCCCGGTGCCCGTGACCTGCCCGGGCCGCCCGCCGTGGTCCGGGTCCGGAGCGTCCGTCAGATCGCCGCGCTGCGCGGCGCGGGGGCGCCGCAGGTCCCGGCGGGGCTGGTCGTGCTGCTGCACCGGCCGGACGCCGAGGAGGCCCGCGTGCTGGCGGCGCTGGCGGGCCCGAAGGGCGGCGGCTGGACGGTCCTGACGGTCGGCCATGTCCCGGGCGCCCATTGGCGCTGGTACGCGGCGGCCGACGGAACGGTGGACGCGGGCGTGCTCGGTCACCGGGTGGTGGTGCCCGTGCGGCCCTCCGTCCGCTGCCGCCTCTGATGCCCCGGCAGAGTGGCGATACGCCAGAACCACTCATAGCGTCAGATTTCAGGTGACTCGGGACGTCACCCGGAAAGCAGGTACGGCAGTCATGACACTTCGTCGGCCCCAGGCGGCCGCCGTGGTCGCGGTCGTCAGCGTGCTGGGGCTGTGCGCCGTTCCCCGGGCCGAGGCCGCGCCGGGCGCGCTCGTCGTCCGGCCCGGGGAGTCCGTCCAGGCCGCGGTGGACCGGGCCCGGCCGGGCGACGTCATCGAGATCCTCCCCGGGACCTACCCGGGCAGCGTCAACGTGACCAAGCCCCGGCTGACGCTGATCGGCCACGGCACCGACACCGTCCTCACCCCGGCCGGCCGGAGCGACCAGAACGCCTGCGCCCTGGCGGGCCACGGGCTGTGCGTCACCGGAACGGAGCAGAGCGGGCTGGACGGTGTGCGGCTGATGTCGCTCTCGGTCTCCGGCTTCCGCAAGAACGGCGTCGACGCCTCGTGGACCGACGGTCTCGAGGTCAGTGACGTGACCGCCGAGGACAACGGGCACCAGGGCATCGGCGTCCAGCACTCGGTGCGGACGCTGCTGCGGGACAACGTCTCCCGGCAGAACGGCGAGTCGGGGATCTTCCTGGCCAACACCGCGGACGCGGAGGGCGGCGCGCTGGACACCGAGCGCGCCCGCATCAGCGGCAACGAGCTGACGGGCAACCGGATCGGGGTCGTGCTGCGCCGGGTACGCAACCTGGGGGTCGTCGACAACCACATCACCGCCAACTGCGGCGGCGTCTTCGTCGTCGGGGACGAGGGCGTCCCCCGGGCCGGGGGCCTGACCGTCTCCGACAACCTCGTGGCGGCGAACAACAAGTACTGCCCGCCCAACGCCCGGCTCCCCTTCATCCAGGGTGCCGGGATCGTGCTGACAGGGGCAGAGCGGACCCTGGTGGTCCGCAACCGGGTCGTGGACAACCACGGCACCTCACCGATGTCCGGCGGGATCGTGCTCTTCCGCAGCGTGGTGGGCGCCCCCGACACCGGCAACACCGTCCGGGGCAACACGACCCTGGGCAACCGCCCGGCCGATCTGGCCGACCGTGACCAGGGCACCGCGAATGTCCTCCGTGACAACAAGTGCCGCGTCTCCGAACCGAAGGGGTTGTGCGAGGAATGACCTTGACAGAAGCCACCAACGCGGACGGCACCGCGACCGCGGCGCCCGCCGAGTCCGCCACGCCGCCGGCGATGCGCCTGCGCGAGCTCGTCTTCGGCGCCGCCTGCGCCGCCGCCGTACGGGCCGCGGCCAGGCTCGGCGTGCCGGACGCGCTCGGCAAGGAGCCCTCGACCGTCGACGAGCTCGCGGCCATGGTCGGCACGGCGCCGCGCCAGCTGCGCCGGCTGCTGCTCGCCCTGGCCGCGTACGGGGTCTTCGAGCAGCAGGCGGACGGCCGCTTCGCCCACACCGAGATGTCCCGGATGCTCCGCAAGGACAGCCCGAACACCCTGCACTACATCGCGCTGTGGTGCACCGAGCCGTGGACGTGGGAGGTCTGGCCGCGGTTGGACGAGGCGGTGCGCGGCGGCCGCAACATCTTCCCGGAGGTCTTCGGCAAGGAGTTCTTCGAGTACCTCCACGACGACGCCCGCGACAGCGCCCGGGTCTTCGACCGCGCCATGACCGCCTCCAGCCGGCAGTCCGCCGAGGACATCGCGGCGCTGCTCGACCTGTCCGGCGTCCGCTCGGTCGCCGACATCGGCGGCGGCCAGGGGCACGTGCTGGCCGCGCTGCTGGAGAAGCACCCCGACCTGCAGGGCACGCTGCTGGACCTGCCGAAGGTCGTGGCCGGCGCCGACCCGCGGCTGCGCGAGGGCGGTCCGCTCGCCGCGCGGGCCCGGCTGGTGCCCGGGGACTGCCGGGTGGACATCCCGGTGGCCGCCGACATGTACATCATCAAGAACATCCTGGAGTGGGACGACGACAGCACGCGCCGCACGCTGCGCAACGTCGTCGCGGCGGGCGGCGCCGGCGCGAAGGTGATCGTCATCGAGAACCTCGTCGACGACACGCCCTCCATGCGCTTCACCACCGCCATGGACCTGCTCCTGCTGCTGAACGTCGGCGGCCAGAAGCACACGCGGGACAGCATGGTGAAGCTGATGACGGAGGCCGGGCTGCAGGTGGGCGAGGTGGCCCCGGTCAACGCCTACCTGCACGCCCTGCACAGCACGGTCGGCGGGGCGCGGTGACCCGCTAGCCGGTCATCTCCCCCACCAGAGAGGTGGTGTGCCGGCCCGCCCGGAACTCCGGGCGGGCCAGCACCTTGCGCAGGAAGCCCGCCGTGGTGCGCACACCCTCGCCGCGCACCCGCAGTTCCTCCAGGACGCGGTCCATCCGGGCCAGCGCCCGCTCCCGGTCCGGGGCCCAGACGACGGCCTTGGCGAGCAGGGAGTCGTAGTCGGGGCCGATCCGCCAGCCGGGGAAGGCATGGGTGTCCACCCGTACGAAGGGCCCGCCGGGCACCTCGAACTCCGTGAGCAGACCCGGGGTCGGCGCGAAGTCCCGGGCGGTGTCCTCGGCGTTGACCCGGCACTCGACGGCGACCCCGCGGTGCACGACGTCCTCCTGGCGCAGGGTCAGCGGGTGGCCCGCGGCGACCAGGATCTGCTCACGGACCAGGTCGATCCCGGTGACCATCTCGGTGACCGGGTGCTCCACCTGGAGCCGGCAGTTGACCTCCATCAGGTGGAAGTCGCGCTCCGGGGTGAGCACGAACTCGAAGGTGCCCACGCCGGTGTAGCCGACCGCCCGGGCGCCGCGCACGGCCGCGTCGCACATCTGCGACCTCAGCCGCGCCGGCAGGTCGGGGGCGGGGGTCTCCTCGACCAGCTTCTGGTGGTGCCGCTGCACCGAGCAGTCGCGCTCGCCGAGGTGGACGACCGCGCCGTGCCGGTCGCAGAGCACCTGCACCTCCACGTGGCGGGCCCGCTCGACGTACCGCTCCAGGTAGAGCCGGTCGTCGCCGAAGACGGCGCGGGCGTGCGCCGCGGTGCGCTTGTAGGTGTCCAGCAGCCGGTCCGGGTCGGTGACCACGGCCATCCCGCGTCCTCCGCCGCCCGCGACGGCCTTGAGGATCACCGGGTAACCGGTCTGCTGCGCCGCCTCCTTCGCGTCGGCGGCGCCGGCCAGCGGGCCCGTGCTGCCGGGCAGCACGAGTAGTCCGGCCTCGGCCATCAGAGCGCGGCAGGCGGCCTTGTCGCCGAGCCGGGACAGCACCTCGGGGGAGGGCCCGATGAAGGTGAGGCCGTTGGCCTCGCAGACCTCGGCGAAGTCGGGGTCCTCGGACAGGAAGCCGTAACCGGGGTGGACGGCCTGCGCGCCGGTGCGGCGGGCGGCCTCGACGACGGCGGGGATGTTGAGGTAGCTCGCCCTCGCCGGGGGCGGTCCGATGTGCACGGCCTCGTCGGCGAAGCGTACGACGGCCGAGTCACGGTCGGCGGTGGAGTACACCGCGACGGTCCGGATGCCGAGTTCACGGCAGGCGCGCGCGACCCGCAGCGCGATCTCGCCACGGTTGGCGACCAGGACGGTGGAGAACACCGGCCCTCACTCCCCCACCGGTATCGGCTCCAGTGCGATCAGCGCCTGCTGGAACTCGACGGGCTGCCCGTCCGGGACGACGACCTCCACGACCCGGCCGGCCACGTCCGCCTCGACGACGCTCATCATCTTCATGACCTCCAGGACGCCCACGGGCTGGCCGGGGCGTACGAGGTCGCCGAGGCTCACGCACGGGCGCTCGCCGGGTTCCGGGGCGTGGTAGAAGGTGCCCACAGTGGGGGCGCAGACGTAGTGAAGCGACGTGGAGTCGTGCGCTCCGTGCGCCTGTTGCGCCTCCGGTGCGCCCTGGGCCCGGCCTGCGGAGGACGCCGGTGCGGGGGCGGCCGCGGGAGGGGTCGCCGGTGCCGCGGCCGCCTCCGCCGCCGGAGCGGGTGCGGGTGCGGGTGCGGCGGTGTGCGCGGCAGTGGACGCGGGCGGCTGCGCCTGCGGTTGCGGCCACTCGATCTCGACCGCCGTCTGCCCGTGCCGCAGCCTGATCCGCTGCGGCGGGGTGGGCATGGAGCGGGCCAGTTCGGTGGCGCTGCGGCAGACCGCCTCCAGCACCGGGAGCGCGGCCGGCGCACTGCCGGGGGACGTTCCGTTGAGGGCCTTGCCCGCGCCCGGGGGGCGGGCCGTCCTGTCGTCGCCGTGGAGTGTCACGGTGCTGCCTCCTCCTCCAGTCGGCCGAAACGGTGGAACCGGTCGCGGCGCTCGGCCAGCAGCCGGTCGGGGGCCCAGGGACGCAGTTCGTCCAGGGCGGCCGAGAGCGCGCCGCCGACGAGGGCGGCCGCGTGGGCGTGGTCCCCGTGGGCGCCGTCGGGCGGCTCGGGGACCACACCGTCGACGATGCCCAGCCGGAGCAGATCGCGGGCGTGCAGCCGCAGGGCGGTCGCCGCCGCGGGGGCGGCGCCAGGGTCCTTCCACAGGATCGCGGCGCAGCCCTCGGGGCTGATCACGGAGTAGATGCCGTTGGCGCTGACCAGGACCCGGTCGGCGACGGCGAACGCCAGTGCGCCGCCGCTGCCGCCCTCGCCGGTGATCACGGCGACGACCGGCACGGGCAGCCGGGCCATCAGCCGCAGGTTCTCGGCGATGGCCAGGGCCTGGCCGCCGCTCTCCGCCTCCGGCCCCGGGTTGGCGCCTGGGGTGTCGATGAGGGTCACCACCGGCATGCCCAGCTTGGCGGCGGTGCGCATCAGGCGGGCCGCCTTCCGGTAGCCGGCCGGGGTGGCCATGCCGAAGTGCCGCCGCCTGCGCTCCTCCAGCCCGGGGCCGCCCTTGTGGTGGCCGATCAGCATGACCGGGCTGCCGTGGAGCAGGCCGGGACCGCCGATGACGGCCGGGCAGTCGGCGGCCAGCCGGTCGCCGTGCAGTTCGTGGAAGTCCTGGAGCAGATGGGCCGCGTAGTCGGCCGCCGTGGGCCGCAGCGGGTGCCGGGCCAGCCGTACCGCCTCCCAGGCGTCCCGCTCCGGCAGTTCGTCCGCCGCGCGGACGACGCGGACCGCGGGCCCGCGCTCCCGGTCCGCCGCGGCGCCGCCGGAGCGCAGCCGCAGCAGCCGGGCCAGCGTCGGGCGGAGCGCGGCGCGGGGGACGACGTCGTCGATGAGGCCGCGCGCGAGGAGGAACTCCGCGGTCTGGAAGCCCTCGGGGAGCCGCTGGCCGGTGGTCTGCTGGATGACGCGCGGCCCGGCGAAGCCCATCCGGGCGCCGGGCTCGGCGATGATGACGTCGGCGAGGGTCGCGTAGGAGGCGGCGACGCCGCCGTAGGTGGGGTCGGTGACCAGGGACACCACCAGGACGCCCGCCTCGTCGAGTTCGGTGAGCGCCTGGGCGGTCCTGGCCATCTGCATCAGCGACAGGGCGCCCTCCTGCATACGGGCGCCGCCGGAGGCGGTCACGAGCAGCAGGGGGACGCGCCGTCGCAGACTGGTCCGGGCGGCCCGGGTGATGTGCGAGCCGACGCCCAGGCCGAGGCTGCCGCCGAGGAAGTGGAAGTCCATCGCGGCGACCACGACCGGCTGTCCCTCGACGGTGCCGTGCACGCAGACGACGGCCTCGTCCAGGCCGGTCGCCGTGCGGGCCTCGCGCAGCCGCTCGGCGTACGGGCGGGTGTCCGTGAAGCCCAGCGGGTCGTGCTCCGCCGGCCGCTCGCCGCGCTCCGCGGCGAGCGGCCGGCAGGAGCCGGGGTCCAGCAGCTGGTCGAGCCGCTGCCGGGCGGTGAGCCGGCCGTGCGCGCCGCACTCGGGGCAGACGCGCAGCGTACGGGTGTAGCGCTTGCCGTAGACGAGCGCGGCACAGCGCTCGCAGCGCACCCAGTCCGGCTCGGCGGTGGCCGTGTCAGCCACTGCGCTCCCAGCGGTAGAACTCCCGGGCCATGGCGTCCTTGGGCTCGCGCCAGGTCTCGGGGTCGTACGCGGAGATGAAGGACGACAGCTGGTCGCTGATGTCCCGGAACGCCGGGTGGTCCTTGTACCTGCCGACCTCCGGGCCGGGCGGCCGGTCGGCCTCGACCAGGTGCAGGTAGACGTCGCCGAACTGGAACAGGCTGCGTCCGGTGACGCCGATCAGACCCGGCAGTTCGCCCTTGTCGGACTCGGCGAAGACCTGCGCCACCTGCTCCTCGACGCCGGGCTTCATCCTGGCCACGATCAGGCTGCGGTAGGTCTTCATGCCGCGCCGCCCCCGTGGCGCTGCACGATGCGCTCGCGGATCAGCTCCAGCTGGATCTTGGAGTTGTCGTTGATCCGGGCGGTCATCGCCTCGTCGTCGAGGGGGGCGCCGGGCTTCATGGCGAAGTCCTGGGTCCAGCGCATCCGGGTGCCGCCGGGGACCTCCTCGTACTGCCAGTGGATGTCCATGTACTGGAACGGGCCGGTCTCGACCCGGTGCGCGCGCACCGTGCGGGTGGCGCGGTCGGCGATCCGCTCGGAGACCCAGCTCCACACCTGGCCGTGCTCGTCGGGGTGCATGGTGAGCCGGAAGACGACCCGGTCGCCCTCGCGCTCCACGATCTCCACGGAGGCGTACTCGCTGAACAGGTCCGGCCAGCCCTCCACGTCGTTGGTGACGTCCCAGACGACGTCCATCGGGGCGGGGATGGTGATCTCGTTCTCGGTGTGGCCGGGCATGGTCAGACTCCTGCCTTGAGTGAGGTGTTGACGACGTCCATGAAGGCGCCGGGGGTCTTGCACGAGTCGGCGTCGCCGGCGATCGGGATGCCCCGGTCGTTCTCCAGGGCGCCGACGATGCCGAGCAGGCCGAGCGAGTCCAGGCCGTACTCGGCGAAGGGTGTCTCCGGGTGGCCGCTCAGCAGGGCCACGTCGACGGTGATGCCGGCATTGGACTTCATCAGGGTGGCGAGTTCGCCGTAGGTCAGTTCCTTGCTCATGGAAGAGCTCTCCTTCACTGCGCCTGCGCTACGCCCGGACGACCAGGGCCGAGTTGGAACCCATGAGGCCGCGGCTGAGCACCAGCGCGGTCCGCAGTTCCGCCGGCCGGGGCCGGCCGATGACCAGGTCGAGGTCGTGGCAGGTGTCGGTGATGTTGGGGGTGGGGGGCACGACTGCGTGCCGCAGGGCGAACACGGCTGCGGCCACGTCGAGCACCGGGGCGCCGCAGTAGGCGCGGCCGGTGCCGGTCTTGGGGGCGGTCACGGGAATCTTCCGGGCGCGCTTGCCGAACACGTCGGCCAGGGCCAGCGCCTCGGCGCGGTCGGCCTCCGGAGTGCCGAGTGCGTCGGCGAAGACCACATCGATGTCCCCGGGTGCGCACCCGGCTTCCGCGAGGGCGTCGCGGATGGCGCGGGCCAGTCCCTCACGGGACTCCGCCCAGCGCGAGGCCCCGGTGAAGGTGGCACCGTGCCCCGCGATGACGGCCTGCACCTCGGCCCCGCGGCCGGCGGCGTGCTCGGGGTCCTCGACCACGAGCATCGCGCCGCCCTCGGCGGGGGCGAAACCGCGGGCGTGCCGGGTGAAGGGCAGATAGGCCCGTTCGGGATCCTCCTCCAGGCTGAGTTCTTCGTATCCGAGCTGGCAGACACCCGAGTACGGCGCCAGCGGCGCCTCGGCGGCGCCGACGACGACGGCCCGGGTGCCGTTGCCACGGGTGATGTTGCGGCAGGCGTGGGAGATGGCGTCGAGACCACCGGCCTCGTCGCTGGCCACCACGCCGCAGGGGCCCTTGAAGCCGCCGCGGATCGAGATCTGACCGGTGCTCGCCGCGTAGAACCACGCGATGGACTGGTACGGGCCGACGAAGTTCGGCCCCTTGCCCCACAGGTGCTGCAGTTCGCGCTGGCCGAACTCGCCACCGCCGGAACAGGCCGCCGTCACCACTCCGATGTCGAAGGGTGACTCCTCGTCGAAGCGCAGGCCCGAGTCGGCGATGGCCTGGTCGGCGGCCGCCATCGCGAAGTGGGTGAACCGGTCGGTCTGCACGGTGTAGCGGTCCTCGACGACCGCCGACACCTCGAAGCCGCGGACCTCCCCCGCGACCCGAAGCGGCAGGTCCCGGCATCCCTCGCGGGTGACCGCGTCGAGGACGGCGACACCTTCCCTGGTCGCCTTCCAGAAGGCGTCGGCTCCGATGCCGTTCGGCGCGACGACGCCGATGCCGGTGACCACCGCTTGCGTGTTCATCGCTGGCTCCCCTCCGGTCGGTTGAGGACGACCGCGGACTGGAACCCGCCGAATCCGCTGCCGACCGACAGCACGGTGCGCAGCTTCAGCTCACGGGCGGTGCGCGGGACGTAGTCCAGGTCGCACTCCGGGTCCGGGGTCTCGTAGTTGGCGGTCGGTGGCACCACGCCGTGGGCGAGGGCCAGGGTGCAGGCGGCCAGTTCGATCGCGCCGATCGCACCCAGGGAGTGGCCGACCATGGACTTGATGGAGCTCATGGGCGTGGAGTAGGCATGCGCGCCCAGCGAGCGCTTCACCGCCGCGGTCTCGTGGCGGTCGTTCTGCTTGGTGCCCGAGCCGTGCGCGTTGACGTAGTCGACGTCCGACGGGTCGATCCTGGCGTGGTCCAGTGCCTGGTCGATGGCCTCGGACATCTCCAGGCCGTCGGTGGTGAGCCCGGTCATGTGGTAGGCGTTGCCGTACGTGGCGTAGCCACCGATCTCGCAGTAGATCCGGGCACCGCGGGCCTTGGCGTGCTCCAGTTCCTCCAGGATCAGCACGGCGCCGCCCTCGCCCATGACGAAGCCGTCGCGGCGGGCGTCGAAGGGACGGGAGGCGTGGGCCGGGTCGTCGTTGTTGGGGGAGGTGGCCTTGATGGCGTCGAAGCAGGCCACCGTGATGGGTGAGATCGGGGAGTCCGACGCACCGGCGATGATGATGTCGGCGCGTCCCTCCTCGATGGTCTGGAACGCGTAGCCCACGGCGTCCAGGCCGGAGGTGCAGCCCGTGGAGACGGTCTGCACGGGACCGCGGGCGCCGTGCCGTTCGGCTATCTCCGAGGCGAGCGCGCTGGGCGCGAACGCCCGGTGCAGGTGCGCACCCGCCTGCCGGTGGTCGACGTCCCAGCGGGTGCCACGTTCACTGACGCGTATGTAGTCGTGTTCCAGCCGGGTGGTGCCTCCGACGGCGGTGCCGAGGGAGACCCCGACCCGCCAGGGGTCCTCCTCGTCCAGTTCCAGCCCGGCGTCGCGGACCGCCTCGGCGGCCGCGACGAGCGCGAACTGGACGTACCGGTCGGCGCGTTCCAGGTCCCGCGGGCTCAGCCCGCAGGCCGCCGCGTCGAAGTCGACCTCAGCGGCGATGCGGGACCGGAAGCCCGTCGGGTCGAAGAGCGTGATCCCGCGGGTCGCCGTCCGGCCGGCGGTGAGCAGTTCCCAGAAAGCGGGGACCCCGACACCGCCGGGGGCGACGACACCGGCCCCGGTGACCGCCACCCGGCGGGTCATGACGCCGCGTCCTCGGTCTGCTCGGTGGGCTCGGTGTCGACATGGCCCAGCTCCGGGCGCGGAGCGAGCGGACCGAGGTGGAAGACGAGCCGGGCCTCGGTGTCGCCGACGTTGCGGAAACGGTGGCGGACGTACGGCGGGATCATCAGGCCCTGCTCCGGGCGGAGCACGTACGGCTCCCCGTCGAGGTCCACCTCAAGCGCACCGCACACCACGTACACGAACTCCTCCGAGTACGGGTGGTAGTGCTCGCCGATCCGGTCACCGGGCTCCACGAGCGCGACGCCCATGAAGCCGCTGGTGGCGCCGCACGCGGTCGGGGTGAGCATCGCCCGCAGGTCGCCGCCGCGACGGCGGTTGTGCGGGGTGTCCCCCAGGTTCACGATGGTCGGCGTGAACGGGACGTTCCGTTCGTTGGTCAGAAGATCATCCATGCTTGCCTCCTCCGGCGGGGCCGGCCCGGGGCGTACCCCGGGCCGGCCGGTACCTGCCGGCTGCCGATGGCTCGTACGGGTCAGGACGTGGCCGCGCTGCGGTCGGTGACCATGCGCATGTCGTATTCGACGAGGAACCGCTTCAGGCCCTGCTCGTCCGCGAGGTCCCAGTCGGGACCGAGGTCGAGGAGCCTGGCGAGGACGCCGGCCTTGTGCTTGCCGGCGGCGCCCACGGCGACGAGCGAGGCCTCCTCGACCGGGACCCGCAGGTCGACCAGGCGCACCACGATGTCCTCGCTCTCGCGCAGGAAGACGGTGCTGCGCGCGAGCGGCCCCTTGCGGACGTCCACGGCCTCCTCGTCCTGCTGGGCGAGCATCTTGGCGACGGCCTGGCCGGAGCCCGCCTTGGCCGGGTAGATCAGGGCGTGGCGGCTCAGGTCCTCCGGCCGGTCGGTGCCCTTGGCGACGTGGTGCACGGCCGGGAGCGCGGCGCGGGCGAAGAACTCCCGTGCCGAGCCCGGGTCGTTGAGATCCCGGTCCACCTCCAGGTAGGGGTTGATGGCTTCCTCGACCGCCCGCACCTCGGGCTGGCGGGCGACATGGCGCAGTGCCCTGGCCAGGTCGCCCTCCACCTCCACGGCGCGCACGACACGGTTGCCGTGCATGAACAGCGAGGTGCGGCGCAGCCGCGTGTTCTCGTCGACCACGGCCTGCGGCGAGGTGTAACCGGACAGGATGTCCGCCACCTGCTGTTCGCTGCCGGGCTTCACGGTGAAGGTGATGGCGTGGCGGATGATCCCGTCCCCGACCCTCGGCACGGTCTGCATGCGACCGGACTCGTAGGAGGTACGGGTCTCCCGCAGCACCCCGAAGCGGAGCGAGCGGGTGTCCTTCACGCAGCCGTGCATCGGCTGCACCATCTCCAGGTGGGTCGGGCTGTCCACCCAGGCGAGGAAGTGCAGCGCACTCTCCCACTCACTGGTGATCAGCCATTGCGAGGGATTTTCGATCGACTGGCAAAGCTGGTCGCTGACGTGTCCGGGCACGGCAGCGACGTGGCGGCACATCTGGTCATACGCGTCAAGAAACCGCTGCTCGGCGTCGTCTTCAACATCAAGCATGAGGACGACGCGCAGGCGATTGCCATCGAGCGCGGACTGCGAGACCTTTTCGGCCTGGGCCGGCATATTCCACCTCTTCCGAGAGCGAGCAACCCCCGAGGTCCGTCGTCCAACGATCGTGCTGTGGTGGCCCAACCGGTGCGAGATATGTGATCCAATTGGGTGACGGGCGAAAATACCCCCGGTAATCGGGCATCAAGGGAGCTATGACTCCACAGGCCGAAGACCGGGTTCCGGTCCTCATCGTGGGGGGCTCCCTCGTCGGGCTCTCCAGCTCAGTCTTCCTGGGCCGGCTCGGCGTCCGGCACGTCCTCGTCGAGAAGCACCCGGGTACCTCCATCCACCCCCGTGGCCGCGGCAACAACCTGCGGACCATGGAGCTGTTCCGTACGGCCGGGGCCGAGCCGCTGATCCGGCAGGCCGCCTCCGTACTCGCCGACAACCACGGCATCCTGCAGGCCGACTCGCTGACCTCCGACAACGCCGAATGGCTGTTCCGGCAGATCGACCCGGGCGGCCGGCTGTCCGGCATCAGCCCCAGCGGCTGGTGCCTGTGCAGCCAGAACGACCTGGAGCCGGTGCTCCTGGACTACGCCCGCACGCTCGGCGGCGACCTGCGCTTCAGCACCGAGCTGGTGTCGTTCACCCAGGACGACGACGGCGTCACCTGCGAGCTGATGGACCGGGAGACCGGCGACCGCAGCACCGTCAGGACCGACTACCTCGTCGCGGCCGACGGTCCGCGCAGCCCGGTGCGCAGCGCCCTGGGCATCGGTCACACCGGACGCGGCGACCTCTTCGCCAACATCAGCGCGACCTTCCGCGCCAAGCGGCTGGCCGACGCGGTGGGCGACCGCTACTTCATCGCGTGCTACCTGACCAATCCGGACGCCGACGGCGTGCTGCTGCCGGTCGACAACCAGGAGAACTGGGTCTTCCACGCGCCCTGGCACCCCGAGCGGGGCGAGTCGCCGGAGGACTTCACCGACCAGCGGCTGGCCGCGCACATCCGCACCGCGGTGGGCGTGCCGGACCTGGAGATCGAGATCACCGGCCGGGCCCCCTGGCGGGCCGCGGAGCGGGTCGCGGACTCCTACGGGCACGGGCGGGTGCTGCTCGCCGGCGACTCGTGCCACGAGATGTCCCCCACCGGTGCCTTCGGCTCCAACACCGGCATCCAGGACGCCCACAACCTGGCGTGGAAGCTCGCCGCGGTGACCGGGGGCTGGGCCGGGCCGGAGCTGCTGGAGACGTACGAGGCCGAGCGCCGCCCGGTCGCCGTGGCCACCAGCGAGCGGGCCTCCGCCCGTTCCGCCGAGCACGCCCACCCGGGCTACGCGCCGCCGGCCGGCGGCGGACCCCAGAAGGGGGTCCTGGTGGTCGCGCTGGGCTACCGCTACCCCGAGGGCGCGTTCCTGGGCGCGGACCCGGGGCGGCCGGTCGTCCCCGAGGACTTCCGGCCGGTCGCCGAACCCGGTGGCCGTTCCCCGCACGTGTGGGTGACCACCCGGGACGGCGAGCGCCGCTCCACGCTGGACCTGTACGAGCGCTCCATGGTGCTGCTCACCGGCGACGGGCCGAAGGGCACGGCCTGGCACGACGCGGCCCGCACGGTCACGGAACACCTCGGGGTGCCGCTGCAGGCGTACCGGCTCGGCGAGTCCACGCAGGCCGACCTGGTGCCCGAGGCGGGCACGGACTGGACCGCGGTGCACGGCATGACGCCGAGCGGCGCGATCCTGGTCCGCCCGGACGGCTTCGTCGCCTGGCGGAGCCGCGAGGCCGTGGAGGACCCCGCGGCGACCCTGGACGCGGTCCTGACCTCGGTGCTGCGGCTCGGCTGACCGTCGCGCCGCAGGCTGCCGAGGAGACGGCACGGGGGGACGGTTGACCGTACGAACGGCGGCCACCACGCTCACGGAGCGCCGGTGGCCGCCGTTCCCGTTCGCCGGCGCCCTCGGTCCAGGGGCGCCGCCGGAGTTCGACGTCTCCCCCGCCGGACGCGGTGGGGGGGGCCGGCCCGGCCGGGGCCCCCCCCCCCCGGCCGGGGGGGGGGCCGCCGGCCCCCCGGCCGGGCCCCCCCCCCCCCGGGGCCCCGGGGGCGCCCCGGGGCGGGCGGGGCGGGGGGCCCCCCGG
>NZ_JBIATA010000042.1:0-69142 GCF_042891295.1 Streptomyces sp. NPDC001902 | reverse complement strand
CCGAACCCGGAAGCTAAGCCTTTCAGCGCCGATGGTACTGCAGGGGGGACCCTGTGGGAGAGTAGGACGCCGCCGAACAATTATTAGCCTCAGCCCCTGAGTTTCGACTCGGGGGCTGAGGCTTTTCTGCGTTGTCCCGCAATACGCAGAGCCGGCCGGATCCGGTGCCCGACTACAGTGGGGCGGTGCGCTACGACCTGGTCATCTTCGACAACGACGGCGTGCTCGTGGACAGCGAGCCGATCGCCAACCGTATCCTGGCGGGCCTGCTGACGGAGTTGGGCCACCCCACCACGTACGAGGAGTCCGTCCGCGACTACATGGGCTCCGCGATGCACCGCGTCCACGACCTCGTCGCCGAGCGCACGGGGCAGCGGCTGCCGGAGGACTTCGACGCCACGTACTACGCACGGGTCTTCGAGGGCTTCCGGCGTCAACTGGAGCCGGTACCGGGCGTGGCGACCGTGCTGGGGAAGCTGGCGGCGGACGGGGTGGCGTACTGCGTCGCGTCCTCGGGCAGCCACGAGCGGATCCGGGTGGCGCTGAAGAAGACCGGGCTGTACGGGTACTTCGACGAGGAGCGGATCTTCAGCGCCCAGGACGTCGGGCGCGGGAAGCCGGCACCCGACCTGTTCCTGCACGCGGCGCGCACGATGGGCGTGGCGCCGGAGCGGTGCGCCGTGGTGGAGGACAGTCCGCTCGGGGTGCAGGCCGCGGTGGCGGCCGGGATGGACGCGTACGGCTTCACGGCGATGACGCCGGCGGAGAAGCTGGCGGGAGCGGGAGCGGGAGCGGGGGCGCGGGAGTTGTTCGCGGACATGGCGGAGCTGCCCGCGAAACTGTTCGTGTGATCGATCTACCCGTCCGTAGCCTGCGGCCCTACGCTGCACGCTCATGGACGGCATCGACGGCGGATTGCGCCACGGACGGGCCTCGTTGGCCGTCAGCTTCTTCGCGCAGGGGGCGGCGTTCGCGCTGCTGGTGACCCGGATCCCGGCGCTGCAGGACCGTTACGGCATCAGTGACGCGCTGCTGCCCGTGTTCCTGGCCGCGGTGCCCGTCCTGGCGGGCGTGGGCAGCGTCGTCACCGAGCACCTGGTCAAGCGGGTGCGGCCGAGCGTGGTGCTGCGCTGGGTGCAGCCCGTGGTGTGCCTGGCGCTGCTGGGCGCCGGCGCGGGGGACGCGCTGTGGCAGCTGGCGACGGCGCTGGCCGTCTTCGGGATATGCGTCGGCGCCCTGGACGCGTCCATGAACATGCTCGGGGTGAGCCTGCAGCGCGCGTACGGGCGCAGCATCATGCTGGGCTTCCACGCCGCGTACAGCTTCGGCGGCATCCTGGGGGCGTCGCTGGCCTGGGCGGGGGCGCACTGGCACCTGTCGCTGGCGGTGCTCTACGGGCCGGTGGTCGCGGTGCTGATCCCGCTGACGCTGGTGGGCAGTCGCTGGTACGTCGACCAGAAGGCCGATGCCCCGGACGGGCAGGACGGGGCGGCCTCGCCGGCCGCGACCGCGGTGGCGATGCGGCTGCTGCTCCCGCTCTGCATGGTGATGGCCTTCGCGTACATCGGGGACTCCACCGTCTCCAACTGGAGCGCGAAGTACCTGCAGGACGTGCTCGGCAGCTCCGAGCAGTTGGCGACCGTCCCGTACAACGTCTACATGGTCACCACGCTCCTGGGCCGCGCGGTCGGCGACCTCGGGGTGCGGCGCTTCGGGGCGGCGGCGGTGGTGCGCGCGGGCGCGCTGGTGGCGGCGGCGGGCTTCGCGGTGGTCGCGGGCGCGCCGGGCGCGTGGGTGGGGATGGCGGGGTTCACGCTGCTGGGCCTGGGGCTGTGCGTGATCGTGCCGCAGACGTTCGCGGCCGCCGGGCGGCTCTTCCCGGGGGCGTCGGACACGGCGATCGCGCGGTTGAACATCTTCAACTACGTGGGATTCCTGGTCGGTTCGCCCCTGGTGGGCGCGCTGGGCGACGCGTGGAGCTACCGGGGGGCGATGCTGGTCCCGATGCTGCTGGTGACGGCGACGCTGCTGTACGCCCGCTCGTTCGGGGCGGAGCCCGCCCGATACGGTGTCGACCATGAGCGGCCGCGCACAGCTGATGTGGGACGAGCAGGTAACGGGCTATGACTTCGGTCGCGGCCATCCGATGGACCCGGTGCGGCTCGCACTGACCATGGGGCTGGTCCGGGCCTTCGGTCTGGACCGGGCGGTGACCGTGGCCGCGGCCCCCGCGGCCGGCGACTCGACGCTGCGCCTGGTGCACGACGCGGAGTACGTGGCGGCGGTGCGCCGGGCCTCCGCCGACCCCAAGGGCATGACGGAACTGGCGTACGGCCTCGGCACCGAGGACACCCCGGCGTTCGAGGGCATGCACGAGGTCTCGGCGCTGATCGCGGGCCAGTCGGTGGGGGCGGCCGAGGCGGTGTGGCGCGGCGAGGTGACGCACGCGGTGAACTTCGCGGGCGGGCTGCACCACGCGATGCCCGGGATGGCCTCGGGGTTCTGCGTCTACAACGACGCCGCGCTGGCCGTTGCCCGGCTGCTGGAGCTGGGCGCGGAGCGCGTCGCGTACGTGGACGTGGACGTGCACCACGGGGACGGCGTCCAGACGGCTTTCTGGGACGACCCGCGCGTGCTGACGATCTCGCTGCACGAGCACCCGCGCACGCTCTTCCCGCAGACCGGCTGGCCGGAGGAGACCGGCGGCCCGGAGGCGGAGGGCGGCGCGGTGAACGTGGCGCTGCCGGCCGGCACCGGGGACGAGGGCTGGCTGAGGGCGTTCGACGCGGTCGTCCCGGAGCTGCTCGCGGCCTTCCGGCCGCAGGTGCTGGTGACCCAGCACGGGGCGGACACGCACTTCGAGGACCCGCTGGCGCACCTCGCGGTGAGCCTGGACGCGCAGCGGGCGGTCGCGGAGGCGCTGCACGGCCTGGCGCACGAGCACGCCGAGGGCCGCTGGGTCGCCCTGGGCGGGGGCGGTTACGCGGTGGTCGACGTGGTGCCCCGGACGTGGACGCACCTGGTGGGCATCGCCGCCGGGCAGCCGGTCGCGCCGGAGGCGGCGACGCCCGAGGAGTGGCGGGCGGAGGTGTACCGCAGGACGCGGCAGATGGGGCCGCTGCGGATGACGGACGGCCGGGACGCGGCGTTCACCGGCTTCCACGACGCGGGGTACGACCCGGCGGACCGGCTGGACCAGGCGATCCTGGCGACCCGGCGGGCGGTCTTCCCGCTGCACGGGCTACTGGCCTAAGTCAGGCCTCGGGCAGGGCCGGGCCCTGCGAGGGGCGGTCGGGCGCCGGCCCGCAGCAGCTCCGCCGCACGTTCGGCGATGGCGTAGACCGTGGCGTTGGTGTTGGCCGAGACCGGGGCCGGCATGACCGAGGCGTCGGCCACGCGCAGACCGTCGACACCGCGCACCCGCAGGGCGCGGTCGACGACGGCGTACGCGTCGGTGCCGATGCGGCAGGTGCCCGCGTAGTGGTTGCAGGAGCGCAGGTTGCGGCCGAGGTAGGCGCGCAGCTCGGTGCCGCCGGTGGTGTCCGGGCCGGGGAGGACCTCCTCGCCATACCAGTCCGCCAGCGCGGGGCCGGAGGCGAGCTCCCGGGCCGCGTCCAGGCCCCGCACCATCGTGTCGAGGTCGCGGATGTCGGCGTAGTAGCGGGGGTCGATGAGCGGTGGGGCGCCGGGGGCGGTGCCGGAGAGCCGGACGGTTCCGTGGCCGTACGGCGCCATGAGGGCGACCGTGATCGTCCAGCCTTCGCCGACGGCCGGCCCGGGCAGGCTCTCCTCGCGGATCGGGACGTCGACGACCTGCAACTGCACGTCGGGGCCCGGTGCGTCGGGCCGGGTGCGGATCAGGCCCTGGACCTCGCCGTGGTTGTTGGTGCCCGGCGGGACGGGGTGGGGGGCCCGTACGACGACGCCGCAGGCCACGTGGTCCAGCAGGTGGGAGCCGACGCCGGGCAGGTGCACGGCGGTGGGGATGCCCCAGTGGCGCAGGTGGTTGCGGGGGCCGATGCCGGAGAGCATGAGCAGTTGCGGGGTGCCGACCGCGCCCGCGGCCAGGACCACCTGCCCCGACGGGGTGCAGCGGGCGGTGCGCAGCCGGCCGTCCACGGCGTACTCCACGCCCGTGCAGCGTTCCCCGGTCAGGAGGACCCGGTGCGCCAGGGCCCCGGTCAGCACGTGCAGGCCTGGCCGGTGCCGTGCCGGGCGCAGGTAGGCCGTGGCGGCGTCCTGGCGTACGCCGTCGGCGATGCTGAGGTCGCCCCAGCCGAATCCCTCCTCCAGGCCGCCGGCGAGGTCGCCCGCCTCCGGGTGGCCGGCGTCGACGGCGGCGCGCAGGAAGTCCCGGGCGACGGGGTGGCGGTCGGTGGCGGGGCCGACCCGCAGGGGTCCTTCCATGCCGCGCAGTTCCGGGTCGCGGCCCGGGACGCCGGTGAGGTCCTCACTGCGGCGGAAGCAGGGCAGCAGGTCGTCCCAGCCCCAGCCCTCGGCGCCCTCGGCGGCCCAGGCGTCGTAGCCGGAGCGGTGGCCGCGCAGGAAGTTCATGGCGTTGATGGCCGAACTGCCGCCCAGGCCGCGGCCGCGGGGCCACGGCACCGTGAGGCCGGTCCCGGTCTGCGGCACGGTGCGGTCCGCCCAGTCCAGGGGGGTGCCGAGCAGGCCGGGCCAGGCCGCGGGGACGGAGACCTCCGGAGGGCGGCCTGCCCCGCCGGCCTCCAGGAGCAGCACGCGGGCCGTGTCGTCCTCGGAGAGGCGGGCGGCGAGCACGCACCCCGCGGATCCCGCCCCCACCACGACGTAGTCGAACTCGCCCGTGTCGGAGGAGGTGTCGGCCACGGGGGCCCTCCCATCGCTGTCGCGCGCTATGTCCGTATTGTACGGAGGGTTTCGCCGGGTACGCCGACCCGAACGGCCGCCCCTCGGGAGTGATGTCCGGGCCGTTCCGGCACGTGAGGGGGGCGTGGGAGGCCACCATCGGCGCGTGGTGACTGTCGGCGCGCTGCGGGCGCATCTGGTGGGGGCGGGGATCGCGGGGGTCGTGACGACACCGCGGGAGAAGAGCCTGCGCAGCTATCGGCTGTTCGCCGCGGGTGATCCGCGGCAGACGCTGGGGCTGGAGCCGGCGCGGGCTTGGACGCAGTCCGGTCTCCTGCGGTTGATGGCCGACCGATGTGGGGTTTCGCCTGACCCGGGGCACACTTCCGGGCAGGATGTGATCGACCCGGAGCGCACGCTCGCGGGGCTCGAGGCCTTCGCCGGCCGGCTGAAGGAGGCCGCGCGGCGCAGGGAGCCCGTGCTCATCGGTACTGGTCACCCGCATCGGCTGCTCGGCTTCTACGCCGGATTGGCGGCCGGGCTGTCGGCGGCGGGATGTCCCGTCCTCACCCCATCGCATGGCCGATGTATCGACATGGCGACGCAATTCGGCCTACGCACGTACAACCTCTGGTACGTAGGGGGCGTCGCGACGGTCCGGGATGCGCCGGGTGAGGGCGCCCGTGGTGCGCCGGCGGTACACACGCACTCCCCGCTCCCGGTTCGGGCCGCGCTGGCCGGTGCGGCAGGACGCGGGGGACTGCTGCCGAGCCTCGTGGTGGGAGACCACGGCTGGGTCTGCGGAGCAGGTCAGCTGGGCATCGAGGCCATCGGGCTGGCCGATGCGGACGACCCCGCGGTCTTCGTCGCCGAGGCGGAGGGCAGGGTTTCGGTCGTGGTTCCGCTTGATGACGCTGTGCGGTCCGATTACTACCGACCGCTTACGCGCTATGTACTCAATCGAGCGTGTCTGTCACAGTAGTCAACCGATCGCTACTCCTCTTCCCCACTTGCATCACCCGCACCTAATCTGGGGAGGAGCGCACGTGCGAGAGGGAGTCACCGGAGGGGAAGCCGGTGCCCGTCATGTGCGGAAGGTTCAGGTGTGTCATGGCTTCAAGCGAGAGGCCTCTCAACGAGGTCGTGTTCCTGACCGTGGCAGAGGTCGCCGCGGTGATGCGAGTGTCCAAGATGACCGTGTACCGGCTGGTGCACAGCGGTCATCTGCCGGCGATCCGGGTGGGGAGGTCCTTCCGGGTGCCGGAGCAGGCCGTCCATGACTATCTTCGGGAGTCCTACGTGGGGGTGGGGGAAACTGCCTGACGACCGCCTCGGTTTCTACTCGGCGCTTGCGGACGGGTAGGCTGTGCCGACGTAGGTCGTGTGGGCTCGGACGCCCCGCACCGAGTGAAAACGAAGCGAGGGTAGTCGTGGGCTCTGTCATCAAGAAGCGGCGCAAGCGTATGGCCAAGAAGAAGCACCGCAAGCTGCTGAAGCGTACGCGTGTGCAGCGTCGCAACAAGAAGTAAGCGAGCTACGCGTCGCACTTCACTGCCCTCCCGCCCCCACGGACCGTGGGGGCGGGAGGGCAGTCGCGTTCCCGGGGGGACCGCCGGCCGGGCCCTCCTGGACGGTGCTCGTACGTTCGGGCGTCATCACGGCGCAACATCGAACCGATACGGTGCGTACATGCGGTGCGAGGGAAGGCGCTGATCTTGGGCAAAGTGGTGCTCGTGACCGGAGTCGCCCGCCAGCTCGGCGGCCGGCTGGTACGACGCGTGATGCGCGACCCCGACGTCGACCGGGTGATCGGGGTCGACACGATGCCGCCCCCGCACCATCTGGGCGGCGCGGAGTTCGTCCGTGCCGACATCAGGCACCCGATGATCGCGAAGGTGCTGGCGGAGCACTCGGTGGACACGGTGGTCCACATGGACGTCAGCGGCACGCTGCCCGGCCGCAGCAGCCGGACCGCGGTCAAGGAGACCAACGTCATCGGCACGATGCAGCTGCTGGGCGCCTGCCAGAAGGCCCCGACGGTGCGCCGCCTGGTGGTGAAGTCCACGACGAGCGTGTACGGCTCGGCGCCCCGTGACCCGGCGGTCTTCACCGAGTCCATGCCGCCCAAGTCGCTGCCCAGCGGCGGCTTCGCCAAGGACGCGGTCGAAGTCGAGGGATACGTACGCGGCTTCGCACGGCGTCGCCCGGACGTTGCCGTATCGGTTCTGCGGTTCGCCAACATCCTCGGCCCGCGGGCCGACACCCCGCTCGCCGAGTACTTCGCGCTGCCGGTGCTGCCGACCGTGCTCGGCTACGACCCGCGGCTGCAGTTCGTGCACGAGGACGACGTCGTCGACGTCCTGATGCTGGCCCTGCGCGACGAGCGCAACGGGACGATCAACAGCGGCACGTTCAACATCGCAGGTGACGGGGTGCTCCTGCTGTCGCAGACCGCGCGACGGCTGGGGAAGCCCACGGTGCCGGTGCTGCTGCCCGCCGTCACCTGGGTGGGCCAGATGCTGCGCACCGCCGGCGTCACCGACTTCTCGCGCGAGCAGATCCGGCTGCTCACCCACGGCAGGGTCGTGGACACCACGCAGATGCGCGAGACGCTCGGCTTCACCCCGAAGTACACCACCGCCGAGACCTTCGGCGACTTCGCCCGCAGCCACGGCCCCGGCCTGCTGCCGCCGGACCGGCTCGCCGAGGCCGTCGACCGGCTCGCCGCGCTGGTCCCCGCGGGCGGCCCCCGAGGACTGAGCTCGTGAGCAATGCTGCGAGGAGGAACCGCACCATGGCGGACGCCAAGGTCATCCCGTTCGACGAGGACACGCGGACGCGGAGGGGGGCACCGCGGTCGCGTGGGCGGGCCGCGGCCCGCGGAAAGGCGGGCGGCGACACCGGGAACGCGGTGGCCGCGCTGCCGGTGGAGGAGCGTGCCGTACGCGTCGCCGCGGAGCCCGACGCCGTCCAGGACGCCGTGACGGCCTCTGCGGACACCCCCGGCACCGATGGTGCCGGTGAGGCGTCCGAGGGCGTGCAGGCCGCGGCGGAGGGCGCTGAGGGGCACCCCGGCACACCGGGCGGCCCTCTGGTCGCCGCGCTCGGCTCGGCCGCGGACCGGCTGCTGGGCGGGCCCTGGGAGCGCCGGGTGGCGCACGGTCTGGCCTTCCTGCGCCGCCGGATCACCGGCGACTACGAGGTCGACGACTTCGGCTACGACGAGGAGCTCACCGACCAGGTCCTGATGTCGCTGCTCCGGCCGCTGTACGAGTCGTACTTCCGGGTCGAGGTCAAGGGCATCGAGAACATCCCGGCCGAGGGCGGTGCCCTCGTGGTGGCCAACCACTCCGGGACGCTGCCGATGGACGGGCTGATGATGCAGGTCGCCGTCCACGACCACCATCCCGCGGGGCGGCACCTGCGGCTGCTGGCGGCGGACCTGGTGTTCGTGCTGCCGCTCGTCAACGAGCTGGCCCGCAAGGCCGGGCACACCCTCGCCTGCGCGGAGGACGCCCAGCTGCTGCTCGAACGCGGCGAGGTGGTCGGCGTGATGCCCGAGGGCTTCAAGGGGCTCGGGAAGCCCTTCTCCGAGCGCTACAAGCTGCAGCGCTTCGGGCGGGGCGGCTTCGTCGCGACCGCGCTCAAGACCGGGGTGCCGATCGTCCCGTGCTCGATCGTGGGCGCGGAGGAGATCTACCCGATGGTCGGCAACGCCAAGACGGTGGCCCGGCTGCTGGGCTTCCCGTACTTCCCGGTGACGCCGACGTTCCCGTGGCTGGGGCCGCTGGGCATGGTGCCGCTGCCGACGAAGTGGACGATCCAGTTCGGCGAGCCGATCCCGACGGACGGCTACGCGCCGGAGGCGGCCGAGGACCCGATGCTGGTCTTCAACCTGACCGACCAGGTACGCGAGACCATCCAGCACACCCTCTACAAGCTGCTGGTGCAGCGCCGCTCGGTCTTCTTCTGAGGTTCCGGGCCTTCCGTCCGGCTCGCAGGAGCCGGACACGGCGGTGGGGGGGGGGGGGGGGGCCCCCCCCCCCCCCCCCCCCCCCCCCCCCCCCCCCCCCCTCCCGCATCCGTGGTGCCGGTCACGCGACCCCGGCGCGCTGCCGTGGGACGGCCTGGGGGGCGCTCCGCGCCGCCGTCCTGGCCCGCCGCTCGTCCACCCGGGCCGCCAGGGCGTGCACGGCCTCCTGGAAGCGCTCCGCGGAGGACGGCGCCGCCGGGCCCAGCAGGTGTTCCTTCAGGTTCGCGCGCGCGGTGGCCAGCGTGTCCTCGGCCGTGCCGCGCACCACGGCCAGCAGCTCGCCCAGTCCCGCCGCGTCAGGGGTGAGTACCGTCCCGGCCCGCACGGTGGGGAAGGACGCGCGGAATCCCGCCTCGCTCCGGTCGGTGGTGTTCGTCACCGCGTAGGGCTTGCCGCTCACCAGGAACTCGGAGATCACGCTGGACACGTCGGTGATCAGGAGGTCGCAGTGGTCGAAACAGGAGTAGAGGCCGGGACGCTCCTCGACGATCACCAGGTGCTCGTCCGCGGGATGCGCCGCCCAGTACGCGGCCTCCCAGGCCGCGGTCGCCCGACGTACGGCGCCTGCGACGCTCCCGTCCCCCGTCGTGCCGCGGTCGGCCATGCGCTCCAGGTCGTCGGCGTCGGGCAGCGACCAGGCGGCGGTCAGCCGGGCCAGTTCGCGCTCGCTGTGCCGGAGGAGGTCGCGCTGGCCGGGGAGGGCGGAGTCCGTACGGCGCCGGCGGTTGGCGTCCTCGATCAGTTCGACGATCCGCCGGTGGGCGGCACCGGCCCGCGGGTCGACGCTGCCGGTGAGCGGGTGCGGGCGGTAGAGCACGCGGACGGCGGGCTCGGCGAGCAACCGGCGGACGATGGCCTCACCGGCCACCGTGATCGAGGTGTTGCCGGGGTCGTCGGTCCACCCCTCCCAGGTGGGCGCGTAGAGCACCGTGAGGGTGCTCCCGGGCGCCGGTGGGCCCGAATGCGGCCGGATTCCGGCCAGTTGCGGACGGCCGACCTCCACGACGTCCTCGTCGGCCACGCCCACCTCGGCCAGCGCGTAACGCTCCCGGGCCGCGGGGCCCGCCACCCAGACCTCGTCGTACGCCTTCGCGTACGGGTTGCAGCTGGACAGCTTGTCGCTCTCGCCGTGGTTGACGAAGGCGTGCATGATCGACGGGATGCGCAGCACCTGTGAGGTCTTGGGCGCGTTGGCCGGGTGGAGCAGCACCTTGAGGCTGGAGTCGCCGAGCCGCATGAGGTCGGCGACCTTCGGCAGGCACACGATGGGGAGATCGGTCGGGCCGATGCGCGGCACCATCCCGCGCTCGCGCAGCAGGATCACCGGCCGCCCGTCGAGCTCGGCCAGGGGGGCCAGCCACATGTTCGCCTGGTATGCGGAACTCGCGCCCCCGGAGAAGTACATGCCGACCGTGGGCTGGTAGCGCTCGAGCCAGCGGTCGAACCACTCGAGGACCTCGTCCGCGCCCGGTGGCCGCCTGCCGGGCATGAAGGACCGGGCGAGCAGGGCCAGCGCCACGGTGGCCAGCAGCGCGGACAGGGCGACGCCGTCGGCGGCGTACGCCGTGGCCCCGGTCGCCGCGGCCACGCTCAGCCCGAAGGTCGCCGGGCTCCCCACCAGCAGCAGCCGCAGGCCCGGCTGACGGGTGATCAGGGGCGGTGGCGGGGCGGGCAGCGGCAGTTCGGACGTGTCGATGTTGCGTGTGACGACGGGGAGCCGGCGTGCGCGTTGCACCAGCGCCGCCCCGCCCTGGAGGGCGATGTGCGCGCCGTGGACGTACAACAGGCCGCCGAGGCACACGAGGTGGAACAGCACGGACTCCCGTTGGTCCAGGCGCAGCAGTCCGACGATCAGCAGCAGGTCGCGCAGGGACTGCCGGGTGACCGCCTCCGCCTGGAGCAGGCCGAGGGCCTTGGGCGGCGGGCGCTTGCCGGCGTGCAGGCAGACGTCGGCGGCGCAACCGGCGAGGGCGGCGCCCGCCATCAGGGCCCCGTTGGGCAGGGCCACGCCCACCACCTGCGCGATCAGGGCGCACATCTGGGCCAGAAGGAGGCCGAAGTGGTGGACTCCCGGCCGTTTCCCCACGGCACGTTTCACAGCGGCAACTTCCCATCGTCGTACGTTCGGCGGCCCGGCGGAACCGCCCGGACGCGCGAGCGTGCGCTGGGCCGCCCGGGGTGCCGGTTCGCCGTACCCGTGCACGCTGCCCCGTGTTCGAATCCGCAGGCAAATCGTTCCCATTGAGGTGGTTCTCTCGTGACTTTTTTGCTTACGGAGTGAAGAGTCCCTTATATGAATTTCATATCCCGTCAAGGGGTGTTCGGGCGCGGGCTTCACGGCGCGTCTGCCCCGTACGCGTTGTCCCAGTCGCCGTCCGGTGGGTGGAAGGCGGCGGCGCCCGGTCGCCCCACTGCCGTAGATTGCGAAGCAGGGAGAGGGAAGGGACGGACGTGGCGAGCGCGAGGCAGGACGTGGCGGAGGCCCGGCGGGTCGTGGTCAAGGTCGGGTCGTCGTCGCTGACGACGGCGGCCGGGGGCCTGGACGCCGACCGGGTGGACGCCCTCGTGGACGTGCTGGCCAAGGCGCGCGGGACCCAGGAGGGCGCGGCCGCCAAGGAGGTCGTCCTGGTCTCCTCCGGCGCCATCGCCGCCGGCCTGGCACCGCTCGGGCTCACCCGGCGGCCCCGGGACCTGGCGCGGCAGCAGGCCGCCGCCAGCGTCGGCCAGGGCCTGCTCGTCGCCCGCTACACGGCCTCCTTCGCCCGGTACGGCGTACGGGTCGGGCAGGTGCTGCTCACCTCCGACGACATGAGCCGCCGGGCGCACTACCGCAACGCCTACCGCACGCTGGACAAGCTGCTCGCCATGGGCGCCCTGCCGATCGTGAACGAGAACGACACGGTGGCCACCGACGAGATCCGCTTCGGCGACAACGACCGCCTCGCCGCCCTCGTCGCCCACCTGGTCCGTGCCGACCTGCTCGTCCTGCTCTCCGACGTCGACGGGCTCTACGACGGCGACCCCGCCTTCCCGGGCACCTCGCGCATCGAGGAGGTCCACGGGCCGCGGGACCTGGAGGGCGTCTCCATCGGCAGCGCGGGCAAGGCCGGCGTCGGCACCGGGGGCATGGTCACCAAGGTCGAGGCCGCCCGGATCGCCGCCGGCGCCGGCATCCCGGTCGTCCTCACCTCCGCCTCGCAGGCCGCGGACGCCCTGGCCGGGCGGCGGACCGGCACCCTCTTCCACGCCACGGGCAAGCGCTCCGCCGACCGGCTGCTGTGGCTGGCCCACGCCTCCACCCCGCTCGGCGCGCTGATCCTGGACGACGGCGCCGTGCAGGCGGTCGTCAAGCGCCGCACCTCGCTGCTTCCGGCCGGCATCGCGGCGGTCGAGGGCCACTTCACCGCCGGCGACCCGGTCGAACTGCGCGACACCTCCGGCCACGCCGTCGCGCGGGGCCTGGTGAACTTCGACGCCAAGGAGCTGCCGCGGCTGCTCGGGCGCTCCACCCGTGAACTGGCGCGGGAGCTCGGCCCCGCCTACGAGCGCGAGGTCGTGCACCGGGACGACCTCGTACTCCTGCACCACTGAGGCGGACCTCCTTCGTGGTTACTTCGTGAAAACCGCCCCGCGCCCGCTTCCGGGCTGCTGGACTTTGAGGGCGGAGCACGGAATCCGGCCAGGGACGCGACGACAGGGACGACAGGGAGGCCGCCGGTGAGACGAGGGCGCCCAGGGGCATCGTCGTCCCGAGGGACGGCGGAGCGGACACTGGTGAGCGTGACGAGCGACGACACCGCCCCGCCCGCGCGGGAGCGCCCCGTGTCCCGGCTCTGGCACGTGACGCTCAGCGTCTGCGGGCCCGAGGCCCCGCTCGCCGAGGTGCGGCGCGCGCTGGAGCAGCTCGCGAACGACCACCCCTTCCTGCTGACCAGCCGGTACGCAGCCGACCACGCCGAGATCCGGTACTGGGAGGAGGCCCGCGACCTGCACGACGCCGCCGCGATCGCGCTGCGGCTGTGGGGCGAGCACCGTTCCTCCGCCAACCTGCCGCCCTGGGAGACGGTGGGCCTGGAGGTCATCGACCGGGACACCTACCACCAGCGCCTCGCGGAGGGTTACGGACCGCCCCCGGCGGCGCCCCTCGGCGTGCACCCCTACTGAGCCGCACCGGCCCGGCCGCCGTGCGCGGCACGGTCTCACCGGCCGGAAAGCCGTCCCGCCGGCCGGCGCCCACGCCGTACCCTGGCCGCTATGAGCAGCCGCAGCCACAGCAACGACGACCTCGCCGCCTCCCTGCCCTCGCCGTGGCCGAAGAGCCCGGTGCTGCAGGCCGCCTACCGCGCCCGTGCGGCCGCCGAAGACCTCGCGCCGCTGCCGCGCTCGGTGAAGGACGACGCGCTGCTGGCCATCGCCGACGCCCTGGTCGTCCGCACGCGGGAGATCGTCGAGGCCAACGCCAAGGACGTCGCCCGCGCCCGTGAGGCGGGCACCGGCGAGGCGATCGTGGACCGGCTGACGCTGACCCCCGAGCGGGTCCGCGCCATCGCCTCCGACGTGCGGGACGTGGCCGGCCTGCCCGACCCGGTCGGCGAGGTGGTGCGCGGCTCCACGCTGCCCAACGGGCTGGACCTGCGCCAGATCCGCGTGCCGCTGGGCGTGGTCGGCATCATCTACGAGGCCCGGCCCAACGTCACCGTGGACGCGGCCTCGCTGTGCCTGAAGTCCGGCAACGCGGTGCTGCTGCGCGGCTCCTCCTCCGCGTTCCACTCCAACTCCGCGCTGGTGACGGTGGTGCGCGACGCGGTCGGCGGCGCCGGACTGCCCGCCGACGCCGTCCAGTTGGTGCCGGGGGAGAGCCGGGAGTCGGTGCGCGAGCTGATGCGCGCCCGCGGCATGGTCGACGTGCTCATCCCGCGCGGCGGCGCCTCCCTCATCAAGACGGTGGTCGAGGAGTCCATCGTCCCGGTGATCGAGACCGGCACCGGCAACTGCCATGTGTACGTGGACGCGCAGGCCGACCTCGACACGGCCGTCGCGGTCCTGCTCAACTCCAAGGCGCAGCGCCCGAGCGTGTGCAACGCCGCCGAGACGCTGCTGGTGCACCGGGACATCGCCGCCGACTTCCTGCCGCGCGCCCTGGACGCGCTGGCCGGGGCCGGGGTCACCGTGCACGCCGACGAGCGGGTGCGGGAACTGGCCGAGAAGAGCGGCACCAAGGCCACCGTCGTCCCGGCCACCGCCGAGGACTGGGAGACGGAGTACCTGAGCCTCGACATCGCCGCAGCCGTGGTGGACTCGCTGGACGCCGCCGTGCAGCACATCCGTCTGTGGTCCTCCGGGCACACCGAGGCCATCGTCACCACCTCGCAGCCGGCCGCCCGGCGCTTCACCCGGTTGGTGGATTCCGCGGCCGTCGCCGTCAACGCCTCGACCCGGTTCACCGACGGCGGGCAGTTCGGCTTCGGCGCGGAGATCGGCATCTCCACCCAGAAGCTGCACGCCCGGGGGCCGATGGGCCTTCCGGAGCTGACCTCGACCAAGTACGTCTACACCGGGGACGGCCACGTCCGCGGCTGACCGGCCCCGGCGGACGGACGGAGTTTCCGAGCGGTCTGCCCAATCCGCGTCATCGGCCCTATTCTGGACGGGTGCCGGACGAACTGGGGGGCAAGCCGTTCCCGGACGGCGAGGACCACGGTGGCGCGGATGACGAATTCGCGTCCGTGGTGCTCGACGAGGCCTTCATACGGGCGGCTGCCTTCCACGAACCGAGCGCCCACGAGCGCATGCTCGCCGCCGCCACGGCACAGGCCGAGGCAGAGGCGTCCCGCCCGCGTGTGCTGGGCACGGAGGACGGCAGCGGTCCGTACGACCAGGAGGAGACCGAGCACTCCGCGGAGGACGAGGAGTACGAGGACCTCTACGCCCAGCGCCGCCCGTACCGGGGGCACGGCCGCTGGCACCGGACCGTGGCGTGGATGCTCGCCGTGGTGATGGGCATCGGTGTCGTCGCCCTGACCTTCGCGGCGGTCTACCGGGGCGCCGGAGGGGCCCGCCAGCCCTCCGTGCCGCCCTCCCCGACGGGCCGGATCGGAGCCCCGTCGCTACCCCCGGTGGCGGTCAGCCACACCCCCTGAGCGCCTCGCGAACTTGTCTCGTACCAGGACGTTTTAAAGGGCCCTGACAGACCTACGCTTGTTGTATGGCCGGGCCTGGAGACCCACCGGAGGGGAACCCCGAGGGCTCCCCGGGAGGTGGTGAGGACGAGTACCGATCCGTCGTCTTCGACGAATCGTTCGTCCGCGCTGCCCGGATACAGGAGTTCTCCGCGCGGGAGCGGCTGGACGGATCGGCCCGCTCGGTGCGCACCCGCCGGCTCTGGGCCCGTGGCGGCGCCCCGCGCCAGGCACTGGTCCTCGTCCTCCTGATCGTCGTGGCCTTCGGCACCGCCGTCTACCTGGGCATACGCAATCCCTACGACCAGCCCGCCCCTCCCGTGGCGCAGTCGCTGCAGATCACCCTGCTGCCGCTCGCCCCCACGGCCGCGGTGGCCGCCGTGGACCGGTCCCGGCCGTTCGCCGGGCAGCGCGCCGAGCACTACCGGGCCGGCGGGACCGGTTACGCGCTGCCGCCGGCGCGCCGCACCGCGCACTTCAGCGAAAGCCAGGTCATGCAGGCCCTGGTCTCCGCCAAGGACTACCTGGTCGCCTCCTCCGCCGATCCCGACGCGCTGACCGGCGGGGACATCCGCACGGTGCGCACCATGCTGGACCCCGGGCAGCTCGACCAGTTCGACCGGAGCCTGGAGCGGCCCGCCGACGACGGGCGCCACGCGGCGACCGGCTGGCTGGTGCGCTTCGACCCCGCCCGCGTCGCCCTCGCCGACGACGAGGTCAAGGTGCGCGGCACCATGACCGTGTCCGAGGCGGGGGAGGAGGCCCTGGAGGTCGTCACGGACCACACCTTGGTCTACGTCGTGCAGGCCGCCACCGGGGGCAGCGGCCAGGCCTCGCTGTTCACCGTGCGGCGCGAGCTGCGGCTGCGCTTCGACCGCGCTGACCTGCGCGACAAGCACGTGGAACTGCTGCGGGCCGCCGTCGAGGCCGGGCCGCTGTCCTGCGTGACCGCCCCCGTGGCGCACTTCCTGCCGCTGCTGGCCGGGCAGCGGCCGCCGGTGGAGCCCGGGGTCGACCCCTACGACCACCGCCACGAGATCGGCTCGGTGTGCGGGGTGCTGGCCCCGGCCCCGGCGGCCGGACCGGGCATCAGCCCTCCGGCGGCGGGTCCTGCGAGTCCTTCGGCGGGCGCCCCGACGGGCCGGAGCCCGAGCCCGGCGTCCCGGTGAAGCGGTCGCGCAGCCGGCCGCCGACGTCGCCGGCCCCCGCCCCGATGTCGGAGAGCAGCTTCATGAGCGGGTCCTTGCTCGTCTTCACCGTTTCGGCGTAGTGGCTCGCGGATTCCTTGAACGAGTCGTAGACCGAGGTGTCCTTGTCCTCGCTGCGCCGCGGGTAGTGGCCGTCCATGATGCGCTGGTGGTCGCGGCTCGCCGCCCACTTCTTCAGCTCCGCGGCCCGCACCGTGGTGAACGGGTGGCTGCGCGGCAGGACGTTGAGGATCTTCAGCACGGAGTCGCGCAGGTCGCCGGACTCCTCGTACTCCTCGGCCTGCTTCAGGAAGGCGTCCACGTTCATCTCGTGCAGGTGGTTGCCGCCGGCGATCTTCATCAGGCCGCGCATCGAGGCCTGCAGGTCCTGGCCGACCAGGAGTCCGGCACGGTCCGCGGAGAGCTCCGACTTGCGGAACCACTCGCGCAGTGCGGTGACGATCGCCATGATCGCGAGGTTGCCGAGCGGTATCCACGCCACCCGCAGCGCCAGGCTGGTCAGGAAGAGCAGGATCGTGCGGTAGACGGAGTGGCCGGACAGCGCGTGGCCGACCTCGTGGCCCACGACGGCCCGCATCTCCTCCTCGTCCAGCAGCTCCACCAGCCCGGTGGTCACGACGATGATGGGCTCGTCCAGCCCGATGCACATCGCGTTGGGCTGCGGGTCCTGGGTGACGTACATCGCCGGGACCTTGGGCAGGTCGAGGATGTAGCAGGCGTCCCGCAGCATGTCGTTGAGGTGCGCGAACTGCTGGTCGCCGACGCGCACCGAGTCCGAGAGGAACAGCAGCCGCAGCGAGCGCTCCGGCAGCAGGCCGCTGAGCGCCTTGAAGACGGTGTCGAAGCCGCTCAGCTTGCGCAGTGCCACCAGCGCGGAACGGTCCGCCGGGTGCTCGTACGCGCGCGAGGAGATGCCCTCGAAGCGCCGCCGGTTGCGTCCGGGCAGCCGCTCACCGCCGCTCGTGCCGCCGTTCGCACCACTCGAATCGTTCGGACCGGACATATGTCCCCGCCCCCCTGTTCGGCCGTTGGGTACCTAGTGAGGACGCGCGGAGCCACCGCGAAGTTCCACCCCGGCCGCCCGTACGATGTTGCCGAGTCCTCCGCCCGTCGACAGACCCCGAAGCCACCAAGGGACAGCCGAATGACCTCCTACGCGACCGCCGCCGTTCTGACCACGCTCGCCGAGGGCGAGGGCGGCGGCAACCACGAGAGCCTGAGCCCCTACCTCACGGGCGGTGGCGCGCTGTTCGCGCTGCTGCTGCTGCTTTTCATCACCACCCGCTTCAACCGCGACCGCTGAGCTCGATCAGGCGATGCGGGTAGGGTCTATCCGCATGAAGGAGCGAATCGGTGTGATGGGTGGGACGTTCGATCCCATCCACCACGGTCACCTCGTGGCGGCCAGCGAGGTGGCGCACCTTTTCCAGCTGGACGAAGTGGTCTTCGTGCCCACCGGCCGGCCCTGGCAGAAGAGCGAGCAGAAGGTGTCGGCGGCCGAGGACCGCTACCTGATGACGGTGATCGCCACCGCGTCGAACCCGCAGTTCTCGGTCAGCCGCAGCGACATCGAGCGCGGTGGCCGCACGTACACCATCGACACGCTCCGCGACCTGCGGGCCGAGCACCCCGAGGCGGAGCTGTTCTTCATCACGGGTGCGGACGCGCTGGCCCAGATCTTCTCCTGGCGCAAGGCCGAGGAGCTGTTCTCGCTGGCGCACTTCATCGGCGTCACCCGCCCCGGGCACACCCTGTCCGACCCCGGCTTCCCGGCCGGCGGGGTCTCCTTGGTGGAGGTGCCCGCCCTGGCGATCTCCTCGACCGACTGCCGTCAGCGGGTCGCCAAGGGGGAGCCGGTCTGGTACCTCGTGCCCGACGGCGTCGTTCGCTACATCGACAAACGCAGGCTGTACCGGTAAGTGATCAGCGGCTGATCGGCAACTGGAGGGGTCCCCAGTGAACGACTACCCCCGATGGCAATTCGCCGAGGGAACACCCGAGCGGGGCGGTCAGGACCCCTACGGAGAAGACCCCTACGCACAGCAGCAGGGCGACTACGCAAACGGTTACGGCAACGAGTACGGCCAGTACGACCCGTACGCGCAGCAGACCGGTGAGCAGACCGGCCGGCAGCAGTCCTACCAGGACCAGCAGGGGTACTCCGGGCAGCCGTACTACCCGCAGGAGCAGCAGCAGTACCAGCAACCTCAGCCGCCGCAGCAGCAACCCCAGCGACCCCAGCACCCCCAACAGTCCCAGCAGACGCAGCAGTACCAGGGGTGGATCCCGCAGCAGCCGCAGTACCAGGAGCCGTACTACGAGCAGCAGCAGTACGGACAGCAGCCGCCGGCACCCCCGCAGACCCCGCCGCAGGCCCCTCCGGCCCAGCGGCAGCCCGCCTTCGAGGAGCCGCCGGCCCGGCCCGCCGCCGGCCGCTCCGCCGCGGCCGAAGCCGACTACCACACCGGCCAGTTCTCCTTCGTCGACGAGGAGACCGAGGAGTCGGAAGAGGTCATCGACTGGCTGAAGTTCACCGAGTCCCGCACCGAGCGGCGCGAGGAGGCCAGGCGCCGCGGCCGCAACCGCGTGGTCGCCGCGGTCGTCGTCCTGGTGCTGGCCGCCGTCGGCGGCGTCGGCTACCTGTGGAAGGCCGGCAAGATCCCCGGCCTCGGCGGGGACTCCGGGACCGCCCAGCAGGCCGCGGGCGGCCAGAAGCGCGACGTCATCGTGCTGCACCTGCGCCCGGTCGGCAGCGAGGCGACCTCGACCGCGCTGCTGGTCAGCAACTCGACCACCAAGAAGGGCACCACCGTCCTGCTGCCGAACTCGCTCGCCGTGAGCAGCGACGACGGCGGCAGCACCACGCTCGGCAAGTCCGTCGTGGAGAACGGTTCCGCCCCCACCCGTGAGGCGCTGGAAGGTCTGCTCGGCACCAAGATCAGCGGCACCTGGCGGCTGGACACCCCGTACCTGGACAACCTCGTCGAGTCCCTCGGCGGAGTCCTCGTCGACACCGACGCCACGGTGAAGGCAGGCAAGAAGCAGGACGGCAAGACCCTCGTCAAGCCCGGCAAGCAGCAGGAGCTGGGCGGCCAGGCCGCCGTCGCGTACGCCGTCTACCGGGGACCGGGCGAGGGGCCCGACAAGCAGCTGGCCCGCTTCGGGCAGGTCGTCCAGGCCGTGCTGAAGAAGATGTACAGCGACCCGGACCTGGCGACCAAGACCGTCGAGGGGCTCAACCAGGTCATCGAGCCCCCGCTGACCGAGAAGGACCTCGGCAGCAGCCTCGCGGCCCTGTCGGAGGAGGCCAAGGGCGGCGACTACACCACCGAGACGCTGCCGGTGGAGCCCGACGGCACGCTGAGCGAGAAGGCCACCGAGGACGTGGTCAAGAAGGTGCTCGGCGGCACCGTCACCAACACCGACTCCGACGGCATCCCCCGGGTCACCCTGCGCAACGCGACCGGCGTCGCCGCCAACACCGGCGAGGCCCAGGTGCAGATCGTCGGCGGCGGCTACACCTTCGTCTCCGGCGCCACCGCGGACACCCGGGCCACCTCACAGGTCCTGTACGCCGACGCCGACCAGAAGACGAACGCGGAGGAGCTGGCCAAGACGCTGGGCCTGTCCGCCAAGGCCGCCAAGAAGGGCGGCGTGGCCTCCAACGCCGACATCACGGTCGTCCTGGGCCAGGACTACAGCCCGCCGGAGAAGAACTGACCCGGGGCGGTCCATAACCGGTCGGGGACCGAGCGCGGTCCGTGAGACCCTGGACGTACGACGTCCCCGACCGGAAAGCCTTACCTGTGACCGCCACGGACCGCTCCATCGAGCTCATTCAGACCGCCGCCCAGGCGGCCGCCGACAAGCTCGCGCACGACATCATCGCCTACGACGTCAGCGACGTCCTCTCCATCACCGACGCGTTCCTGCTGGCCTCCGCGCCCAACGACCGCCAGGTGAAGGCCATCGTCGACGAGGTCGAGGAGCGGCTGCAGGAGGAGCTCGGCGTCAAGCCGGTGCGCCGTGAGGGCGAGCGCGAGGGTCGCTGGGTCCTGCTCGACTACGTCGACATCGTGGTGCACGTCCAGCACTCGGAGGAGCGGGTCTTCTACGCGCTGGAGCGGCTCTGGAAGGACTGCCCCGAGCTCGAGCTCCCCAAGGACGCCGTCGCCACCCGTGGCAAGGCCGAGGAGCACGCCCGCGCCAACGCGGCCGCCGACGAGGACGGAGAGCTGATCTGAACGGCCACACGCGGGGTCGCGGCCGCCGCGTCGTCTTCTGGCGGCACGGACAGACCTCCTGGAACGTGGAGGGCCGCTTCCAGGGCTCCACGGACATCCCGCTGACCTCGACCGGCGTCGCGCAGGCCAAGCGCGCCGCCCGGTTGCTGGCCGCGCTGCAGCCGGACGCGATCATCTCCTCCGACCTGCAGCGCGCCGCCGACACCGCCGCCGAACTGGCCGCGGTCACGGAGCTGGACATCTCGTACGACGAGGGCCTGCGGGAGACCTACGCGGGCGTGTGGCAGGGCCTGACCCACGAGGAGATCACCGAGCGCTACGGCGAGGAGTACGCGGCCTGGAAGCGCGGCGAGCCCGTGCGGCGCGGCGGCGGCGAGCTGGAGACCGAGGTCGCCGACCGGGCCGCCCCGGTGGTGCTCGCGGCGGCCGACAAGCTGCCCGACGGCGGTGTGCTGGTCGTCGTCAGCCACGGCGGCGCCATCCGCACCACCATCGGCCGGCTCCTCGGGCTGGACCCGCGCAGCTGGGAGGCGCTCGGCGGGCTGTCCAACACCTGCTGGTCGGTCCTCGGCGAGGGCGCCCGCGGCTGGCGGCTGCTGGAGCACAACGCCGGGACCCTGCCCGAGCCGGTGCTCGGCGACGACGACTGACGGGGCCGGGAGCCGGGGCGGGGCCGGGACGCAGCCGATTTCAGGAATCCGGCCCTGACCGGCTAAGCTTCTTCTCGTTCGCCGGGCGGAAAGCCCGAGGACAGCGGGGCTATAGCTCAGTTGGTAGAGCGCTTGCATGGCATGCAAGAGGTCCGGGGTTCGAATCCCCGTAGCTCCACAGCGGTATCGGATCCTGTCTCCCCCAGGGGAGGCGGGATCCTCGCGTTTCACCCGGTCCGTTCCGCGGCCGGCTCCTGTTCCGCGGCGAGCGCCGAGAGCGGGCGCGCGTGCCGGGGGCAGCCCACCAGCGGGTCGTCCAGCTCCCGCAGCCGCACCGTCAGCTCCCGGCTCTCCTCGTCGGCCGGCGTGTAGACCACGATCCGGTGCTCCGGCATCGCCTGGACCGCCAGCGAGGTCGAGGTCAGCCGGATCCTGCCGACCGAGGCGTGCTGGATCACCTTGATCCGCTGTCCCGGAGCCGCCACGTCCCCGCTCGCCCACATCTGCGCGAACTCCGCGCTCTCCCGGACCAGCCGCCCGACGAAGGACTCCCAGGCCGGTTCGCCCACGTGCCGGCCGTACGAGGCGCGCAGCTGCGCGACCATCCGGGGCAGCTCGGCCTCCCGGTTGACGTACGCCGAGCAGCACGGCGGGCCGGTGAACAGGCGCAGCAGCACGTTGCGGTCGGCGCGGGAGGCGATCCGCACCTGGGGGAAGAGCCGCCGGTAACCGGAGTTGCAGGCCAGCACGTCGTAACGGGCGTTGTAGACCACCGCCGGGAGCGGGTCGAGGGCGTCGACTATGCCCTCCACCTCCTCGCCCACCGCCTCGGCGTCGGAGACCGGCTCGCGGACGAAGGGCACGCCCGCCAGCCGGTACAGGTGCTTGCGCTCGGCCACGTCCAGCCGCAGGATGCGCGCCACCGCGTCCAGCACCTGCACGCTGGCGTTGATCGGCCGGCCCTGCTCCAGCCACGTGTACCAGGTCACCCCCACCCCGGCGAGCTGCGCGACCTCCTCCCGCCGCAGCCCGGGCGTACGGCGGCGCAGGCCGGGCGGCATGCCGACGTCCTCCGGCCGGATACGCGCGCGGCGGCTGCGCAGGAAGGCGGCGAGCTCGGTGCGGCGCGGGGACGGTACGGCCATGCGCCCATCGTCCGCCCGTCCGCGCGGGGCTGCCAGGTGCTGTCAGTACCAGGATCCGGGGGCTCTCGTTACCGGTACGGGACCGCCCGCAGCCTCGGACCATGGCGAATCCCACCGTTACCGCACGCCGTGCCCCGGCCGGCCCTCCGGGCCGCCGCGGACCGCGTGCCGGACAACTGCTCGGCGTCCTGCTCACCGGTCAGTTCATGGCCCTGCTGGACGTCTTCATCGTCAACGTGGCCGCGCCCACCATCCGCACCGACCTGCACGCCTCGGGTGCCGGGCTGCAGATGATCGTGGCCGGCTACACCATCTCCTACGCCGTCCTGCTCATCACCGGTGCCAGGACCGGCGACCTGTGGGGCCACCGCAGGGCGTTCCTGGCCGGGCTCACCGTCTTCACCGCCGCCTCCCTGGCCTGCGGACTCGCCGGGTCGACAGGGCAGTTGACCGCGTTCCGGCTGGTGCAGGGGGCCGGGTCCGCCCTGATGATCCCGCAGGTGCTCAGCCTCATCCAGCGCAACTTCTCCGGCGAACGGCGGGTGCGCGCCCTCGGCGTCTACGCTGCCGTCCTGGCCACCGGTGCCGCCACCGGGCAGTCCCTGGGCGGGCTGCTGGTCAGCGCCGACCTGTTCGGCACCGGGTGGCGCCCGGCCTTCCTGGTGAACGTCCCCATCGGGCTCGTCCTGCTCGTCCTGGTCCCGCGGGTCGTCCCGCGCGACCCCGAAGGCGCCGCCGAGCGCCGCCGCGGTCTCGACCTGCCCGGGCTGGTCACCCTCGGCGCGGCCGTGACCCTGCTCACCGTGCCCCTGGTGCTGGGGCAGGAGGAGGGCTGGCCGGCGTGGGGCTGGGTCTGCCTCGGCCTCAGCGTCGTGCTGTGCGTGGTCTTCGCCGTGCTGGAGACCCGGCTCGCCCGGCGCGGTGGCGCGCCGCTGGTCTCCTCGCGGGTCCTGCGGGCACCCGGCATGCTCCGTTCCGTCGCCGTCATCGGGGTCGCCATGGCCCTCAACGCCGGGTTCCTGTTCGCCATCGCGCTCCACCTGCAGAGCGGGCTGGGCCTCAGCGCCCTGCACACCGGGCTCACCTTCAGCGCCGCGGCCGTCTCCTTCGGCGGCACCGGGCTCACCTGGCGCCGGCTGCCCGCGCGTGCCCACGCCTGGCTGGCGCCGGGCGGACTGATCGTGGCCGGCGCGTCCTTCGCGGCGATCGGCCTGCTGCTGCGCGACGGGCAGCAGCACGAACCGGCCTTCCTGGTGGCCCTGTTCGGGGTCGGCCTGGGGCTGGGCGCCTCCTTCAGCCCCACCCTGACCCTCGCCCTGGGGCAGGTCCGTCCCGAGGACGCCGCGGACGCCAGTGGCCTGCTGGCCACCGTCACCCAGCTCGGTCAGCTGATCGGGGTGGCCTCCTTCGGCACGCTGTTCCTGGGCCGGCTGAGCGCCGCCCACTCCTCGGCGCACGCCGTCGCGGTCACCTCCGCCGCCCTGGCGGCCACCGCGGCGGCCGGGGCGCTCGTGGCGGTGCTGCGGCGGCGGAGGGCCTGAGCGCCGCTCAGGCGGCCGCCACGGGGGTCCTGCGCGGTGCGCGAGGGCGGCGCCGGGCGACGGCGACGGCCGCCGACAGGCACAAGAACGCGGCCCCGGCGGCCGGGTAGACCGCCGACAGGGCCATCTGCCCCGCGGACTGGTGGAGTTCGGGACGCGAGACGCCGTCGCCGTGCGGGGTGAGCCAGAGCGCGTACGAGCAGAAGAGGGCGGCGTACGCGGCGGCGCCGGCCCACCAGCGTGCGGGACGGCTCCGCCGCAGGGCCTGGCCGGCCAGCAGGACGACCAGGGGGACCGCCCACACCCAGTGGTGCGACCAGGAGACGGGGCTGACCAGCAGTGCCGTGACGGCGCAGGACAGGACCGCCCAGGCGAGTTCCCCGGCCGCCAGGTGGGCCGTGGCGACGGCCACGCCCACGGCGCCCACGAGGAGTGCAGCGACGAGCCACCAGGTGCCGGGGTCGCCGGTGTGCAGGGCGCGGGCGAGGACGCCCCGCAGCGACTGGTTGGCCGTGTCCTCGCCGTTGCCGGCGCGGTCGGCGGAGAGGACGACCTCCGTCCAGAAGCGCCGGGAGTCGCGCGGCAGGACGAGCGCGGAAAGGCCGATGGTCGCGGCGAAGGTGACGGACGCCACGGCGGCCGTCCGCAGCCAGGTGTTCCAGCGCTCCCGCCGCCGCCAGGCGATCACCGCCCCGCCGACGGCCAGGAAGGCCACGAACAGCAGCGGTGTCAGCTTGATGCCCGCCGCGATGCCGATGCCGATGCCCGCGACCCGGCCCCTGCGCCCGGCGAGGTCCCCCAGCACGAGCACCGCGAGCAGCAGGTTGATCTGGCCGTACCGCAGCGTCGTCCAGACCGGCTCGCACCACACCGCGCCCGCCGCGACGCCCAGTGCGGCCGCCGCCGCGGGCAGCCGCCGCGGCAGCCCGGCCAGCCGGAGCGACAGATGGGCCAGGACGACCAGCAGGCCGAGGTTGACCGCGGTCGCCGCGATCCGCGCGGCACCCGGGCCCAGCAGTGTCAGGGACGTGAAAAGCAGCGCGGCGAACGGCGGATAGGTGTTGGGCAGCTGCGCGTGGGTGACCCGCATCGCGTACAGGTCGTCCCCGCCCCGCACCGACCAGCCCTCGGCCCGGTAGACGGTGAGGTCGATCATCGAGACGTGTGCCGCGCGTTGGGCGGCCCAGAACGCCGCGAAGGACACCAGGCACACCAGCGCCGCGACGAGGGTGGGCCTGCCGACCCGGGAGCTGCGGGCCGCGGTGTCGGCGATCGGCTGCGTCGCGGTCACTGCGGCCTTCTCCAGATTCTTCCGGGGCGGGGTCAGCCGACAGTACCGGGCGCCGTGCCCGCGGGCCAGGAATCGATTTGGCGTACCGGCCCCGGGGCCGTGTAATGTATCCCAGGTCGCCGGGGGAACCCGGGAGAACGGCATCGCGGGGCTATAGCTCAGTTGGTAGAGCGCTTGCATGGCATGCAAGAGGTCCGGGGTTCGAATCCCCGTAGCTCCACTTCCCACCGCGGACACTGCCCGTCCGGTCGTCACGACCGGACGGGTTCTTCGTATGCCCCGGCGCACCGCGGTCCGTACGCCGGAGGGGCCCGGCACCGCGACGGCGCCGGGCCCTCCTGTGTGCGGCCGGGGTCAGCGGCGGCCGCCCTCCTCCATGCGCAGCGCCAGTGCGGGGCAGCGGGCCACCGCGCGCTGCGCGGCCGCGTCCAGGTGCGGCGGGACGGGCGTGCCGGCGATGTCGGGGTAGCCGTCCCGGTCCAGCCGTACGATCTCCGGGAGCACGCCGGCGCACAGGCCGTGGCCCTTGCACAGCGTCCAGTCGACGTTCAGCCGCTTGTTGCTGGTCTGCGCGGCGGCGCCGACGGGGGCGCCACCCCGCGGCGCCGGCGGGTCGGACTTCAGCAGCGGCAGCACGCCCACGGTGGGGCGGCCGCAGCCGCCGCCGAGGACGTGGGCGGCGAGGTCGTCGGTGAAGGCGTTGATGGTGGACATCACGAAGCGCATCGAGCCGTCGGGGTGCTTGCACACCCCGCGCCCCTTCACCGCGACCGCGGTCTGCCGCAGTTGCTCCAGCGCGGCCTGCCCGCCGCCGTTGAGCACGTCCTGCAGCAGTCCGGCCATACGGGGCAGCCCGAGGCGGCACGGCCCGCACTGCCCGGCCGTCTCGGCGGCCAGCCACTGCGCGACCCGCAGCGACTCGCCCAGCGGGCACAGTCCCGGGTCCAGCGGGAGCAGGGCGCCCGCGCCCAGGGTGGCCTTGTGGGCCTCCAGGCTCTCGCGGGCGATGGTCACCATCGAGGCGACGCTGGGGTCGATCCAGTTGCCGTGGTAGCCGCCGACGAGCACGCCCTGCCCCGGGTTCCCGCCGCACATCTGCAGGATGTACGACATCGGCACACCCGTCGGGGTCTCCACGACCGTCTGCCGGGGCACCGAGCCGGACACCGTCAGCATGGCCGTACCGGGCTCGCCCGGGGCGCCCGCGGAGCCGAAGCGGATCGCCCCCATGCGGGCGCCGATGGCCAGTTGGGTGAAGGTCTCGGTGTTGGAGAAGAGCGTCGGCATGCCGCCGAGGCCGGACTCGCTCGCGCTCACCTTCTTGCCGGGCGGCAGGGGGAGGCCGCCGTTGGCCGCCGAGATGATGCCCGAGGACTCGCCCGACACGAAGCGCTCCGGCATGCGCACGATCCGGGCCCTCAGCTGGCGGCCCCGCTTGGTGCCCAGGCCCCGCTCGGCCAGGGCGTCGCGCACGGACTGCTCGTTGGTGTCGCGCGTGACGCTGATGACCAGTTCGCGGGCGCCGAGGATCTCGGCGCACAGCAGGGCCCCGTCCAGCATGAGGTGCGGGGCGCGGCGCAGGATGACGGCGTCCTTGCGGCAGGCCGGTTCGCCCTCGCAGCCGTTGACCATCACCGCGGTCGGCGAGCCGCGCCGGCGTGCGGCCTCACCGACGGCCTTGAGCTTCTTGTAGAAGGGGAAGCCCGCCCCGCCACGGCCGCGCAGGCCCATCAGCTCGGCGAGGTCGAGCAGTTCGCCCTCGGTCATGCTGGGCATGGAACCGTGCACATTGAGGTGGGTCACCCGGTCCAGGCGCTCCACCTCGTCGAACCCCGCGGTGATCCGGGGCAGCCCGACGGTACGCACGTCGGGGAGCACATCACCCGCCCCCGGGCGAGGGGCGGGTGACCGGTCCGGTATGGCGGGAACGCTCATCGTTGTCCTTCATAGGGTCCGGGCGTGGACTGCTGCCAGGCGATCGGCTGGAGCCTGTCGGCTCCCAGCGGATCCGCGCCCTGCCTGCCGTCCGGCACCGGGGTGCCCCATGCGGGAGTGCCGTCCCAGCTGGTCTGCTGCGGTTGCTGCTGGTACGGCACCTGCGGTTGCTGCTGGTACGTCGCCTGGGGGTCGGCGGGCACCTGCGGCAGTTGCATCGTGGCGGCCGCGGGATCCATGCCGAGGGTACGGTCCGGGGCCGGGGGAGGAACAGCCGTGTACTGCTGGGCGGTGGGGAAGTTGGGCAGCGGCGGCAGCGGTTCGCTGTAGGCGCTGGCCAGGCTGGGCCCGTTCTCCTCGCGGGGCACGGCACGCCGGCGGCCGGAACCGCCCCGGGACGCGGCCCGTTCGCCGCCGAGCTTGCGGAAGGAGGCCGAGCGCTCCCGCGTGTCGGGGAAGAGCGCCTCGCCACGGGTCCTGCGGAGCCGGTAGATCAGCCCGATGGCGACACCCACCAGGCAGATCCCGTAGGCGACGATGATCCAGGTCTTGGCGGAGCGGCCGGACTGCAGGCCGTGGATCAGCGCCATGCACCAGGACGCGTAGGCGGTGCTGTGCAGGATGCGCCACCGCACGGGGTGCCGGTTGGCGGCGAAGACGCTGCGCATGGCGCCCGTGGCGGCGGCCAGGATCATCAGGTAGGCGGCGAGCACGCCGAGGGCGATGAGGCCGTCCCGGCCGGTCACGCCGAGGGGGAGGAAGGCGCCGGCGGTGGTGACCCGCACCTCGACGACCTTCGTCGTCACGTGCAGGACCAGGAATCCGATCGCGGCGACGCCCAGACCGCGGTGGATGCCCTGGGTGAGCAGGCGTTCGCGGGGGCCGAGGAAGACGGTGTCGGTGGACACCAGGCCCCAGATGACGGTGCAGCTCAGGGAGACGAGGGTGAGGACGCCGGCGCCGAAGTCCAGGAACGCCCGCAGGTACGGACCCGCGGTGACGGCGAGGACGAGCAGGGCGGCGGCGGTGCCGGCGATCGCCCAGGCGCGGGGCGACCGTGCGGCGCGAAGGGCCCCGGACAGGATGTCGCTCGCCGGTATCGGGGGGGTCCGGCGACCGTCCGGGGACTGTCGGTTGGTGCGCATGCGGCAGACGCTAACCCGTACGGGTGGCCTGAACGATCGTCTTTCGACAACCCGGGATGAGGATCATTACGAACTGCTAACGTTGGTTTGTTCGGGCTCCGTTCGGCAAGGATGATCGGTCCTTCACCGGAGCGTCCGCTCTCCGGCACCATATGTCCGCATTCCGGATCGGATTGCCGTCCCAATTGCCCTTTCGTGGGCCTTCCTTGAGTCCTTCTTGGCGAACACATGTCCCTGGCATGAGCTGTTCACCGCGAGAGTGGCGTGGCGGTCCACGCGCGCTGCCGTCTCCGGCGCGCCGCCACTCCGCGCGAACTTCACACAGCAGGGGGTTTCATGAGCTCAACCCGCTCGAGAAGGCGGGCCGGCCTGGCCATGGCAGCGACACTGCCTCTGGTCGCCGGTGCGCTGGCGATGGGCATACCCACCGCCCAGGCCGACGCACCGCACGGACGTCACAGCCTCGCCGGCAGCAAGCCGGCCTGGGCCACCGCCAAGGCCGACAAGGGCGCCACCGCCGACTCGGCCAAGGTCACCCTCCGGGTGTACCTGGCCGGCCGTGACGCCCAGGGCCTGGCCGCCTACGCCCAGGCCGTGTCCGACCCCGGTTCCGCCTCGTACGGCACGTTCCTCTCGGCGAAGCAGGCCAAGGCCCGCTTCGGCGCCTCCGCGCAGCAGATCGCGCAGACGCGGCAGTGGCTGGAGTCCTCCGGGCTGAAGGTCACCGGCGTCGACGAGCACTACCTGACCGTGACCGGCGACGTCGCCGACGCGGAGCAGGCGTTCGGCACCCAGCTCCACAACTACGCGAAGGGCGCCAAGACCTACCACGCCCCGACCGGGACCGCCTCCGTCCCCGCCTCCCTGGGCGGCGCGGTGCTCACCGTCACCGGCCTGGACAACTCCCCGCGGCGCGCGCAGCACCAGGACACGCTGCCGCCGCCCGGCGCCGTCTTCAAGAACTCCGGCCCCTTCTCCACCTACTACGGGTCGAACACGAACAAGAAGCTGCCGGTCGCCTACGGCACGCGCGCCCCGTACGCCGTCAAGGGCTACACGGGCAAGCAGTTGCGCGCCGCCTACGGCGCGGGCTCGTACAACGGCAAGGGCGTCACCGTCGCCATCACCGACGCGTTCGCCTCCCCGACGATCGTCGCCGACGCCAAGAAGTACGCCGCCCGCAACGGCGACGCGGCCTACAAGCGCGGCCAGCTCTCCCAGGTGCTGCCGGCCGACTACCGCTACACGAGCCCCGACGAGTGCGACGCCTCCGGCTGGTACGGCGAGGAGACCCTGGACGTCGAGGCGGTGCACGCGGTCGCCCCGGCCGCCGACATCACCTACGTCGGCGCCTCCTCCTGCACCGACGACGACCTGCTCGACGCGCTCGGCAAGATCGTCGACCACCGGCTCGCCGACATCGTCTCCAACTCCTGGGGCGACATCGAGAGCAACGAGACCCCGGACATCGCCGCCGCGTACGACCAGATCTTCCAGATCGGCGCGGTCGAGGGCATCGGCTTCTACTTCTCCTCCGGCGACGCGGGCGACAACGTCGCGGCGCACGGCGCGAAGCAGGTCGACACCCCGGCGAACTCCCCCTGGGTCACCTCCGTCGGCGGCACCTCGCTCGCCGTCGGCAAGGGCGACAAGTACCAGTGGGAGACCGGCTGGGGCACCCTGAAGGCCACGCTGGCCGAGGACGGCTCGAGCTGGACGGCCTTCCCCGGCGCCTACACCTCCGGCGCCGGCGGCGGCACCAGCAAGCTCTACGCGCAGCCCTTCTACCAGCGCGGCGTGGTTCCCAACTCGCTCGCGCTGGCCAACGGCGGCACGGTCAAGCAGCGCGTCGAGCCGGACATCTCGGCCGTCGCCGACCCGAACACCGGCTTCCTGGTCGGCCAGACCCAGGCCTTCCCGGACGGGTCCTTCCAGTACGGCGAGTACCGGATCGGCGGCACCTCGCTCGCCGCACCGGTGATCGCGGGCGTCCAGGCGCTGGCGCAGCAGGCCCGGCACGGCGTGCCGATCGGCTTCGCCAACCCGCTGATCTACGACCGCTACGGCACCGGCGCGTACCACGACGTGACCGACCACCCGCTGGGCCGCGGCAAGGACCTCGCGGTCGTCCGCGTGGACTACGCCAACGGCTTCGACGCGGCGGACGGCACGATCACCTCGCTCCGCAGCCTCGGCAAGGACAGCTCGCTGTCCGCGGTCGTCGGCTACGACGACGTGACCGGCGTCGGCACCCCGGCGCGCGGCTACCTCGACTCGTACCGGCCGCACCACCGCTGATCAGGTCCGGAAACGGCACGGAAGGGCCCGCACCGGGGGGAACCTCGGTGCGGGCCCTTCCCGCTCTGGGGTACCCTGACCGCATGCGTGCCGTACGCCTTCTGCTTAGCAAGCCGCGCTGACCACGATCGATGTCAGTGCGGCGCCCCTCCTGTGCGAGGGGCTTTTTCGTTTCCGCAGTGAGCAGGCAGATGTCCGTACGGCGGCCGGGCCGCAGGCCGTCATGACAGCGATGGAGTACGAAGGACGATGAGCGAGACCACCCCCGCCGCGGAGGCGGCTGCGCCCCACCGCTACACGGCCGCCCTGGCCGCCGACATCGAGAGCCGCTGGCAGGACTTCTGGGACGAGCACCAGACCTTCGCCGCCCCGAACCCCACCGGTGACCTGGCCGGGGACGGCGAGCTGGCCAAGCCCAAGAAGTTCATCATGGACATGTTCCCGTACCCCTCGGGTGCGGGACTGCACGTCGGCCACCCCCTGGGCTACATCGCCACCGACGTCTTCGCCCGCTTCCAGCGGATGACCGGGCACAACGTGCTGCACACCCTGGGCTTCGACGCCTTCGGCCTGCCCGCCGAGCAGCACGCCGTGCAGACCGGCGAGCACCCTCGGGTCACCACCGAGGCGGCCATGAACAACATGAAGTCCCAGCTGCGCCGGCTGGGCCTGGGCCACGACAAGCGCCGGTCGTTCGCCACGATCGACCCGGACTACTACAAGTGGACCCAGTGGATCTTCCTGCAGATCTTCAACTCCTGGTACGACCCCCAGGCCGACCGCGCCCGCCCCATCGGCGAGCTGGTCGAGCAGTTCGAGAAGGGCGAGCGGCAGACACCCGGGGGGCGGGCGTGGGCCGAGCTGAGCCCCGCCGAGCGTGACGCCGTCCTGGGCGAGTACCGCCTGGCGTACGCCTCGGAGTCCCCGGTCAACTGGTGCCCCGGCCTGGGCACCGTGCTGGCCAACGAGGAGGTCACCGCCGACGGCCGCTCCGAGCGCGGGAACTTCCCCGTCTTCAAGGCCAAGCTGCGCCAGTGGATGATGCGCATCACCGCCTACGCGGACCGCCTGCTGGCCGACCTGGACGCCCTGGACTGGCCCGAGGCGATCAAGCTGCAGCAGCGCAACTGGATCGGGCGCTCTGAGGGCGCCAAGGTCGACTTCGCGGTCGAGGGCCACGGCGAGAGCCCGATCACCGTCTTCACCACGCGTCCGGACACCCTGTTCGGCGCCACCTACATGGTGCTGGCCCCCGAGCACCCGCTGGTCGACACCGTGGTGCCGGCAGCCTGGCCGGAGGGCACCAAGGACGCCTGGACCGGCGGCGCGGCCACCCCGGCCGAGGCCGTCGCGGAGTACCGCAAGCAGGCCCAGTCCAAGTCGGACGTCGAGCGGCAGACCGAGGGCAAGAACAAGACCGGCGTCTTCAGCGGCGCGTACGCCGTGAACCCGCTGACCGGCACCCGCGTCCCGGTCTTCGTCGCCGACTACGTCCTGATGGGCTACGGCACCGGCGCCATCATGGCCGTCCCCGGCCAGGACGAGCGCGACTGGGAGTTCGCCACCGTCTTCGAGCTGCCCATCATCCGCACCGTCCGGCCGCCCGAGGGCTGGGAGGGCGAGGCGTACACCGGCCAGGGCCCGGCGATCAACTCCGCCAACGACGAGATCGACCTGAACGGCCTGGAGGTCGCCGACGCCAAGCGCAAGGTCATCGCGTACCTGGAGCAGCGCGGCATCGGCGAGGGCACCATCAACTTCCGCCTGCGCGACTGGCTGTTCAGCCGCCAGCGGTACTGGGGCGAGCCCTTCCCGATCGTCTACGACGAGGACGGCGTCGCCCACGCCCTGCCCGAGTCGATGCTGCCGCTGGAACTGCCCGAGGTCGAGGACTACTCCCCGCGCACCTTCGAACCGGACGACGCGGACACCGAGCCGGAGACCCCGCTGTCCCGCAACGCGGAGTGGGTCCACGTCGAGCTGGACCTGGGTGACGGCCGCGGCGTGCGCCGCTACCGCCGCGAGACCAACACCATGCCCAACTGGGCCGGTTCCTGCTGGTACGAGCTGCGCTACCTGGACCCGCACAACGACCGGAAGCTGGTCGACCCCGAGATCGAGCAGTACTGGATGGGGCCGCGCGAGGGTCAGCCGCACGGCGGCGTCGACCTGTACGTCGGTGGCGCCGAGCACGCGGTGCTGCACCTGCTGTACGCGCGCTTCTGGTCCAAGGTGCTGTTCGACCTGGGCCACGTGTCGTCGGTGGAGCCGTTCCACAAGCTGTTCAACCAGGGCATGATCCAGGCCTACGTCTACCGCGACGGCCGCGGCTTCCCCGTCCCGGCGGCCGAGGTCGAGGAGCGCGACGGCGGCTGGTGGTACGGCGGCGAGCAGGTCAAGCGCGAGCTGGGCAAGATGGGCAAGTCCCTGAAGAACGCCGTCACCCCGGACGAGATCGCCGCCGAGTACGGCGCCGACACCCTGCGCCTGTACGAGATGGCGATGGGCCCGCTGGACGTCTCCCGGCCCTGGGACACCCGCGCGGTCGTCGGCCAGTACCGGCTGCTGCAGCGGCTGTGGCGCAACGTCGTGGACGAGACGACCGGCGAGGTCACGGTGACCGGCGCCGAGCCGGACGAGGACACCCTGCGCGCCCTGCACAAGGCGATCGACGGCGTCCGCCAGGACCTGGAGGGCCTGCGCTTCAACACCGCCATCGCCAAGATCACCGAGCTGAACAACCACCTGACCAAGGCGGGCGGTCCGGTGCCGCGCTCGGTCGCCGAGCCGCTGGTGCTGCTGATCGCGCCGCTGGCCCCGCACATCGCCGAGGAGCTGTGGCGGCGGCTGGGGCACGAGGGCTCCCTGGCGCACGAGGACCTGCCGGTGGCCGACCCGGCGTACGTGCTGGACGAGACCGTCACCTGCGTCGTCCAGATCAAGGGCAAGATCAAGGCCCGTCTGGAGGTGCCGCCGACGATCTCCGACGCCGACCTGGAGGCCCAGGCCCTGGCCGACCCGGCGGTCGTGGCCGCGCTGGACGGCGCAGGGGTCCGCAAGGTGATCGTGCGGGTGCCGAAGCTGGTGAACATCGTCCCCGCGTGATGGCCTGAGCGCCTGATGCGCGGCTGATCGTCCGGCCGGAGCAGGCCGGAGCAGGCCGGAGCAGGCCGGAGCAGGCCGGAGCAGGCCGGAGCAGGTCGGTGTAAGGGGCGGGTGGGGGTTCTCCCGGAACCCTCGCCCGCCCCCGTCCGTTTACGGTGGGCATACAACCGATCGAGCAGATCGGGCCGGTCGGACGGACCGGGCCGACCGGGCAGAGGAGCCGCCGTGGATGTCGCCGTCGCCGTGATCCTGCTGCTCTTCGCCTCCTTCGTGGCGCTCGGTGTCGTCGCCGCGGTCAAGACGGCGCGGGCGGTCAAGCGCGGGGTGGAGCGCACCAGCATCGAGGCCCGCCGCGTGGTCGAGGACACCGGCCTGAAGGCCCGCCGGTACAGCAGGCCCGGGCCCGCAGGGAAGCTCGCCGAGCTGCGCCTGGCGCTGCGTACGTCCGTCACGAGCACGGAAGCGGCACTGGAGGGGCAGGCCGCCGTCGACCCGTCGCTGAGCGAGGCCGTGGCGCTGCTCGCCAGGCTGAGCTCCCACGCCCGGGAGCTCGACGCGGAGCTGCGGCTGCTGGAGCGCGAGCCCGACCGCGCCCGCATCGCGGCCCGGATCGGCGAGCTGGAGGAGCGCACGCGGCGCATCACCCACTCCGCGGACTCGCTGCGCTGGGCCGCCCAGGACCGGGCCCGCCGCTTCGCCGACGACGACCTCGCGGCGCTGGGCCGCGACATCGACCTGGAGGCCGGGGCGTTGCGGCACTGGGCGCCCTCGGCACTGCCGGAGCCGGAACCGGAACCGCGCACTCAGCCGGGGACGCGGCGCGGGCGGATGCCCGAGCCGGGCACCGGACAGCCGCCCAAGGCGCTGTGAGGGGCCGGACGCGGCCGGGACGGGCCGCGGGGACGTTCACCGGGGTTCACCTCGGCGGAGCCGTACTGTCGCCCGGCCTTCGGCGCGGGTAACCTCCCGCACATGTCGTCCCATGTCGCTATCGTCACCGATTCCACGGCCTACCTGCCGCAGGAGGCCCTGACCCGGCACCGGATCACCGTGGTGCCCCTGGCGGTGGTGATCGGCGACGAAGCGCTGGAAGAGGGCACCGAGGTGTCGGCGCCGGCGGTCGCCCGCGCCCTGCAACGCCGCAAGCCCGTCACCACGTCGCGGCCGAGCCCCGAGGAATTCGCCGCCGCCTACCGCGCGGTGGCGGAGGCGGGCGCGACCGAGATCGTCTCCCTGCACCTGTCGGCGGAGTTCTCCGGCACCTACGACGCCGCGCTGCTCGCGGGGGCGGACGCGCCCGTGCCGGTGCGCGTCGTGGACACCGCGATGGTCGCCATGGCCCTCGGGTTCCCGGTGCTGAGCGCCGCCGAGGCGGCGGAGGCGGGCGGCTCCGCGGACGAGATCGTGGCGGCGGCGGAGAAGCGGGCGTCGGACACGTCGGCGTACTTCTACGTGGACACCCTGGACTACCTGCGCCGGGGCGGACGCATCGGCGCGGCGCAGGCGCTGCTCGGGTCGGCGCTCGCGGTGAAGCCGCTGCTGCAGCTGGACGAGGGCCGCATCCAGCTGCTGGAGAAGGTGCGTACGGCCTCCAAGGCGCTGGCGCGGCTCGAGGAGATCGTCGTCGAACGGGCGGGCACCCGTCCGGTGGACATCGCCGTCCACCACCTGGCCGCCGCGGACCGCGCGTCCGCCCTGGCGGAGCGGCTGCGGGCGCGGGTCCCCGGGCTCAACACCCTCGTCCTCAGCGAGGTCGGGGCGGTGATCGGCGCCCACACGGGGCCCGGGCTGCTGGGGGCGGTCGTCTCCCCGCTGTGACCTCCTTCGGGTGACGGGGTTATCCACAACCTCTGGACGATCCACAGGACTTGGGCAAGATCATCTCGTTGGCGCCGGTCCGCCTACCGTCCCTGACATGGGATCGACCACCGCAACTCCTCGCCACCGCAGGCACCCGTCCGCACGCGTGCCCGCACCCGGGCCCGCCGCCGGCGCGGTCCGGGAACGGGCCGCCGCCCTCTTCGACCGTCCGCCGACCCGTCCCGCGCCACGGGGTGGGGCGGGCGCGGCGGCTCCGGATCCACCGGAACGACCGGATGGGCCGGAGCGGTTGGCCGTGCCGGAACGACCGGATGGGCCGGAGCGGTTGGCCGTGCCGGAACGAGCGGCTGCGCCGGAACGAGCGGCGGCGCCGGGGGCGCCGGATCCGCCGGGGCGCCGCGCCGCGGGCGCCTGGCGCCTGGCCCTCACCGAGCGCCTCCCCACCTGGCTCTCCGTCCGCTGCGGCATCGAGGCGAAGACGGCGGCCGCCCTGGCCGTCGTCCTCCTCGTCGCCCTCGCCTTCGCGGTGCACCACTTCTGGACCGGCCGGCCGCGCACCGTGGCGGTGCCGCCGGTCGCCGCGGCGCTGCCCGCCGCGGCCGAGGCCCCCGTCGCCGCGCGGGCTTCCGCTGCGGCCGGGCCCCGGGCGCCGAGCCCCGCGCCCGGGGCGAAACCGGTGCTGGTCGTGGACGTCGCCGGCAAGGTCAGGAGGCCGGGGTTGCGCCGGCTGCCCGCGGGGTCCCGCGTGGCGGACGCCGTGGACGCCGCCGGGGGAGCGCTGCCCGGTACGGACACCAGCGCCCTGAACCTGGCCCGCCTGCTGGCCGACGGGGAGCAGATCGTCGTGGGCCGTGCCGCCCCGCAACCGGCCACCGGGGTCCAGTCAACCGCCGCGTCGAGCGGTCCGGTCAGCCTCAGTGCCGCCACCGCCGAGCAGCTGGACGCCCTGCCCGGTGTGGGGCCGGTGCTCGCCCGGCACATCATCGACTACCGCGGCCGGCACGGCGGTTTCACCTCCGTCGAGCAGCTGCGTGACGTCAACGGCATCGGGGACCGCCGGTTCTCCGATCTCAAGCCGCTGGTCACCCCGTGAGCGCGCCACGCCCGGCGGTGCACGCGGCGGCCGCCTCACCCCGGGGCGCGTCGAACCCGCGCCAGGAGGGCCCGCCGGACCTCCGTCTGGTGGCCCCGGCCCTCGCGGCCTGGCTCGCCGCGGGCGTCGCCCTCGCGGCGCCCGGGCGAGCCGTGGTGGGGACGTGCGCGCTGGTCGTCCTGGTGGCGCTCGCGTCGTTCGTACGCCGGTGGACGTCGGTCGCCACCGTGGCGCTCTGCGCTGCGGCGTCCGCGGCCGTGGCGGGACTGCACTCCGCTGACCTGCACCGTGGCTCGGTGCCCGCCCTGGCGGCCGAACACGCACATGCGAGGGTGGAGTTGAGGCTGACGGCGGATCCCCGGCTGATCCGCCCGCAGGTGCGTGGGGCCGTCCGGGCGCCGGAAGCGGTGCTGGTGGAGGCCGAGGCTGTACGCGTGACGGCGAGCGGCACGAGGACCGCCGTCCGCACACCGGTCCTGCTCATCGCCCGGCAACCCGCCCGTACGTGGCTGACGTTGCTGCCCGGCACGCGCGTCGAGGCGGAGGCCCGGCTCGCCCCGGCGGCGGGGCCGGGCGACCGGATCGCCGCGGTGCTGTCGGTGCGAGGGCCGCCGCGCGTCGTGGGGCCGCCCGGCCGTGCGCAACGTGTGGCCGGCGGACTCCGCGCGGGGCTGCGCGAGGCCACCGAGGGCCTGCCGCCCGACGCCCGTGCCCTCCTTCCCGGGCTGGTCGTCGGGGACACCTCCCGTATCCCGGTGGAGTTGCACGACGCGTTCGAGGCCACCGACCTGACCCATCTGACCGCGGTCAGCGGTTCCAACCTCTCGCTGGTGCTGATCCTGCTGATCGGTCCGCCCGGTCTCGCGCTGCGCGCCGAGCGCGGCGGCCTGGCTCCGCGGCTGGCCCTTCCGCTCCGTGTGACGGCCGTGCTCGGGGGAGTGCTCACCGTGGCCTTCGTCGTCGTGTGCCGACCGGACCCGAGCGTGCTGCGCGCGGCCGCCTGCGGGCTGATCACCCTGCTGGCCATCGGCACGGGCCGCCGCCGCAGCCTGCTGCCCGCGCTGTGCGGGGCCGCCCTGCTGCTGCTCCTCCACGATCCCTGGCTCGCCCGCTCGTACGGCTTCGCGCTGTCCGTGCTGGCCACCGGGGCGCTCCTGGTCCTCGCCCCGCGCTGGAGCACCGCCCTGCGGCACCGGCGGGTGCCACCGCGCCTCGCGGAGGTCCTGGCCGCGGCGGCCGCCGCGCAGGCGGTGTGCGCCCCCGTGGTGGCGGTGCTGGCCGCCCACGTCAGCCTGGTCGCCGTCCCCTGCAACCTGCTGGCGGAACTCGCGGTGGGCCCCGCCACCGTCCTCGGCTTCGCCGCCCTGGCCGCGGCGCCCTTCGCCATGCCCGTCGCCAAGGCACTCGCCTGGGTCGCGGGCTGGCCCGCCGGCTGGATCGCTGCGGTGGCCCGGCGCGGTGCCGCCCTGCCCGGGGCGACGCTCGACTGGCCCGGCACCTGGGCGGGCGCCCTGCTGCTGGCGGCCGTCACCGTGGTGGTGGTCGCGGCGGGGCGCCGCATCCTGCGCCGCCCCTGGCTGTGCGCGGCCGCCGCGCTGCTGCTCGTGCTGGCCGTCGTACGCCCCGCACCGCTGCCCCGCTCGGTGACCGGCTGGCCGCCGCCGGCCTGGCGGCTGGTGGCCTGCGACGTCGGCCAGGGCGACGCGTTGGTGCTCTCCGCGGGCGACGGCGCCGCCGTCGTGGTGGACACCGGCCCGGAGCCCCGCCTCGTCGACCGGTGCCTGCGTTCGCTCGGGGTCACCGCGATCCCGCTGCTCGTCCTCACGCACTTCCACGCCGACCATGTCGCCGGCCTCCCCGGGGTCCTGCGCGACCGTGCCGTGGGCGCCATCGAGACCACCACCCTCGACGAACCCTCCGACCAGGCCGCCTTCGTACGCCGTCAGGCGGCCGCCGCCCGCGTTCCCCTGCTGCGCGCGACGCCCGGGGAGCGCCGCCGCCTGGGCCCCCTCGACTGGCGTGTGCTGTGGCCCGCCGCGCCCTCCCTGCTCGCGGGCGCCGAGGGCGCCGATCTGGGCGGCACCAATCCCAACGACGCCAGCGTCACCCTGCTGGTCCGCACCGCAGGGCTCACCGTGCTCCTCCTCGGCGACCTGGAGCCCGCGGCCCAGCACGCGCTCCTGACCGCCGCCCCGGACCTCCCGCGCGTCGACGTCCTGAAGGTCGCCCACCACGGCTCCGCCTACCAGGACCCGGCGCTGCTGACCCGCATCCGGCCCCGTCTCGCGCTCGTCAGCTGCGGGGCCGGGAACCCGTACGGACATCCGTCGCCCCGGACCCTCGCGGCGCTGCGCGCCCAGGGCACCACGGTCCTGCGCACCGACCGGGACGGCCCGGTCGCCGTCCTGGGCGACCGGGAGGACCTGCGGGCCGCCGCGACCGGTCCGTCGCCCGCCGCGGAGCGGGCCGTCCGGGGACGGCGAAGGGCCCGCACCGGTGCACGACCGGTACGGGCCCCACGGGTGCCGGGGACGGGCGGCTCAGGCGTCCTCCAGGCCCATCTCCTCCTCGGGCACGGAGATCACCCAGCGGGTGCTCTGCCGCGGCCGGAGGTAGAAGAGCCAGTAGGCCAGCGAGGCGGCGACGATCACACCGGTGATCACCAGGTCCTGCGCGGTCTGCTGGGTCAGCACGTACGCCAGCACGACGACCAGCAGCAGCGGTACCGCGGGCCACAGCGGCATGCGCCAGGCCGCACGCTCCTTGTGCCCGGCGCGGCGCGAGCCGAGGGCCGCGAGGGCGACGACGACGTACATCGCGGCGACCGCCACGCCGGTGACGCCGCTCAGCGTCTCCACCGGCACGAAGCACAGCACCGCGCCCGGCACGCCCACCGCGAGCGTGGCGATCCACGGGGCGCCGAACCGCTTGCTCAGCGTGCCGAAGGCCTTGTTGACCGGGGCCGGCCAGGCGCGGTCCCGCGCGGAGGCGTACAGCACCCGGGAGTTCTGGATGACCATCACGATGCCCGCGTTGATGATGGCCAGCGCGATGCAGAGGCTGATGAAGGTGCCGACCGCCGAATTGCTCCAGCCCCGCACGAGCGCCGAGAGGTCGCCCGCCATCAGGGAGTTCATGTCGGGCGCGCCCAGCGTGATCGCGATCGTCGGCACGATCACCACCAGGGCGCCGATGCCGAGCGTCCACAGCACGGTCCGGGAGACCGTGCGCCGCGGGTTCTCCATCTCCTCGGACAGGTACACGGCCGTGCTGAAGCCCTGCAGCACGAAGAGCGCGATCGCCAGCCCCGCGATGATCGTCCCCGCCGTGACCGCCGACCCCACCCCGTGCCCGGCCTCCGTCACCGGGTGGATCAGCACCGAGGCCGACCGCGAGCTGTGGGAGAAGCCGAGGAAGGCCACGACCGCCGCCGCGACGACCTCCAGGACCAGGAAGATGCCGGTGATCCAGGCATTGGCCCGCAGGTCCAGCAGGCCCATGACGGTGGCCAGCAGCATGACGGCGGCGCCCGCGATCTTCGGGTCGATCTGCATGATCGGCGCCAGGTACTCGCCCGTGCCGAGCGCGATGATCGGCGGCACGATCATCACGACGATCAGGGACAGCACGAACACGATCCACCCGGCCAGCCGCCCGATGAGCGTGCCGACCATCGCGTACTCGCCGCCCGCGCTCGGTATCAGCGTCCCGAGCTCCGAGTAGCAGAAGGCCACCGCGATGCAGAGGACCGCCGCGATCACGATGGTCAGCGCCGTCCCGGTTCCCAGGTCGGCAAAGAGCGGGGGCACGATGACGAACAGCGAGGAGGCCGGGGTCAGGCACGACAGCGTCAGAAGCGTTCCGCCGACCACGCCGATCGACCTCTTGAGCGACTTCGGGGCCTCGATGGGCGGGGCCAGCGGCGAGTGCGGGGCCGTCGGCGGGTGGAGCGTGTCGGTCATGCGCGCATCCGATCGGGTCGGGCTCGAGGGGGCTACCGCCTCCGGTCCAGGGAAACATGAAACGGAATATTCATCTCCGCTTCCGAGGATGAAACCGCGCGCGTCAAGCCCCCGTCAAGAGTCTCCGGACAACGAAATCCGAAGATCAACCAGCCCATGTCCGACGTAAAACCGGCAACTTAAGGCCTGTCACTGTGTATATCGCCGATTGGCGATCAGAACAGCCACACCCCTTCCTTCATCAGGTCCCGGTCCCGCATCTCCGGCAGCGTCCCCCAGGCCTGCACCCATTGCGGCCGGATCGCGTAGAACGCGTACGAAGGTCCGTCACCGCGGCGATCCCACTCGGCCTTCGCCGCGAAGGCGTCAGCGACACCGTCCGGCAGCCGCGCGAAGTCCACGACCCGTGCCGTGCCGTCGATGAGCACCAGATCCCTGGTGTGACCCAGACTCAGCCGCACACGGCCCGAGGACTCCGGGTTCCTCCCGGTGGGATTCGTCCTGCGCGTGGCGAGCCACAGCTCCTCCCCGTCCCACCAGAACGACAGCGGGACGAGGCGCGGCACCCCGCGCGCGTCCGCCGTCGCCACCCACACGTCCCCGTCGTCCCTGAGCCGGCCCATCGCCGCGGCGTGCCGCTCGCGCAGTGTTCGCGTCATGCCGTGAAGCCAGCCGGGTCTGGCGTGATCGTCGCCGGTTCCCCAAGACTGACGCCATGGACGCTTCCCAGGCCGACGCCTACCTCCGCCGCATCGGCGCCGCGCGCCCCGAACGCCCCGACGCGGCGGCTCTGCGCGAGCTGCACGTGCGCCATCTCGTCGCCGTGCCCTTCGAGAACCTCTCCATCCACCTCGGGGAAGGCGTCTATCTGGACCCCGAGGTCCTCCACGACAAGATCGTGACCGCCCGCCGCGGCGGCTTCTGCTACGAGGTCAACGGCGCCTTCGGCGCCCTGCTCGCCGCCCTGGGCTACGACGTCACGCTCTACGCGGCCCGTTCCGTCAACGGCCCGCGCCTCGGCATCCCCTTCGACCACATGGCGCTCCGCGTCCGCACCTGCGACGGTGTCACCCTCCTCGCGGACGTCGGCTTCGGCCGCCATGCGCACCTCCCCCTCGACCTCACCCCCGGCGTCGACCAGAAGGACCCCGGCGGCGTCTTCCGCTTCACCCCGGCCCCGTACGGCGACCTCGACCTCCACCACGACGGCGAGCCGGTCTTCCGCCTCGAACCCCGCCCCCGGGAACTCGCCGACTTCGAGGTCGGCTCCTGGTACCAGCAGACCTCGCCACACTCCCACTTCACGCGGTCCCTGGTCTGCTCCCGTCTGACGGAGGACGGCGGGAGGCTGACCCTCTCCGGCCGCACGCTCATCACCACCGCCCCGGACGGCATCCGCCGGGAAGAGGCCCTGGACGGCGACGCCGCCGTCCTCGCCGCCTACCGCGAGCGCTTCGGCCTCGTCCTGGACCGGGTTCCCGAGGTAAAGTAAGACTCGATCTACGTAAGATCGGGTCTACCTTTCCAGCCGCCTTCCCAGCCAGCCCACGGGGGCCGACGCCGATGGAGTTCACCGGCCGCACAGCCGACCTCGAGCACCTCACCGACCTGCTGCGCCGGGTCACCGACGGCACGGCCGCCACCCGCGGCCAAGCCGTGATCGTGACGGGCCGGCGCCGGGTGGGGAAGTCCCGCCTGGTCCAGGAGTTCTGCGACCGCTCCGGGGTGCCGTACGTCGTCTTCCAGGCCACCCGCGGGCGGAACCCCGCGGCCGAACGAGCGGACTTCGCCACGGCCCTCGCCCACTCCGGCCTGCCCGGCGCCGACCTCGTCGCCGGCCTCCGGACCGGCGACTGGAACCAGGCGCTGCGCTCGCTCGCCCTCGCCGTCCCCGACACCACGCCGAGCATCGCCGTGATCGACGAGGTGCCCTGGCTGGTGGAGCAGGACCCCGAGTTCGAGGGGGCCCTGCAGACCGTCTGGGACCGCCACCTGTCCGCCAAGCCCGTCCTGCTGGTGCTGGTCGGCAGCGACATGTCGGTGATGGAGGCGCTCCAGACCTACGGCCGCCCCTTCTACGGCCGCGGCACCAAGATGACCGTCCGCCCGCTCCACCTCGCCGACGTGCAGTCCATGACCGGTCTCGGCGCCGCCGACGCGGTGGACGCCCTCCTGATCACCGGCGGCTTCCCGGAGATCGTCCAGTCGTGGCGGCCCGGCACCTCCCGCACCGCGTTCCTGCGCGGGGCCTTCTCCACCCCGCTCTCCCCGCTCCTCGTCGCGGGGGAGCTCTCCCTGCTCGGCGAGTTCCCCGAGGCCTCCCACTCCCGTGCCGTCCTGGAGGCCGTCGGCAGCGGCGAACGCACCTTCTCCTCCATCGCGGCCCGCACCGGGGGCGCCCACCCGCTCCCCTCGGGCACCCTGTCGCCCCTGCTCGGCACCCTCCTGACCAAGCGCGTGCTCTCCGCCGACCTCCCCCTGTCGGCCAAGGCCGACACCAAGAACAAGCGCTACCGCATCGCCGACCCCTACCTGCGCTTCTGGCTCGCCTTCGTGGACCGCGCCCTCCCCCTGATCGAACGCGGCCGGGGCGACCTCGCCCTGGAACGCTTCGAGCGGTCCTGGTCCACCTGGCGCGGCCGCGCGGTCGAGCCCGTCGTCCGCGCGTCCCTGCTCAGGCTGCTCCCCGACGAGGCCTGGCCCCGCACCGAGGCCGTCGGCGGCTGGTGGAACCGCCAGAACAACCCCGAGGTCGACCTCGTCGGCGCCGACCGCGAACCGGTGGCCACGCAGGTCCACTTCGTCGGCTCCGTCAAGTGGTTCGACACCCACCCCTTCGGCCGCCACGAATACGAAGCCCTCGTCCGCGACGTGACCGCAGTCCCCGGCGCGACGCCCGCCACCCCGCTCGTCGCCGTCTCGCGCTGCGGTGTCACCCCCGGCCTCCCCCTGGCCGCCCACTGGGGCCCCGAGGACCTGGTCCGCGCCTGGCGCGGCTGAACCGTCCGCCGCCGCTCACGGCACCACCGCCGTCGCGGTGACCTCCACCAGCTGGCCGGCGTACCCGAGGCAGCCGACCCCGAGCAGCGTCGACGTGTGGGGCCCCTCGCCCAGCCCCGAGGCCCGGACGACCTCCCAGACCCGCGACAGTTCGGCGGGTTCGGTGCCCACGACGTACACGGTGGAGGCGACCACGTGCTCCAGGCCGCTGCCCACGGCCCGCAGCGCCTCGTCGAGATTGGCGACGACCTGGCGCGCCTGGGCGACGGGATCGCCGGGCCCCACCAGGGTGCCCTCCGCGTCGAGCGGTACGGAACCCGCCATGAAGGCGAGCCGCTGCCCGGCCTCGACGACCGTGGCGTGCGCGTAACCGGGCGGCGGGAACAAGGTCGGGACGATCATGCGGTGCACCACGGGACCTCCTGGCTGGGAGCGGCTGACCCCGCGATCCTGCAGAGCCGCGGGCACGGACGTCACCCGGTTTTCCCGCACCCGGTGTCACCCGCCCGCCGCCGGGCCGAGAGTTCGCTGAGAAGTGCAACCGCCGTGTCACGGCTTGCCCATGGCTCCGTCTCGGTGCGCATGAAGGGGCGGGGGCCGTGGCAGGTTGACGGCATGACCATCATCGGCTGGATCGTACTGGGCCTGATCGCGGGCGCCATCGCGAAGATACTGCTGCCCGGGAAGGACCCGGGCGGACTGGTCGGGACGACGCTGATCGGCATCGCGGGCGCGGTGGTGGGCGGCTGGATCTCGGCGAAGTTCCTCGACCACCCCATCACCAAGGACTTCTACGACCTGCCCACGTGGGGCGCGGCCATAGGCGGCGCGCTCGCCCTCCTGATCATCTACCGCATCCTGTTCGGGGACTCCCGCCGCTGACCGCGGGCGCGGGGAGCAGTTGCACGTCCTCCCGGCGCACCGACAGGGCCTGCGAACGGCGCGGGTCCCACAGCCAGATCCAGTCCCCGGAGGCGCCGAAGGACAGGACGGCGTGGCCGGCCGGCACCGGGCCGTTCTCCACGGGGACGGGGCCCTCGCCGACGGGCACCACGCACATCAGGGTGCCGTGCAGCCCGAAGTACGTCGCCGGGACGTGCCCCCGCCCGGCGGCGGACGCCGCATCGCGGGCGGCCCGGTCCGCGTCGTGGGCGCCGGCGACGAGCGTGGTGGCCGCGAAGGCGGCCGACAGGAGCACGGTCACGGTGACCAGGGCGAGGCGGTTGTCGCCCTTGGCGATGTGCACGTGCCGCAGCCAGCCCGCGACCGCCGTGAAGAGCAGCACGAACCCCAGGGCGAGGCCCAGCGGTTCGGCGGCTGCCGCGTACGGCCACAGGTCCGCGGTGGAGCGGACCGAGCCGGACGGGATGCCGAACCGGTCGAGGTAGAACGCCTGCATCAGCCGCCCGAGCCAGGTCACCAGCGACCACCCCACGGGCAGGGCGAGCGGCACCAGCCAGACCGCGTTCCGTGAGAACCACGAGTCGCGCAGGGCGAAGTGGACCCCCGGCGCGCACAGGAGGGCCACCGCCGCCAGGGGCCACCACAGGAGTTCCGCGTCCGCCCCGGAGGCCGTCCAGCCCAGCAGCGCCGCCGAGGCCGCGGCGGCGGCCACGCCGGGCAGCGTCCGCACCCGGAGCGCGGCACGGTGCGTCCCGGTGGCCGCCGGGACGTCCGTCTCGGGCGGTGCGGGCCGCAGTTCGTGGGTGTCCGGTGTGAACGCGCTTCCACCGAGGGGACGTTCCGAGAGCTCCCGCTCGACGGCCTCCCGGGTGAGCCCGGACGGCAGCCGCAGCAGCCGGTGCGCGCCGCGCCCGCCGCATGCGGCCCACCACCGTGCGAGCCGGTCGTGCCCTCCGCCGTCCGCGCCGGGACGGTGGATCACGCGGTACTCGGTCCGCCGGTCGTCCGGCCGCAGCAGCAACGCCGCGTCCCGGACCCACAGGCCGAGCTGATGGGTCCTCGCCAGGCGTTCCACGGCCCCGCACGCCGCCTTCTCGGCCCGCCAGCGGGAGCCGTTCAGCCGTACCTCGACGACGAGCGCGACGCGGCTGCCACCCGCGGTGGCGGGGGCGTCCTCACGGCCCGCGCGGCGCACCGCCCAGCCCCGCGCCTCCATCAGTCCCTGGGCGAGGGCGAGCTCGTCGGGCTCGTCGACGGCCTCGACCAGGAGACGTACGCGCTGGTTGAACGGGACCGCGGGGAGCGCCCCGGCCACCCCGGGGCGCTCCGCCCCCGGTTCCTGCGGGCGACGGCGCTGGGCGGGAACGCGCAGCGGCACGGTCTAGTCCTCCTCCAGCCAGCCCTCGAACTCCTCCGCCAGTTCGTTCAGCGCGGCGGGGTCGAGTTCCTCGTCCTCGTCGTTGATGAGCAGGAGCCACTGGGCGTCCTCGGCGTCGTCCTCGCCGGCGAGGGCGTCACGGAGGAGCTGGGGGCGGGCGGGCAGGTCGAAGCGCTCGGTGGCTTCGTCGGCGGCCTCCTCCGCGGCATCGCGGTCGGGGAGGACGAGCACATGTCTGACGTCGGTCACCGGGACATTGTGTCGGACCCGCGTGGGATGCTGGACGGCGATGGCCAGGAACAGTACGACAGACAGCCCGCTCGCCCCCGTGACGATCGCGGTGGGGCAGGAGGACCTGCTCCTCGACCGCGCGGTACGGGAGGTCGTGCTGGCGGCGCGGGCCGCCGACGCCGACACCGATGTGCGCGACCTCACCCCGGACGCGCTCCAGCCGGGCACGCTGGCGGAGCTCACCAGCCCCTCGCTCTTCGCCGAGCGCAAGGTCGTGGTCGTACGGAACGCGCACGACCTGTCCGCGGACACCATCAAGGACGTCAAGGCCTATCTGGACGCCCCGGCCGAGGAGATCACGCTCGTCCTGCTGCACGCGGGCGGCGCCAAGGGCAAGGGTCTGCTCGACGCGGCCCGCAAGGCCGGGGCGCGCGAGGTGGCCTGCCCGAAGATGACCAAGCCGGCCGACCGGCTGGCCTTCGTCCGGCAGGAGTTCCGCGCGCTGGGGCGGTCCGCGACCCCCGAGGCCTGCCAGGCCCTGGTGGACGCCATCGGTAGCGACCTGCGGGAGTTGGCGAGCGCCTGCGCCCAGCTCGCCGCCGACGTGGAAGGCGCGATCGACGCGGCCGTGGTCGCCCGCTACTACACGGGCCGGGCCGAGGCCACCGGCTTCGAGGTCGCCGACCTCGCGGTGACCGGCCGCGCCGCCGAGGCACTGGAGCGGCTGCGCTGGGCGATCGCGGTCGGCCAGCCGCTGCCCGGCATCACGTTCGCGCTCGCCTCGGGCGTCCGGGCCATCGGCAAGCTCGCCTCCGCCCCGCGCGGGGCGCGCCCCGCGGACCTGGCGCGGGAGCTGGGCATGCCGCCGTGGAAGATCGACCGCGTCCGGCAGCAGATGCGCGGCTGGTCGGGGGACGGTGTCTCCGCCGCCCTGCGTGCGGTCGCCGAGGCCGACGCCGCGGTCAAGGGCGGCGGCGCGGACCCGGCCTACGCCCTGGAGAAGGCGGTCGTCGCCGTGGCCCGGGCCGCGCGGGCCCGCTGACGGCCGCAGCCGCCGGAACCGGACGTGCCGAAGGGCCCCGTACCGGGAGGTACGGGGCCCTTCGGGGGCCGCACCCGCGTGGCGAACGCAGGCCGCGTGCGGCCGGAACATCAAGGGTGCCGGTGGAGGAGCGGGTGAGAGGGACCGCTGTGTCCGTCACCGGCGGGTACTGCTGCGGGAAGGCTCAGCCCTGGAGGCCGGCGACCTTGAGAGCCAGCGCCGACTTCTTGTTGGCGGCCTGGTTCTTGTGGATGACGCCCTTGCTCACGGCCTTGTCGAGCTTCTTGGAGGCGAGACGCGCGGCCTCGGTCGCCTTCTCGACGTCGCCGGTGGCCACGGCCTCACGGGTGCGACGGATGGCGGTCTTGAGCTCGGACTTGACGGCCTTGTTGCGCAGGCGCGCCTTCTCGTTGGTCTTGTTGCGCTTGATCTGGGACTTGATGTTCGCCACGAAAGAGCCTTTTCAGGTTTGGTCTGATGGGGTCCGCGCCTCGGGTAAGAGGGCACGAGGCGCGACTGCCCAGGTTAGCAGTCGGCCGCCGCGCCGCCCAAACCGGTGGCCCGTGGCGGGTCCCGTGGCTCCTCCCGCACCGCCCGGCACGGCCGTGGGCCCCGGCCATGGGACTATGGGAGCCATACGTATCGATCCGACCAGAGGCGACAGGCGCCTCAAGAGACAGGACCCTGCGTGCCCGCGACCCCTTCGAACGTGCCGGAGCCGAGCCGTACCGACCCGGCGCTGATCCGCAATTTCTGCATCATCGCGCACATCGACCACGGCAAGTCGACCCTTGCCGACCGGATGCTCCAGCTGACCGGTGTGGTGGATCAGCGGCAGATGCGCGCCCAATACCTCGACCGCATGGACATCGAGCGCGAGCGCGGCATCACGATCAAGTCCCAGGCGGTCCGTCTGCCCTGGGCGCCCACCGCGGGCGCCGATGAGGGGAAGACCCACATCCTGAACATGATCGACACCCCGGGGCACGTGGACTTCACCTATGAGGTCTCCCGGTCGCTCGCGGCCTGTGAGGGCACCATCCTGCTGGTCGACGCCGCCCAGGGCATCGAGGCGCAGACGCTGGCCAACCTCTACCTGGCGATGGAGAACGACCTCACCATCGTCCCGGTGCTGAACAAGATCGACCTGCCGGCCGCGCAGCCCGAGAAGTTCGCCGAGGAGCTGGCCAACCTCATCGGCTGCGACCCCTCCGACGTGCTGCGGGTCTCCGCCAAGACCGGACTCGGCGTCGAGGCGCTGCTGGACCGCGTGGTGGAGACCGTCCCGGCCCCGGTCGGCGTCGCCGACGCGCCCGCCCGCGCGATGATCTTCGACTCCGTGTACGACTCCTACCGCGGTGTCGTCACCTACGTCCGGGTCGTCGACGGTCAGCTCAACAAGCGCGAGCGCATCAGGATGATGTCCACCGGCGCGACCCACGAGCTGCTGGAGATCGGCACCAACTCGCCCGAGATGCTGTCGGCCGACGGCCTCGGCGTCGGTGAGGTGGGCTACCTGATCACGGGCGTGAAGGACGTCCGCCAGTCCAAGGTGGGCGACACGATCACCCAGCAGTCCAAGGGCGCCACCGAGGCACTGGGCGGCTACAAGGACCCCAAGCCCATGGTGTTCTCCGGCCTGTACCCGCTGGACGGCTCCGACTACCCGGAGCTGCGCGACGCGCTGGACAAGCTGCAGCTCAACGACGCCGCGCTGGTCTACGAGCCGGAGACCTCCGCGGCCCTCGGCTTCGGTTTCCGCGTGGGCTTCCTCGGCCTGCTGCACCTCGACGTGATCCGCGAGCGGCTGGAGCGCGAGTTCGGGCTCGACCTGATCGCCACCGCGCCCAACGTGGTCTACCGGGTGGTGATGGAGGACGGCGCCGAACACGTCGTCACCAACCCCAGCGAGTTCCCCGAGGGCAAGATCGCCGAGGTGTACGAGCCGGTGGTGCGGGCCACGATCCTGGCGCCCACGGAGTTCATCGGCGCGATCATGGAGCTCTGCCAGACCCGGCGCGGCTCGCTGCTCGGCATGGACTACCTCTCCGAGGACCGGGTGGAGATCCGCTACACCCTCCCGCTCGCCGAGATCGTCTTCGACTTCTTCGACCAGCTGAAGTCCAAGACCCGCGGCTACGCCTCGCTGGACTACGAGCCCACCGGCGAGCAGACCTCCAGCCTGGTCAAGGTCGACATCCTGCTGCACGGAGACAAGGTGGACGCCTTCTCGGCGATCACGCACAAGGACGCGGCGTACGCGTACGGGGTGCGCCTGGTCGCCAAGCTGCGCGAGCTCATCCCGCGGCAGGCCTTCGAGGTGCCGATCCAGGCCGCCATCGGCTCGCGGGTCATCGCCCGCGAGACCATCCGCGCCATCCGCAAGGACGTCCTCGCCAAGTGCTACGGCGGTGACATCTCCCGTAAGCGGAAGCTGCTGGAGAAGCAGAAGGAGGGCAAGAAGCGGATGAAGATGGTCGGTTCCGTGGAGGTGCCGCAGGAGGCCTTCATCGCGGTGCTCTCCAGCGACGAGGGCGCGGCCAAGAAGAAGTAGCCGGCGCGGCTCGCCGGCGCGGTCCGACGCACCGCACAGGAAGGGCGCTTGTCCGATGACCGGGCAGGCGCCCTTTCGTATGAGCGGACCGGCATTCGGGTGATTGGCAAAAACCCCGGGCCGCGCGGTTTCTGCCGGGGATCGAGGACGTTACTCATCGTGACAGCGGCGAAAGGCGTCGCTGCGGAAGGGGAATGTGAAGTGAAGTACTCGAAGGCCGCGGCCGTCGTAGCCGGTTCCGTGATCGCGCTGGGCGCCGCCGGTGCCGCCGCGTCCCCCGCCTTCGCCGGGGAGGCCCTCCCGCTCGGCAACGGGCCGATGAAGATCCTGGACGCCAAGGACGAGGTCGCCAAGACCGGTCTGAAGGCGGTCACGGGCAAGACGAACGAGCTGCTCGGCGGTGCCGGCAAGACGGGGGGCACCAAGGGCATGATCGGCGGTCTGCCCATCGGCGGCTGAGCGCCGTACATCCCGCGGTGCCGCCGACGGGTGGCCGGAGCGGTGGCCGGAAGGCGGGCTCCCCGGATTCCGGGCGGGCCCGCCGTTACGTGTACATACCATGTATCTGGTCGTCACGGTTGCATCGCGGTGGCCGCGGCCCCTTACCAAGCGGGCGCCGATTCCCTACTCTGATCACCACTCGTTAGTTACTCGCGAGTCACCCAGCAAAGAGGCGGGCCCCCGGAGGTTGTCGTGACCGACACGCAGACTTTGATCGAGAACCGGCCGCCCTCCGTGGCGAACCTGTTCCTGGAGCGCGTCGAGGCGACGCCCGATGCCGAGGCGTACCGCTTCCCGGTGCCGTCGGCCGACGGCGGTCCGGAAGAATGGAGGTCGCTCACCTGGAAGCAGGCTGCGGACCGGGTCCATGCCATCGCCGCGGGCCTGATGGACCTGGGGGTGCGCCCCGAGGAGCGGGTGGCCATCGCCTCCGCCACCCGGGTCGAGTGGATCCTGGCCGACCTCGGCGTGCTCTGCGCCGGCGCCGCGACCACCACCGTCTACCCGAGCACCAACGCCGACGAGACGGCCTTCATCCTGGCCGACTCCGGCAGCCGGGTGCTGATCGCCGAGAACGCCGTGCAGCTGGCCAAGGCCGTCGAGCGCCGTGCCGAGCTGCCCGAACTGGCCCACGTCGTGGTCGTGGACGCCGAGGGCGCCGACCTCGGGGAGGACGGGTGGGCGCTCTCGCTGGCCCAGCTGGAGCAGCACGGCAAGGTCTACCTGGAGAAGAACCCCGAGGCCGTCCGCAAGACCGTGGGCGACATCACCAAGGACCAGCTGGCCACCCTCATCTACACCTCCGGCACCACCGGCCGCCCCAAGGGCGTGCGGCTGCCGCACGACTGCTGGGCGTACATGGCCCGCGCGATCCAGGCGAACGGCCTGCTGGAGGCGGACGACGTCCAGTACCTCTGGCTGCCGCTGGCGCACGTCTTCGGCAAGGTGCTCACCGCCGGGCACATCACCATCGGCCACGTGACCGCGGTCGACGGCCGCGTCGACAAGATCATCGAGAACCTGCCGGTCGTGCAGCCCACCTACATGGCCGCCGTCCCGCGCATCTTCGAGAAGGTCTACAACGGTGTCGCCGCCAAGGCCCGCGCAGGCGGCGCGGCGAAGTACCGGATCTTCAAGTGGGCCGTCGAGGTCGCCCGCGAGTACGCCAAGGTCACCCAGGACAACCGCCGTCGCACCGGCAACGCCGGCGCGCCCTTCGGGCTCTCCGCCAAGCACGCCGTCGCCGACCGCCTGGTGTACGCCAAGCTCCGCGACGCCTTCGGCGGCAAGCTGCGCGCCTGCGTCTCCGGCTCGGCCGCCCTCTCCCCGGAGATCGGCTACTTCTTCTCCGGCGCCGGCATCCACATCCTGGAGGGCTACGGCCTGACCGAGTCCAGCGCCGCCAGCTTCGTCAACCCCGGCGAGGCCTACCGGACCGGCACCGTCGGCAAGCCGCTGCCCGGCACCGAGGTCCGCATCGCGGAGGACGGCGAGATCCTGCTGCGCGGCCCCGGCATCATGCAGGGCTACCACGGGCTGCCCGAGAAGACGGCCGAAGTGCTGGAGTCGGACGGCTGGTTCCACACCGGTGACATCGGGGAGCTCTCCGCGGACGGCTACCTCACGATCACCGACCGCAAGAAGGACATCATCAAGAACTCCAACGGCAAGTACATCGCGCCGGCCGCGGTCGAGGGCCAGTTCAAGGCCGCCTGTCCGTTCATCAGCAACGTCCTGGTGATCGGCGCCGACCGCAACTTCTGCACCGCCCTGTTCGCCCTCGACGAGCCCACGATCCTCGGCTGGGCGAAGGAGAACGGCCTGGAGGGCAAGCCCTACGCGGAGGTCGTCGGCTCCGAGCAGGTGCGGGCCTTGATGGACGGCTACGTGCAGCGGGTCAACGCGGACCTGCAGCGCTGGCAGCAGATCAAGACCTTCCGCGTGCTGCCGCGCGACCTGGACGTCGAGCACGGTGACCTCACCCCGAGCCTGAAGCTCAAGCGGCCGGTCGTGGAGCGGGAGTTCAAGGACCTGATCGAGGACATGTACGCCGGCACGCGGGAGGACTGAGCGTCTCAGTCGCCCACCCGGGGGCCCGGCAGGTCCACGTCGCGCAGCGCGTGTTCCAGCCGGGCCACGCGGCGGGCGAGCGCGGTGACGTCCGGACGGCCGTCGGCGGCGAGCTGCCGCTCGACGGCCGCGAGGCGCTGCTCGATCGCCTCCAGCCGGTCCCGGTCGCGCTCCAGAAGGCCCCGCAACTGGCGGGTCTTGTGGTGGAGCTCCAGGAAGACGGTTACCTTGGCGCGCAGCACCCAGGGGTCGAAGGGCTTGGTGAGGTAGTCCGCCGCGCCGGTGGCGTAGCCGCGGAATGCGAAGGTGGTGTCCAGGTCGTTCCCGGTCAGGAAGATGATCGGGATGTCCTTGGTCTGGTCGAGGCGCTTGATGTTCGCGGCGGTCTCGAAGCCGTCCATGCCCGGCATCAGGACGTCGAGCAGCACCACCGCGAACTCCTGGCGCAGCAGCGCCTTCATCGCCTCCTCCCCGGAACGGGCGCGCACCAGCGGCTGGTCGAGCGTGCCGAGGATGGCCTCCAGGGCGATCAGGTTGTCCTCCATGTCGTCCACGAGGAGGATGCCGGCCTTCCCCGTGACCGTGGCGGTGCCGCCCGGGGTCACGAGGTGGGCCTCGCGGGGCCGTCGGAGCCGCCGGGGCAGGACCGTTCGCCGTCCCGGCACGCGTCGGGGTCGAGCAGCAGGTGCGCCGCGTGCAGCAGCCGGTCCACGTCGACCGGTTTGGGCACGTAGTCGTTGGCGCCGCAGGCGATCGAGCGCTCCCGGTCGCCCGGCATCGCCTTCGCCGTGAGGGCGATGATCGGCAGCTCGGCGAAGCGCGGGGTGCGGCGGATGGCCTCGATCGTCTCGTACCCGTCCATCTCGGGCATCATGATGTCCATCAGCACGAGGGCGACGTCGGGGTTCCGCTCCAGGGTCTCGATCCCCTCGCGGCCGTTCTCCGCGTACAGGACGGGCATCCCGATCCGGCCCAGGACGTGGGTGAGGGCGAAGACGTTGCGGATGTCGTCGTCGACGATGAGCACGCGGTTGCCGGCCAGGACCCGGCCGGTGCGGCCGTCCCGCCACTCGTCGATCCGGTTCGAGGTGGGCCAGGTGTCCCCCGGCGCGACCGGGCCTGACGTCCGGCGCTCGGCGTCGTACGCGGCGGCCACGGGCACCGGGCCGCCTCCGGCCTCCGCTCCGCCGCCCGCGGGGCCGTGCTGCGGCTCGGGCTCGCCGGCGCCGCCGTGGCCCGCGTACACCGCCGGGACGTACAGCGTGAAGGTGCTGCCCCGGCCGGGCTCGCTCTCGGCGACGATGCGGCCGCCGAGCAGCCCGGCGATCTCTCGGCTGATGGACAGCCCCAGCCCGGTGCCGCCGTACTTGCGGTTGGTGGTGCCGTCGGCCTGCTGGAAGGCCTCGAAGATCACCGGGAGCTTCTCGCCCGGGATGCCGATGCCGGTGTCCCGCACGGCGAAGGCGATCAGGTCGTCGGCGCCCCCGCAGCGCGCCACCCGCAGTTCCACCCGGCCCTGGGAGGTGAACTTGATCGCGTTGGAGAGCAGGTTGCGCAGCACCTGCTGCAGCCGCTGCTCGTCCGAGAACATCTCGCGGGGCACGTCCTCGCCCACGGCGACGTCGAAGGTGAGCCCGCGGTCGAGGGTGACCGGGCGGAAGGTGGCGTGCACGTAGTCCAGCAGCTTGATCAGCGGCAGCTTCTTGGGACGGACGTCCATGCGGCCCGCCTCGATCTTCGACAGGTCCAGGATGTCGTTGATCAGCTGCAGCAGGTCCGAGCCGGAGCGGTGGATCGTGGTGGCGAAGTGCACCTCCTGCTCCGACAGATGGCCGTCCGGGTTGTCCGCGAGCAGCCGGGCGAGGATCAGCAGCGAGTTGAGCGGGGTGCGCAGCTCGTGCGACATGTTGGCCAGGAACTCCGACTTGTACTGCGAGGAGGTGGCCAGCAGGGCCGCCTTCTCCTCCAGTTCGGCGTTGGAGCGCTGCAGCTCGGCCTGCTGCCGCTGGAGTTCGTCCGACCGCTCCTGCAACTGCTGGGCGAGCCGCTGGGACTCCGACAGCAGTGACTCCGTGCGGGAGTTGGCGATGATCGTGTTGATCGCCACGCCGATGGTGCTGACGAACTGGTCGAAGAAGGCCAGGTGGACGTCGGAGAAGCGGGAGAAGGAGGCCAGCTCGATGACGCCGAGCAGTTCGTCCTCGAAGAGGATGGGGATGATCACGACACTGGTCGGGGCGGCCTCGCCGAGACCCGAGGTGATGGTGATGTAGTCGGGTGGCGCCTCCTCCACGAGGATGCGTTTCTTCTCCAGCGCCGCCTGCCGCACCAGCCCGTGTCCTGGCATGCCCGGGGTGTCCACCGTGGCGCCCTGCGCCGAGCCGTACCCGGCGATGAAGGCCAGCCCGCGCGGTGCCCGGGGCTGGGCGGTGCCGCTCCGGGCGGCGTCGGTCTGGGCCAGGAAGAACGCCCCGTACTGGGCGTTCACCAGTGGGGTCAGCTCGCGCAGGATGAGGTCCGCGACCTCCATCAGGTCACGGTGCCCCTGCATCAGGCCGGCCAGGCGGGCCAGGTTGGACTCCAGCCAGTCCTTGGCGCGGGTGGTCTCGCGGAGGTTGGCCACCATCAGGTTGACGTTGTTCTTCAGCTCGGCGACCTCGCCCTGCGCCTCGACCGCGATGCTGCGCGACATGTCGCCCTGGGCGACCGCGGAGGCCACCTCGGCGATGGCCCGCACCTGGGTGGTCAGGTTGGACGCCAGCTCGTTCACACCCGTCGTCAGGCGCTTCCACGTGCCGTACACGCCCTCCACCCGGGCCTGGCCGCCCAGCTGGCCCTCGCTGCCGACCTCACGGGCGACCCGGGTCACCTCGGAGGAGAAGGACGACAGCGTGTCCACCATCGTGTTGATGGTCGTCTTCAGCTCCAGGATCTCGCCGCGCGCGTCCACGTCGATCTTCTTCGACAGGTCGCCCTGGGCGACGGCGGTGGCGACCTGGGCGATGTTCCTGACCTGGGAGGTCAGGTTGTCGGCCATGAAGTTGACGTTGTCGGTGAGGTCCTTCCAGACGCCGGAGACGCCGCGGACCTGGGCGCGGCCGCCGAGCCGGCCCTCGGTGCCCACCTCGCGGGCGACCCGGGTCACCTCGTCCGCGAAACCGCGGAGCTGGTCGACCATCGTGTTGATGGTGTCCTTGAGCTCCAGGATCTCGCCGCGGGCGTCGACCGTGATCTTCTTCGACAGGTCGCCGTTCGCCACCGACGTGGTCACCTGGGCGATGTTGCGGACCTGCGAGGTGAGGTTGGACGCCATGAAGTTGACGTTGTCGGTGAGGTCCTTCCAAACGCCGGAGACGCCGCGGACCTGGGCCTGACCGCCGAGGTTGCCCTCGGTGCCGACCTCGCGGGCGACGCGCGTCACCTCGTCGGCGAAGGCGGAGAGCTGGTCGACCATCGTGTTGATGGTCGACTTGAGCTCCAGGATCTCGCCCTTGGCCTCCACGGTGATGGTCTTGCCGAGGTCGCCCTGGGCGACGGCGGTGGCGACCTGGGCGATGTTCCTGACCTGGGAGGTCAGGTTGTCGGCCATGAAGTTGACGTTGTCGGTGAGGTCCTTCCAGACGCCGGAGACGCCGCGGACCTGGGCGCGGCCGCCAAGTTGGCCTTCGGTGCCGACCTCGCGGGCGACGCGGGTCACCTCGTCGGCGAAGGCGGAGAGCTGGCCCACCATCGTGTTGATCGTCGACTTCAGCTGCAGGATCTCGCCCTGCGCGTCGACCGTGATCTTCTGCGAGAGGTCGCCGTTGGCGACCGCGGTGGTCACCTGGGCGATGTTGCGGACCTGCGAGGTGAGGTTGGACGCCATGAAGTTGACGTTGTCGGTGAGGTCCTTCCAGACGCCGGAGACGCCGCGGACCTGGGCGCGGCCGCCCAGTTGGCCTTCGGTGCCGACCTCGCGGGCGACCCGGGTCACCTCGTCGGCGAAGGCGGAGAGCTGGTCGACCATCGTGTTGACGGTGAGCTTGAGTTCCAGCAGCTCACCCGTCGCCTCGACCGTCACCTCGCGGGTCAGGTCGCCCCGTGCCACCGCCGTCGTCACCAGCGCGATGTCGCGGACCTGGGCGGTCAGCCGGGCGGCCATCGTGTTGACCGCCTCGGTCACGTCCCGCCAACTGCCCGAGAGCCCGCGCACCTTGGCCCGGCCGCCGAGCCGGCCCTCGGTGCCGACCTCGCGGGCGACCCGGGTCACCTCACCGGTGAACAGCGAGAGCTGGTCCACCATGCGGTTGACCGCCCGGCCGAGCCTGCGCAGGTCCCCGCGGAGCGGCCGGCTGCCGTCGTGCAGGTCCACCCGCTGCGTCAAGTCGCCGTCCGCCACGGCGTCCAGCACCCGGGTGGCGTTCGCCGCCGGGATGACCAGCGCGTCGATCAGGGAGTTCGCCGCCTGCACGCTCATCGCCCAGGACCCCTGGCCCGGGCTGTCCGCGAGCCGCTCGTCCAGCCTGCCCCGGCGTACGACCTCCCGCTTGACCCGGCCCAGTTCGGCGGAGAAGTGCTGCTCCCGCGCGACGATCCGGTTGAACGTTCCGGCGAGTTCGGCCAGCACCCCTTCGGCACCGTCACCCAGCCGCACCCGGAAGTCGCCGTCGCACAGGGAGCGCATCGCCGTGAGCAGCGGCCGCAGTTCCGCCGCGCGTATCCACTCACCGTCCGGCGGCGGGTCGACGACACGCGGACGCGCAGGAGTCGCGGTTTTCGGGGCGGGAACAGCCGATTTAAGAGCCATGACGGCCTTCTTCGGTGACTCGGCGCTTATGAGCGCGCCCAGTCTGTCACGCTGTGCGTGCCGTTAAGGGCGCAATGCCGGATCTGCTCGGGAGCCGCACAGTGGGGCCAGATTCCATGCCACGGGAGTTCGTTTCCCGTACCAGCCTGCCCGGCAACCAGCTGGCGGCCTCCGCGGCACGGAAGTTCGTCCGCGCCGCGCTGGCCGAGTGGACCACCGAGGAGCCCTGGCCGGCCGAGAGCATCGGTGACCACCTCGTGGACGACGCGGTGCTGCTCGTGAGCGAACTCGTGACGAACGCGGTCATCCACGCCGGCACCACGGTCGAGCTGCTCTGCCGGCTGGAGAGCGCGGCACCCGGCGCACGCGAGGACGGCGGCCTCGTCGTCGAGGTCTCCGACCACCACCCCGCCCGGGTCGTCCGCGACCGGGCCGAACTCGCCCGCGAGGGCCGGGACGGCGGGCGCGGCCTGCAGCTCGTCTCCGCGCTCTCCGAGGAGTGGGGCATCACCTACCGGCGCGACCTCAAGACCATCTGGTGCCGGCTGGCCGCCGCCCGCGGACCCGGGGAGACGCTGCCGCCGGCGCCCGAGGCCGAGCGAGCCCTGCTGCGCGGACTGCGCGCCACCGAGATCCTCGCGCCCATGGCGCACCGCCTCCCGCGGCGGTACGACAGCGAGTGGATCAACCGTGGTTCGCTCTCCTTCCTCGCCGAGGCCTCCGACCTGCTGGCCGGGCAGCTCGACGAGGACATGGTCGCCTCCCTCGCCGGGCAGCTGCTGGTGCCCCGGCTCGCCGACTGGTGCGCCGTCTGGCTCACCGGGGACGGGCCCGAGGGCTCCGAGCCGCGCCTGGCGCGCGTCTGGCACGCGGCGGAGGGCCGCATCGACGCGCTCCGCATGGTGCTGGAGAAGGAACCGCCGCCGCCCGGCTCCCGCCCCGGCGCAGTGCCCTGGCCGTGGCCAGCCGTCGCCCACGGCGTGGAAGCGGTCGGCGCGGCCCTCGCCTGCCCCCTGGTCACCGGGGGCCGCCGGCACGGCACGCTGCTCCTCGGACGCACGGGGCTGATGCGCTTCCCCGACGAGGTCATCGGTCTCATCGAGGACTTCGCGCGCCGCGTCGCCCTCGCGGTGGGCACCGCCCGCCAGTACACGCGGCAGGCCATGATCAGCCGGGTCCTGCAGCGCGGCCTGCTGCCCGCGGGGCTCGGCGCGGTGCCGGGCGTCGACACGGCCGTCGTCTACGAGCCCACGCGTGCCGACGTCGTCGGCGGCGACTTCTACGACCTCTTCCCCGCGGGCGGCGGCCGCTGGTGCTTCGCCCTCGGCGACGTCCAGGGCCACGGCCCCGAGGCCGCCGCGGTCACCGGCCTCGCCCGGCCCGTCATGCGGCTCCTCGCGCGCGAGGGGTACGGCGTCGCGGAGGTCCTCGACCGGCTCAACCGCGCGCTGTCGGACGAGGCCGCGGCCGCCACGCTCGGCGACGCGCTCGGGCCGGGGTGGGACGCGGGGCCGCGCTTCCTGTCCCTGCTGTACGGGGAGATCGTCCCGGAGGGTCCGGACGGGCCGCAGGGGGCGGGGGAGGGCGCGGCGGGCGGTGGTGCGGGTGGCGGTGCCCTGTGCACGTTGGCCAGCGCCGGGCACCCCCTTCCGCTGCTCCTCACGGGAGGCGGCGCGGTACGGCCCGCGGCGGCGCCGCAGATACTGCTCGGGATCACGGACGACGCGCGGTACCGCAGCGAATCGTTCCGGCTGGCCCCCGGGGACACGCTGCTGTGCGTCACGGACGGGGTGACGGAGCGGCGGAACGGGAGCCGTCAGTTCGACGACGACGACGGACTCGCGGCCGTGCTCGCGGCGTGCGCCGGGCTGGGGGCGGCGGGGGTGGCGGAGCGGGTCCGGCGGGCGGTGCACGAGTACGACGTGGCGCCGCCGGATGATGATCTCGCGGTGCTTGTGCTTCAGGCCCAGTGAGAGTGCGTTCGCCGTGTGCGGGGGGTGCCCCTTGCGGCCCGTTGTTGTGTGCGGCGCCGTTGCGGTTGCGGTTTCTCCCCCGCCCTCCTGCCCTCCCCCAGCCCCCGGCCGGGGGGACCCCCACCTCGGCGCTCGCGGCGCTGCCCTACATCGTCGGGCGCCGCGTGCTCCGCTCGTCTCCCCACAGCCTTCGGCCGGGGGGACCCCCATGGGGGCACCCCGGCACACCCCCTCCGGTTATCGGGGCGACTATTGAGATTCCTGGCGTGATGGCGCCCGGCGCAGCGCCTTGAACTGCGTCGACGGTCGACGCGAGCGCGACATCCCGCCGAGATCATCAGTAACGGCCGGTAGGGGTCAGAAGGCGGTCCGGGGTCCGCCGCAAGTGCCTTTCCAGAACCCCCACCGGCCGTCACGCGCCCTTTCGACGGGAGGGGGTGTGGCGGGGTGCGCCCGGAAGCGACGAGCGGGGGACCCGGCACCGAATATTGCAGGGGTAAACCGCGAGCGCTGAGGACGTGCGCCGGCGCGGCACCGACCCCAACCCAACAGTGCGCAGGCCCGCACTGACCGCGCCGGGCAATCGGGCGGGCGGCGGGGAAACCGCCCGCCGCAGGCGCAAACAACCCGCACGCAACAGCCGGCCGCGAGGGGCACCGCAGGGCGGCGGCGGAGCCCGCGCGGGGGATGGCGGACAATGGGACGCATGCCATCCGTACTGCCCGACGGGGAGCCCATGCCTGAGGACGGCGCGCTCCCGCCGACCGCCCTGCGCGGCGCGGAGTCCCGCCCGCTGGGGTTCTACCTGCACGTCCCGTACTGCGCGACCCGCTGCGGCTACTGCGACTTCAACACCTACACCGCCGCCGAGCTGCGCGGCACCGGCGGCGTGCTCGCCTCCCGGGAGAACTACGCGGACACCCTGGTCGACGAGATCCGGCTGGCCCGCAAGGTGCTGGGTGACGACCCCCGCCGCGTGGAGACCGTGTTCGTGGGCGGCGGGACCCCCACCCTGTTGCCGGCCGCGGACCTGGCCCGGATGCTGGGGGCCATCCGTGACGAGTTCGGCCTGGCGGAGGGCGCGGAGGTCACGACGGAGGCGAACCCGGAGTCCGTGGACCCGGCGTACCTGGAGGAACTGCGGGCCGGGGGGTACACGCGGGTCTCGTTCGGGATGCAGAGCGCCCGGCCGCACGTGCTGCAGGTGCTGGACCGGCGGCACACGCCCGGCCGTCCGGAGCAGTGCGTGGCGGAGGCGCGGGCGGCGGGGTTCGAGCACGTCAACCTCGACCTGATCTACGGCACGCCCGGGGAGTCGGACGAGGACTGGCGGGCGTCGCTGGACGCCGCGATCGGCGCGGGGCCGGACCACGTGTCGGCGTACGCGCTGATCGTGGAGGAGGGCACGCAGCTGGCGCGCAGGATCCGGCGGGGCGAGGTGCCGATGACGGACGACGACGTGCACGCGGACCGCTACCTGATCGCGGAGGAGCGCCTGGCGGCGGCCGGCTACGGCTGGTACGAGGTGTCGAACTGGGCGACCTCGGACGCGGCCCGGTGCCGCCACAACGAGCTGTACTGGACCGGCGCGGACTGGTGGGGCGCCGGGCCGGGCGCGCACAGCCACGTGGGCGGGGTGCGGTGGTGGAACGTCAAGCACCCGGCGGCGTACGCGGCGGCGCTCGCGGAAGGCCGCAGTCCCGGGGCGGGCCGTGAGGTGCTGGCGGCGGAGGACCGCCGTGTGGAGCGGATCCTGCTGGAGCTGAGGCTGTCCGACGGCTGCCCGCTCGACCTGCTGGCCCCGGCGGGTGCCGGGGCCGCGGAGCTCGCCGTGAGGGACGGCCTCCTGGAGGCCGGTCCTTACCGCGAGGGCCGCGCCGTCCTCACCCTGCGCGGCCGCCTGCTCGCCGACGCCGTCGTCAGGGACCTGGTCGACTGACTCAGCCCGGGGCCGTGACGAAGTCGATCAGTTCCTCCACGCGGCCCAGCAGTTCCGGCTGCAGGTCCCGGTAGGAGTGGACGGCGCCCAGGATGCGCTGCCAGGCGGCGCCGGTGTTCTCCGGCCAGCCCAGGGCGCGGCACACGCCGGTCTTCCAGTCCTGGCCGCGGGGGACGGCCGGCCAGGCGGGGATGCCGACGGAGGAGGGCTTCACGGCCTCCCAGACGTCGATGTAGGGGTGGCCGGCGACCAGGACGTGCTCGCCGGTGACCTCCGCGGCGATGCGGGACTCCTTGCTGCCCGGGACGAGGTGGTCCACGAGGACGCCGAGGCGGGCGTCCGGGCCGGGGGCGAAGGAGGCGACGATGGCCGGGAGGTCGTCGACGCCGTCCAGGTACTCGACGACGACGCCCTCGACGCGCAGGTCGTCGCCCCAGACGCGTTCGACCAGTTCCGCGTCGTGGCGGCCCTCGACGTAGATCCGGCCGGCGCGGGCGACCCGGGCGCGGGCGCCGGGGACCGCGAGGGAGCCGGAGGCGGTCAGCCGGGGGCCGGTCGCGGGGGCGGCGGCGGAGGGGCGTACGAGGGTGACCACGCGGCCCTCCAGGAGGAAGCCGCGGGGCGTCATCGGGAACACGCGGTGCTTGCCGAAGCGGTCCTCCAGGGTGACCGTCGGGCCCTCGGCGGTCTTCTCGCAGCGGACGACCGCGCCGCAGTAGCCGGTGGACACCTCCTCCACCACCAGGTCCCGTTCGGCCGCGACCTCGGGTGCGGGCGTGGCGGGACGCTTCCACGGCGGGGTGAGGTCGGGGTCGTAGTTGCGGCTGCGCATGCCAGGGATCGTATCCGCGCGGGCCGGCGCTCAGGCGGATCCGAACCGGGCGGAGAGCGCGTCCCGTTGGGCGCGGACGAAGCGGGCGTCGACGACGGCGCCGTGGCCCGGCACGTACAGCGCGGTCTCGCCGCCCAGCCGCAGCAGCCGGTCCAGGGTCGCGGGCCAGGAGTGCGGGGCGGCGTCGGGGCCGGCCTGGGGCTCGCCGGACTCCTCGACGAGGTCCCCGCAGAAGACCACGGCCGGCGTGCCCGGCACGACCACCACCAGGTCGTGGGTGGTGTGGCCCTCACCCGGGTGGACCAGCAGGACCTGGCGGTCGCCGCCGAGGTCGAGCTCGTAGGAGCCGTCCACGAGGTGGCCGGGGCGTACGAGGGCGTCCGCGGCCCGTGCGGACTCGGCCTTGCCGGCGCCGTGCTCGACCGCGTCCAGGCCCAGCGAGAAGCGCTCGCGGTCGAGGTAGGCGTCGAGGGTCATCTCCCCGAAGACCTGGACGCCCTCGAAGGCGGCGGCGCCGAAGACGTGGTCGAAGTGGCCGTGGGTGAATGCGATGTGCGTCACGTCCCGCCCGGTCAGTTCGCGCACCTCCCGGCGCAGTCCGGCACCCTCGGGGACCGAGGAACCCGTGTCGACCAGCAGCACGCCCTCGTCGCCGACGACGACCCCGACGGTCACGTCGAGGAAGGGCAGCCGCCGCCGCGCCACCCCCGGTGCGAGCTGCTCCCAGCCGCCGGGGGAGTCCGGTGCGGTCGGTGTGGTCTCCACAACGCGACGGTATCCCCGCGGGACGCCTCTCGCCCGCTACGGTGGCCGGTCAAGGACGCCCCCGGGCCGGACCCGTGGACGGCCCTTGCCGAGGTCTTGCCACCCCGCCGTACACTGACTTGGGGAAAACTGGCACTCAGGGAAGAGGAGTGCCAGGCCACGGGGGCGACACGACCCGCACGGTGACCGAGCGACTGGAGGTGCGCGATGCTCAGCGAACGACGGCTCGAAGTGCTGCGTGCCATCGTCCAGGACTACGTGGGCACCGAGGAGCCGGTCGGCTCGAAGGCGCTCACCGAGCGGCACGCCCTCGGCGTCTCCCCGGCCACCGTCCGCAACGACATGGCCGTGCTGGAGGACGAGGGCTACATCCAGCAGCCCCACACCAGCGCGGGCCGCGTGCCGACCGACAAGGGCTACCGGCTCTTCGTCGACCGGCTCACCAGCGTCAAGCCCCTGTCCGGCGCCGAGCGCCGGGCCATCCAGAACTTCCTGGACGGCGCCGTCGACCTCGACGACGTGGTGGCCCGCACGGTCCGGCTGCTGGCGCAGCTGACCCGGCAGGTCGCGATCGTCCAGTACCCGTCGCTCACCCGCTCGACCGTGCGCCACGTCGAGCTGCTCGCGCTCGCCCCGGCCCGGATCATGCTCGTGCTGATCACGGACACCGGACGGGTGGAGCAGCGGCTGGTGGACGCCCCGGCGCCGGTCGGCGAGACCGTCCTGGCCGACCTGCGCGCCCGGCTGAACAGCAGGGTGGTGGGACGCCGGTTCAGCGACGTCCCGCCGCTGGTGCAGGAGCTCCCCGAGGGCTTCGAGCCCGACGACCGGCCCTCCGTCCAGGTGGTCCTCGCCACACTGCTGGAGACCCTGGTCGAGGAGACCGAGGAGCGGATCATGCTCGGCGGCACGGCCAACCTGACCCGCTTCGGGCACGACTTCCCGCTGACGATCCGCCCGGTGCTGGAGGCGCTCGAGGAGCAGGTGGTGCTCCTCAAGCTGCTGGGCGAGGCCAAGGACTCGGGCGTGACGGTGAGAATCGGTCACGAGAACTTCCATGAGGGCCTGAACTCCACATCGGTCGTCTCCGTCGGCTACGGTTCGGGCGACGAGGCGGTGGCGAAACTCGGCGTGGTCGGACCGACCCGCATGGACTACCCCGGAACGATGGGAGCGGTACGCGCAGTGGCACGTTACGTCGGACAGATCCTGGCGGAGTCGTAGTGGCCACGGACTATTACGCCGTGCTCGGCGTACGCCGCGACGCAAGCCCGGACGAGATCAAGAAGGCCTTCCGCCGTCTTGCGCGCGAGCTGCACCCGGACGTCAATCCGGACCCGAAGACCCAGGAGCGGTTCAAGGAGATCAACGCCGCCTACGAGGTGCTCTCGGACCCGCAGAAGAAGCAGGTCTACGACCTCGGCGGCGACCCGCTGTCGGCCAACGGCGGCGGCGCGGGCGCAGGCGCGGGCTTCGGCCAGGGCTTCGGCAACTTCAGCGACATCATGGACGCCTTCTTCGGGACGGCGTCCCAGCGCGGTCCGCGCTCGCGCACACGGCGCGGCCAGGACGCGATGATCCGGCTGGAGATCGAGCTGGACGAGGCGGCCTTCGGCACGACCAAGGACATCCAGGTCGACACGGCCATCATCTGCAACACCTGCCACGGCGAGGGCGCGGCCCCGGGCACGACCGCGCAGACGTGTGACATGTGCCGCGGCCGCGGTGAGGTCTCGCAGGTCACGCGGTCCTTCCTGGGCCAGGTCATGACCTCCCGGCCGTGCCCCCAGTGCCAGGGCTTCGGCACCGTCGTCCCCACCCCGTGCCCGGAGTGCGCGGGCGACGGCCGGATCCGGTCGCGGCGCACGCTCACGGTCAAGATCCCGGCCGGTGTCGACAACGGCACCCGCATCCAGCTCGCGGGCGAGGGCGAGGTCGGCCCCGGCGGCGGCCCCGCCGGCGATCTGTACGTCGAGATCCGCGAGCTGCCGCACCAGGTCTTCCAGCGGCGCGGCGACGACCTGCACTGCACCGTCACCATCCCGATGACGGCCGCGGCGCTGGGCACCAAGGTCCCGCTGGAGACCCTGGACGGGCTGGAGGAGATCGACATCAGGCCCGGGACGCAGTCCGGCCAGTCGATCCCGCTCCACCAGCGCGGCATCACCCACCTGCGGGGCGGTGGCCGGGGCGACCTCATCGTGCACGTCGAGGTCCAGACCCCGGGCAAGCTCGACCCGGAGCAGGAGGAGCTGGTGCGCCGCCTGGCGAAGCTGCGCGGCGAGGAACGGCCCATGGGGCAGTTCCAGCCGGGCCAGCAGGGCCTGTTCTCCCGCCTGAAGGACGCGTTCAACGGGCGTTAGCACGACACGGCCGGGCCGACGGGGCCCGGCCGCCCACCGGCCCGCGGTCCGGGGTGGACACCCTGGACCGCGGGCCGTCGCGTGCCGTGAAACGATGGCCGCATGGCCGCCCTGACCCACCGCTCCCCGAGGACCGCGCCGTGACCGCACCCGTCTTCGTCGTCGAACCCGGAGCGCTGGGCACGGACCGCATCACCCTCTCCGGCCCCGAAGGGCGGCACGCGGTGTCCGTGCGCCGGCTGCGGGTCGGCGAGGAGATCGTGCTCACCGACGGCCTGGGACGCGGCGCGTACGGCACGGTGGCGGCCGTCGACGGCAAGGACACGCTCGAGGTCGCCGTCGCCGACGTCCGCGAGGAGGCCGAGCCCCGCCCGCGGATCACCGTCGTCCAGGCGCTGCCCAAGGGCGACCGCGGGGAACTCGCCGTCGAGACCATGACCGAGGTCGGCGTCGACGCGGTCGTGCCGTGGGCCGCCGCGCGCTGCATCACCCAGTGGAAGGGCGAGCGCGGCGCCAAGTCCCTGGCCAAGTGGCGTTCCACCGCCCGCGAGGCCGCCAAGCAGGCCCGGCGCCTGAGGTTCCCCGAGGTCGCCGAGATGATGACGACCCGTCAGGTCGCCGGGCTGCTGTCCGGTGCGGCGTTCGCCGCGGTCCTCCACGAGGAGGGCTCCGAGCCGCTCGCCGCGGCCCCGCTGCCGCCCGAGGGTGACGTCGTGCTCGTCGTCGGCCCCGAGGGCGGGGTCTCCCCGGAGGAGCTCGACGCCTTCGCCGCGGCCGGTGCCAAGCCGTACCGACTCGGCGCCAGTGTCCTGCGCACCTCCACCGCCGGCGTCGCCGCGACCGCCCTCCTGCTCGGCCGCACCGGGCGCTGGGGCTGAGGCGGCCGCCGGGCCGGAATCCCCCCCGGCGGGCAATGAGATCGAAAACCCCTGACCAGCAGGGCGCCGGGTGGTTAGTGTGACGACGTGACGCAGCCGCAGCCTTCGCACCCCGCGTACCTCCGCTTCCCGCACCTGCACGGTGACCTGATCACCTTCACCGCCGAGGACGACGTCTGGGCCGCCCCGCTGGACGGCGCCGGCCGGGCCTGGCGGGTCAGCGCGGACAACATGCCCGTCGGCCATCCGCGGTTCTCCCCCGACGGGGCGCTCATCGCGTGGACCTCCACGCGGGACGGCGCACCCGAGGTGCACGTCGCGGCCACCGACGGCGGGCCGTCGAAACGCCTGACGTACTGGGGCAGCGGCCGCACCTCCGTGCGCGGCTGGACGCCCGGCGGCGACGTACTGGCCATCAGCACGTCCGGGCAGGCGTCGCTGCGCCGCAGCTGGGCGCGGGCGATCCCGGTCGACGGCGGTCCCGCGTCGACGCTGCCGTACGGGCCGGTCGGCGACGTCGCCCACGGGCCGGACGGGGCCGTGCTGCTGCTGTCGGCCACGATGGGCCGCGAGGCCGCGGCCTGGAAGCGCTACCGGGGCGGCACCGCGGGCAAGCTGTGGATCGACCGCACCGGCGACGGGGAGTTCGAGCGGATCCACGCCGGCCTGGACGGCAACCTGGAGTGCGCGATGTGGGTGGGGGAGAGGATCGCCTTCCTCTCCGACCACGAGGGCGTCGGCGCGCTCTACTCCAGCCTCCCCGACGGCGGCGACCTGCGCCGGCACACCGCCGTGGAGGACGGCGGCTTCTACGCGCGGCAGGCCGCCACCGACGGCACCCGCGTCGTCTACACCAGCACCGGCCGGCTGTTCCTGCTGGACGACCTCGACGGCGCGCAGGCCCGCCCGGTCGAGGTACGCCTCGGCGGCCAGCGTGCCGACCTGCAGCCGCACCCGGTCCACGCGGCCCACCACCTCGGCGACGCCCGGCCCGACCACACCGGCCGTGGCAGCGCGGTGGAGATCCGCGGCACCACGCACTGGGTCACCCACCGCGGCGGCCCGGCGCGGGCGTTGTCCGCCGAGCCGGGGGTGCGCACGCGGCTGCCGCGGGTGTTCGGCGGCGAGGGCGACCAGCAGGTCGTCTGGGTCACCGACGCCGAGGGCGAGGACGCGCTGGAGATCGCCCCCGCGGCGGGCTCCGGCACGACCGCGCCCCGCAGGCTGGCCGCGGGGCGGCTCGGCCGGGTCCTGTCCATGAGCGTCTCCCCGGACGGCCACCGGATCGCCGTCGCCTCGCACGACGGCCGGGTGCTGCTCGTCGAGGCCCAGACCGGTGAGGTCCGCACCGTCGTCGAGGGCGAGCACGGCCCCGCGAGCGGCCTCGCCTTCTCGCCCGACTCGGCCTGGCTCGCGTGGTCGCACGCCGGTCCCGACCCGCTGCGCCAGCTCAAGCTCGCCTCGACCGCCGACCTCGCCGTCGTCGACGCGACCCCGCTGCGCTTCCGGGACTTCTCGCCCGCCTTCACCGCCGACGGCAAGCACCTGGCGTTCCTGTCCGAGCGCTCCTTCGACCCGGTCTACGACGAGCACGTCTTCGACCTCGCCTTCCTCGGTTCCTGCCGCCCCCACCTGATCACGCTCGCCGCCACCACGCCCTCGCCCTTCGGCCCGCAGCGCCACGGGCGGCCGGTCGACTCCTCGTCCGAGGACAAGGACGGCGACGACCGCGGCCAGGACGAGGGCAAGAAGGACTCCCGCAAGGAGGACGGCGAGGACCGGCACCGCACCCCCGTCACCAAGGTGGACGCCGAGGGCCTGGCCGACCGCATCGTGCCCTTCCCGGTGGAGGCTGCCCGCTACTCCACGCTGCGCGCGGCCAAGGACGGCGTCCTGTGGCTCCGGCACCCCGTGCGCGGCGTCCTGGGGGCGAGCCTGGCCTCGCCCGAGGCCGAGCCGCCGTCCACCGCGCTGGAGCGGTACGACCTCAAGCAGCTGCGCGTGGAGGACATCGCCGACGACGCCGACGACTACGCCGTCAGCGGGGACGGCAACAAGGTGCTGGTGACGTCCGGTCACCGGCTGCGGGTGGCGGCGGCCGACCACAAGTCGGCACCGTCCGACGACGAGACCGACAGCAACGTGACCGTCGACCTCTCCCGGGTCCGCGTCACCGTGGACCCGCAGGCCGAGTGGCGTCAGATGTACGACGAGTCGCACCGGCTGATGCGGGACAACTTCTGGCGCGCCGACATGGGCGGCGTCGACTGGGACGGCGTGCGCGAGCGCTACCGGCCCGTCCTGGACCGGGTCGCCACCCACGACGACCTCGTCGACCTGCTCTGGGAGGTGGCGGGCGAGCTCGGCACCTCGCACGCCTACGTCACCCCGCCCGGCGGCCGCGGTGACGCGCTGAACCGCCAGGGCCTGCTCGGCGCGGACCTCGCCCGCGACGCGGACGGCGTGTGGCGGGTGGAGCGCGTGCTGCCCTCGGAGACCTCCGACCCCCGGGCCGGGTCCCCGCTGGCCGCGCCGGGCGTCGCGGTCCGCGCCGGCGACGCGATCCTCGCGGTGGACGGACGGCCCGTGGACCCGCTGGCCGGCCCCGGCCCGCTGCTGCTCGGCACCGTGCGCAAGCCCGTGGAGCTCACCGTCGGCCCGGCCGACGGCGGGGCGGTGCGCCATGTCGTCGTCGTGCCCATCGGGGACGAGGAGCCGCTGCGCTACCACGACTGGGTGACCGGGCGCCGGGCGTACGTGCGCGAGCTGTCCGGCGGACGGCTGGGGTACCTGCACGTGCCCGACATGGTCGGCTCCGGCTGGGCCCAGATCCACCGCGACCTGCGCGTGGAGGTCACCCGGGAGGGTCTGGTCGTGGACGTGCGGGAGAACCGCGGCGGCCACACCTCCCAACTGGTCGTGGAGAAGCTGGCGCGGCGGATCGTGGGCTGGGACCTGCCGCGCGGGCTGCCCGCCTTCAGCTACCCGCTGGACGCTCCGCGCGGGCCCGTCGTGGCCGTCGCGAACGAGTTCTCCGGCTCGGACGGCGACATCGTCAACGCGGCGATCAAGGCGCTGGGGATCGGGCCCGTGGTGGGCACCAGGACCTGGGGCGGCGTCATCGGCATCGACTCCCGCTACCACCTGGTCGACGGGACGCTGGTCACCCAGCCGAAGTACGCCACGTGGCTGGAGGGCGTGGGCTGGGACGTGGAGAACCACGGTGTCGACCCGGACGTGGAGGTCGTCCACACCCCGCAGGACTGGGCCGCCGGGCGCGACCCGCAGCTGGACGAGGCCGTGCGCATCGCCCTGGAGGCGCTGGAGGCCAATCCGGCCCGTACCGCGCCCCCGTTGCCCTAGATGATCGATTCCAAGGGTTTGGGCCCGTAGACGAGGCGAGGGTGTCCAGTCTCAGTGTGTGACGACCGAGATAGACACCCTCGCTACCGC